>JAQAZP010000255.1:0-22228 GCA_032127265.1 Acidobacteriota bacterium
CAGGGCGCAGTGGATCGTGGCCAGGCCCTGGTGGGGCTGATCCACGTTTACCGGCGGCGTTACCGGCAGCGGCGGAGCCTCATCGACGATTGGTGGCGGCCAAACGGTCACCGGCTCTTCAGCGTCCCTAGTACTCATCAAGTATACCACCAGCAGGGCGGCGACGACCCGGACGTCGACGCCCTTGCCGTCCTCCCAGCTGTCGGCCAACTGGTCCCGGTCCCGGTCCAGCGGGATCATCAGCCGGGTTTCGCTCTCGTCGGCCGTGCGGCCGACGGCTTTGACCTCGTACCACACACCGCCCCACTTGATCTCCGCCGAGAGCGCGGCCGAGGCGGCGGCATCCATCACCGAGACCACCGCAGAGTACGTATCCTCGGTGACATCTTCAGTCATCTCGATCCCCTGGCTGATCTCGTAGGTCAGCTCGGTGGACTTCCCCTCATCCGAGAGATCGAAATCGGGGTTCTCGTCCTCGCTGAAAATGAGGTCGGGCAGGTGGTCCACCGGGCAGTCGTTGTATTGGCTGTAGATGCGGTAGATCGGCAGCGGTTCGCCGTCGGCGCCGGTGGAGAAGAAGGTCTCCCAGGGCACCTTCCTCGTCTTCTTGCCTTCATCGCAGTCGGTGCAGCTGTCGCCGCGGATGTGGTTGCCGGCGTTGGTGGCCACGCCGGGGTGCTCCGATGTTTCATGGAGCGTGAAGCGGACCGCCTCCACCTCTTCCGGACCCGGGTCGTTGAGGGTCAGCTTGTAGCGTCGTGTCTCACCGGGGGAAGGGAGCCAGGTGAACTCCTGTCCGTCTTCCGGTTCCAGGGTCACGTCGATCTCTTTCTTCAGCCCGACCCTGTAGGTCAGCTTCATTTCGAACTGCTCGCCGCTGCCGGCGGTCACCTGCTCGAGCTCTCCGCTGCAGGAGAGTTCTTCGAGGTCGATCTCCTCCGCCACGTCCTGCATCGGCCCGGAGAATTCGGCCCACATCCCGCCCTCCTTTTTGCAGGGGCTGGAATCGGCCCGGCAGCGGTCCTCGGTGTAGCGGAGCAGGGAGAGACTGCAACTGAAAAAGGACCGCCCGGACCACGACTCGTCGCGGTAGTGGTTGGTGACCATGGAGCTGCCGTGCCCCTCGGTGCTGGTCTGGTAGGGGATCGGCTGGGCCACACCGGTGGCGCCGGTGTGGCCCATCAGCTCCAGACTGCAGCCGCCATCGGAGGGCCGGCGGTCGTTGACGGCGATGTGGAAGGGGATGTAAGGCAGGTTTTTTTCCGCCAGCAACTGTTCAAAGCGGTCCCGGTCGGGCAGGGAGGAGGAATATGACCGGGTGAGTGTGTTGGTCCACTCGGTGTTGCCGCGGGTCTCGTGCATCCGAGCGTGGACCGTGGTCCGGGTGGAGACGGGATAGAGAATGAACGAATCGCACACCAGGTCCAGGGCCCGGGTCATGCCGGCGTCCATCATGCCGCTGAGCACCGGGTTGGACCAGACGTGGAAGCCGCTGAAGGTCCAGCTGACGGTGAAACGCGAGCCCTGGCTGCCCTTGCCGGTGAGGGTCACGTTCCCCACGTGGTCGGGATACGCCGTCACGGTGCCGGAGATCTCCTCCTCAAAAGTGCCCGCCGGCGGTCCCGAAGCTACACAGAAGAGAACTGCCGCTGCCAGCAGCAGAAAGGTGTGCCGTTTCATTCGTCGCCTCCCCGGAAATGTCGACTATCATCGATGCAGGGTGATCCAATACTTTTTGTACAGGGGAAAAACAGATCCCCCGGCAAGGAATTCGGCGTCCCCACCAGGAGGAGAACCAGGATGAGCGAAGCGGAAAAGACGGGCGACGGTGTCTCTTCGGGCAATGGCGGCGGCAGCGGTATGAACTGGGGACTGATGCCCGGGGATTTCGCTGACTATCCCATCGAAGCGCTCACATAACATCAGATTTTACACCAACGGAGGTAGACGACCTCGCCAGATTCCCGCGCCGACAACCCTGGTTTCCATCCGTGACATAAAAACTCCGCCGACCGTTGCTACCAATCGGCTATCAGCGCCGATCAAAACTCGATGGACCCCTACACCTCGACCCTACCAACCACTACACCGGTTCTTGACAGATATCCAACAATCTATTATATTTCTTATTGTTGTTATTAATAACATATTGGCGAAACATATGACATACAACCAGTTCAGGACAGCGTTCTCGGGTTTCCCGATCATCTCCCTCGACGACATCCGGGTGGTGGAGCCCGGTTTCGACCGCAGGCGGCTAAGCGAGTGGCAGGAGAAGGGCTACCTGCGGAAGATCGTCAAGGGTCATTATGTCTTCACCGACACACCGCTGGACGAGCCGCGGCTGTTCGAGATCGCGGCGAGAATCTACCGGCCCAGCTACGTCTCCCTCGAGTCGGCGCTGTCCCGCCACGGGTTGATCCCCGAGAGCGTATACGCCGTCACCGCCGTTTCCACCAGGCGGACCTACCGTTTTGAGACGCCCATCGGACGCTTCAGTTACCGCACGGTGAAGCCCGGCTTCTTCTTTGGCTACGAGATCGGCCCGGGGCCGGCGAGGGTCGCCACTCCAGAGAAGGCCCTGCTCGATCTCCTCTACCTCGAACCCGGCCTCAACGGGCCGGAGGACTTTTCATCCAGGCGGCTCAACCGTGAGGCATTCCTTGCAAGCTGCGACGGCGACAGGTTTTCCCGTCTGGCTGCCCGATCCGGCGTCCGCGCCCTGGCCGACCGGGCCGGGCGCTTTCTCCAGTGGGTGCACCATGCTTGATCTCGAGCAGATCCTCTCCTTCTACCCCGAACCGCTCCGCCCGTTCCGGGTCAACATCCTTCGCGAGTACCTGCAGCACAAGGTGCTCGAATCGCTGGGCTCGTCCCCGCTGGCCGCATCGCTGGTCTTCATGGGCGGGACCTGCATCCACCTGGTGCACGGCAACCCGCGCTTCTCCGAGGACCTCGATTTCGACAACCGGGGCATCTCGTGGGCCGACTTCGAGAAGCTGTCCCGGTCGATTGCCGATGATCTGGGTCGGGAGGGATACGCGGTGGAGTTGAAAACCTCCCGGGCCGGTGCCTTCCACGCTTCGCTCCGCTTCACCAGTGTCCTCCAGGAGTCGGGCCTTAGCGGCCACCGCGAGGCAAAACTGCTCATCCGACTGGATACCGAGCCGCAGGGGTACGAGAATTACGAGCATCAGTTCTTCCTGCTCAACCGGTTCGACGTGTTTCAGCGCCTGCGCGTGGTTCCGGCCGACCTCCTGCTGGCCCAGAAGCTCGACTGCATCTTCAGCCGGAAGCGGCCCATGGGAAGGGATTTTTTCGACACGGTGTTCCTGATGGGCAAGACCGGGCCCGACTTCGCCTACCTGGAGCTGAAGCTCGGTATCGGCGACATGGCGGAACTGAAAAAGCAGCTGCTCGCCCGGTGCGGCGGCCTCGATTTCCGCCGGCTGGCCCGGGACATCGAGCCGTTCATCTTCGACGCGGACGACACGAAGAAGGTGCTGCTCTTTCCGGATTTTGCGGAGAGCCTCTGACAACCGGTGCCCCTGGTTCTCGGGCGGTTAGTGATCCATTTCATGTATCGACGTTTTTCGGGGCGGGCTATGGGGGGAAGGGCCATAATCGCATGTCCTTGCTTGATGCTCGTATCCCCCTAACCTATACTTTTTGTAGAGGAAAAAAACGGCGGACCCCACCACGAGGAGAACCAGGATGAGCGAAGCGGAAAAGACGGGCGACGGTGTCTCTTCGGGCAGCGGCGGCAGCAGCAGCGGTATGAACTGGGGTCTCAAGGATTCGATCATCGCCATCCTGGTGGTCCTGCTGGTGGCTGTGAGCGCGGCGGCCCTCCGCGGACAATGGGGGGCGGGACAGCCCGCGAGCAGCACCGCGGGAGTCGGAGACCCGGTGACCGTCTTCGACCTGGTGCTGGACCGGGAGAATCGTGCGTTTCTCGACGTACTCTTCGACCGTGCCGTGGGCCGCGGCATGGCCGGCCAGGTGCTGGCGCAACCGCCGGCCACGTTCTTCCCGGCGCTGTCCGGGGTCTGGAAGTGGCATGACACCAACACCCTCCGTTTCGAGCCCTCGGGCGGCTTCCCCATGGCCAGGGAATACCGTCTCTCGCTCAACCCCGAGCTTATACTGGGCGAAGGCCAGGTAATGGCCGGTGAGCGCGAGTTCACGGTGCGCACCGACCAGTTTCTGGTGGAGACCGTGGAGGTTTTCGAGGAGCCGGCGGCCGGCGGGGAAGGCCGGGTGACCCTGCGGGGCAGCATCGCTTTCAACTACGAGGTGGAGCCCGGGGCACTGGCCCCGCTGATCAGGCTGGAGGACCCGGAGGCCGGGGAGGTGGCCGTGCTGCTGGAGACCTCCTGGCAGAACCGGGTGATTTCCTTCCGCAGCGACCAGGTGGTCAAGTCCCGGAAGGCGCGCGGGCTGAAGCTGGTGATCGCCGGGGAGCTCACACCGGCGGATGGCGACGTGGCCCTGGGCAAGGACTTCACCAGGGAGATCTTCCTGGGGTCCCGCGACAAGCTTATCGTGCGCAGTGTGTCGTCGGAGCCGGGGCTGGAGACGTCCACCATCCAGATCGTCTTCTCGTCCCCCATGGACGCCGACACGGCCAAAAAATACATCTCGGTGGACGGGGTGGAGGCCTTCCGGGTGGCCGCCGACCGCAACAACCTGCTGCTCAGCGCGGCGTTCAGCCCAGGTGAAAAATATGCCCTCTCCATCGACGAAGGGCTGCCGGCCCGGGACGGCGCGCTGCTGCAGGAGCCATACAGCACCACGGTGCAGCTCAATGATCTGGAGCCCACGGTGGCTTTCCAGGGGCAGGGGATGTTCCTCCCTTCGGGCGGGCCGGGAAACGTGGCCCTGGAAACGGTGAACGTGGACCGGCTGAATCTCACCGTGGACCGGATCTACCGCAACAATCTCTTCTTCTTCTTCCAGCGCAACGGCCGGGGGTATTTCCGCGGCTACAACAACTATGTGGGCCAGGGCTGGCACGCCGCCGGCGACCGGATCGTGGAGACATCCATCCCGGTCAAGCCGCAGCGCAACGCCAAGGTCGTAACCCTGCTGCCGGTGGAAGAACTGGTGGCCGGGGATGAACCCGGCCTCTACCGCGTCTTTATCGGCCAGCCGGACAGCTGGCGGGCCGAGCAGCGCTGGCTGCTGGTCACCGGCATCGGCGCGGTGGCCAAACAGGGCCGGGACGACTTTCTGGTCTGGGCGGTGAACAACCGCACCCTGCGGCCCATTTCCGGCGCCCGGGTCACCCTGCTCTCCGACCAGAACCAGACCATCGGCAGCGGGCGGACGGACAGCGCCGGATTCTGGCGGCTGGGGAAGAATGGGTCTTTCGAGGAGAACCGGCCCTATCTGGTGACCATCGAGAACGGCGACGACTTCTCCTTCCTGCTGCTGGAGCAGATGCAAATGGATACCGCCGGCCTGGAGGTCAGCGGCTCGGCAGCCGTGGGCGACGGCTACAGTGCCTTCATCTATGGCGAACGGGATATCTACCGTCCGGGCGAGACCCTGCGCGGCGCGACGCTGGTCCGTGACCGGCGCCTGGCCCCGGCGCCCTCCATGCCGGTACTGCTGCGCCACATCGACCCCGAGGGCCGCGAGCTGGAAACCCGACGGCTGACCCTCGACGGATCCGGGGCAGCGGAGATCACCATCGACCTGCCGCTCCACGCCCGCACCGGGCACCACACCCTGGAGCTGAAGGCCGGCGAGAAGTCCATCGGCAGTTACCCCTTCCAGGTGGAGGAGTTTGTCCCGGACCGCATCAAGGTGGCCATCACGGCGGCTTCCGCCGCTGCCGGCGGTGAACCGCTCCGGGGTGAGGTGGCCTCCAGCTACCTTTTCGGGCCGCCGGCGGCGGACCTGGCGGTGGAGACGCGGGTCAGGCTGGCTGACGCCTCCTTCAGCGCTCCCGGATACGAGGGCTTCTCCTTCCGCAACGAGGACCGGAAGTTCGACGACCGGGAGATCTTTTTCGAGGAGGCCGCTCTGGACGGGGAGGGGCGATGGGCATTCACGGCGGAACTGCCGCCGGAACTGGAGGTGCCCTCGTCCCTCGAAGCCATGGTCACCGCCCGGGTGATGGAAGCGGGAGGCCGCGGCGTCTCGGCGCTCCAGCGGGTGGCGGTGCACCCCTACCCCTACTACGTGGGTCTGCGGCGCCAGGCTGAAGGGTATGCCAGGCTCGGTGAGGAAACCGTTGTCGAATACGCCGCGGTGAAGCCCGACGGCAGCGCCGCTGTTGCTGCGGGCCCCCTGCGCCTGGAGTTTTTCCGCGACAGCTGGCACACCGTTCTGCGGCGCACACCGGCCGGCACCTACAGCTACCAGTCCACCAGGGAATCGGAACTGCTGGAACAGCAGCAGGTGGACGGCTCCGCTGCCGGCACCGCGGTCTTCACGGCGGCCGAGTACGGCAATCATCGCGTGGTGATCACCGACGTGCGGACCGGAGCCTCGGCCGGCATTTCGTTCCACGCCAGCGGCTGGGGCTATGCCCCGTGGGCCATGGAGAGCCCCGGGCGGGTGGAGCTGGAACTGGACCGCGAGGAATACCGTGCCGGCCAGACCGCCACGGTGGAGGTGCGGGCCCCCTTCCCGGGCAAGCTGCTGCTCACCGTGGAAGGTGACCGGGTGCTGGAGACGGTGGTCCGGGAACTGGAGGGGAACACGGCGACCATCGAACTGCCGGTGCGCGAGAGCTGGCGTCCCAATGTCTATGTCACCGCCACCATGGTCCGGCGGGCCGCGGACCTCGAACCGGGCGGCGCCGGCCGTGCGTTCGGAGCGCTGCCGCTCTATGTCGACCGCAGTGTCAACCGCCTGGCCATGAAGCTGACCTCCGCGGAGACGGCGCGCTCGTCCAGCCGGCTGGAGGTGGCGCTGGAGACCGAGCCGGGGGCCACGGTGACCATCGCCGCGGTGGACGAGGGCATCCTGCAGCTCATCGCCCAGCAAACGGCCGATCCCTTCGCTTTCTTCTACCGCAAGCTGGCCCTGGGGGTGATCAGTTTCGACAACTTCAGCCTGCTGCTGCCCGACCTGGCGGCTGCTGTTTCGGAAGCCGGGGGCGGCGCGGCGGCCGGGCTGGCCCAGCATGTCCGCACCGAGGGGATCCAGCGGATCAAGCCGGTGACCTACTGGTCCGGTCTGATCAAGGCGGACCGCAACGGGATGGCCCGGGCAGAGATCGAGATTCCCCAGTTCCAGGGCGGGCTGCGGCTGATGGCGGTGGCTGCCGACGGCCGCCGCTTCGGTTCCGCCGAACGGATGGTCCGGGTGCGCGACCCGCTGGTGCTTACGCCCACGTTGCCGCGGGTCCTTTCATTCGGCGAGCAGCTGAAACTGCCGGTGACCCTGCGCAACGACACCGGGGCTGACGGTGAGTTCACCCTGCGGCTCACCGTGGAGGGGATGGCCAGGGCCGGAGCGGATGATGCTGTCCAACTGGCGGTGCCCTCCGGCCGGGAGCGCATCGCCTGGTTCACCGTCACCACCGGTACGCTGACCGGAGATGCCCGCTTCGTGATCACCGCCGAAGGAAACAGCGAACGGGCATTGGCGGAAATCGGCGTGCCGGTGCGGCCCGACCTCCCCCCGGTGAACCGGGAGACCGCCGGGTCGCTGGACCAGGCGGAGCTGGACATTCCCCTGGGGGATGACGGCGGGCTGCGGCCGAACACGGTGCAGCGGACCCTGCGGATCGGATCCCTGCCGCTGGTCCAGTTCTCGGGAAAGCTGTCCGCCCTGCTCCGCTACCCGTACGGCTGCCTGGAACAGGTGGTCTCCACCGCCTTTCCACTGATCTACCTCGGTGACCTGGCCCGGGAGCTGAACCCGGAACTGCTCGACCCGGAGAAGGGACACGGGGACCCGGCGCTGATGGTCCAGGCGGCCATCCGCCGGGCGATGCAGAACCAGGTGCCGGGGGGCGGCTTCTCACTTTGGACCAGCGGCCGTTCGTATCATCCCTGGGTCAGCGTCTACGCCACGCACTTTCTGGTGGAGGCTTCGCTGGCCGGCCACCCGGTGGACCAGGGACTGCTCCGCCGGGCCTTGGACCACCTGCAGAACGCGGTGAAGAGCAAGGGCGGCAAAGCCTACGGCACGGAGGAACTGCAGCGCACGGCCTACGCACTCTATGTCCTGGCCCGGGCCGGGGAGCCCGACCTGGGGTCGATGGATTACCTGCGCGAACGGCAGGCCGGCAAACTGACCCCCGAGTCCCGCGGCCTGCTGGCCGCGGCCTACGCCTCCACCGGCAGCCTGGAAGCGGCGCAGGAGCTGGAGACGAGGATTGGCGAGATCGACAACACAGCCAGGCAGACCGGAAAGAATTTCGATTCCGCGGTGCGAAACCGGGCGATCCTGCTGCTGGCCCTGCTGGACATCGACCCGCTGAACAAACGCATCCCCCAGCTGGCCGACCGGCTGGCCCGTGATGCCCGCACCGACGACTTTTGGACCACCCAGGAGACAAGCTTCGCCCTGCTCGCCCTGGGCCGCTTGTTCAGGCTGCAGTCGGAGCATCCCCCCTGGTCGGGCACGGTGACCATGGCCGGTGAAGCCCTGGGCCGGGTGAGCAGCGCGGAGCCGGCCAGGTTCGATCTCCCTGCCGCGGGCGGGCCGGTGAGGGTGGTGATGGACGAGGGGTTCCAGACCGGGGCGGCCTTCTACAGCCTGGTCACCCGCGGTGTCCCCGAGGATGATGCGTTCCGGCCAGAAGCGGAGGGCCTGGAGATCGAACGGACCTTCCACGACCGGGCGGGGGCCGAACTGGACCCGGCCCGCCTGATGCAGGGTGACCTGGTGGTGATTAAAACCAGGGTGCGCAGTGTCAGCGGGGCGGTGGAGAACGTGGTGCTGGTCAATCTGCTGCCCTCCTGCCTCGAGGTGGAGAACCCGCGGCTGGAAAGCACCGAATCGTTGTCCTGGGTCACCGATGTGGGCCGGCCGCCCGACCACCTGGACCTGCGGGACGACCGGATCCTGATCTTCATCGATCTGCCGGCCAATACCTGGCGGACCTATTACACCCTGGTCCGGGCGGTGAGCCCCGGATCATTCCGTCTGCCGCCGGTCCATGCCGAGGCGATGTACAACCCGGCGCTGCGGGCCACCGGTCCGCGGGGCACCATGGAGACGGCCCGGCGCGGCGAAGCGGCGTCGGCCGCCGAATAGCCCGGACAGCTCTCCGGCGATCTGTTGCCGGGCCGGATCCCGGAGCGTTACCGGCCCGGCGCACGTATCGCTGCGAGCCGTAAGGGCCTGCGTCCCGGGCCGTCCGGATAGCGATGATGCTTACCATCCCCCATCCCCTGTGCAGCCTGCTGCGCCGGCATTTGCCGGCCGCGGCCGCCGGCATGCTGGCCCTGCTGTTGCCGCTGCTTCTCTTCCTGCTCGCCGACTGGATGTTCCCTTTCCCCGTGGAGCAGCTGCAGCGTCCGCCGGCGTTGGCGGTGGAGGACCGGGACGGGGAGCCGCTGCGGTTCTTCCTTCCCCCGGACGATCGGTGGCGGATACCGGCGAGCCTGGAGCAGCTCCCCCCGCTCCTGACGAACGCCGTGGTGGCCAGCGAGGACCGCTGGTTTCGTTTTCATCCCGGGGTCAATCCGGCGGCGGTGGTCCGGGCCGCTTTCCAGAACCTGCGGCAGGGGCGGGTGGTCTCCGGCGCCTCCACCATACCGATGCAGATCGCGCGGATGGTTGACCCGGCTCGGCGAACCCTGGGGGCCAAACTGCGGGAGAGCGCCCGCGCCCTGCAGCTCAACTGGCACTATGACAAAAATCAGCAGCTGGAGTTCTATATCAACCTCGCGCCGTATGGCGGAAACATCGAGGGCGTGACCGCGGCCTCCTGGCTCTATTTCGGCAAGGCGCCGCAGCGGCTCTCGGTGGGTGAGATGGCGCTGCTGGTGGCCCTGCCCCGGTCGCCCAACCGTTTCGACCCCACCCGTCACCCCGAAGCGGCGCTGGCCGCCCGGGACGGGGTGCTGCGGCTGATGGAGGACCGGGGGCTGATCACGGCGGCCGAGGCGGCCGAGGCGCGCCGTCAACAGCTTCCGCACCGGCGCAGTGCCCCGCCATTCGCCGCGCCCCACTTCGCCCGCTTTGCCGCCTCACGGTCGGCGGGGCGTGCCCGGGTCCGCACCACGCTGCACCGGCCCACCCAGGCCCTGGCCGAGGCCCAGGTGGCCCGGCGCATCGGCAAGCTGCGGGAGGCGGGCATCGGCAACGCGGCGGTGGTGGTGCTGGAAACCGGCACCGAGGAGTTGCGGGCCATGGTGGGGTCGGCCGGGTTTTTCGAAGACCAGCACCAGGGGCAGGTCAACGGCACCCTGGCCCGGCGGTCCCCCGGGTCCACGCTCAAGCCCTTTCTCTACGCCATGGTCGTGGACCAGGGGCTGCTGGTGCCGGAGTCCTATCTTCTCGACATCCCCACCGATTTCAGCGGATACGTGGCCCGGAACTACGACGACCGCTACCGCGGCCGGGTCACGGCCCGCGAGGCCCTGGCCCAGTCTCTCAACGCCGCCGCAGTCCGGCTGCTGGCCCGGGCCGGGCTGGAGCGCTTCCACCGCCTGCTGCTGCGCGGCGGAGCCTCTTCGCTGGACCGGCCGGCGCTGGCCTACGGCCTGCCCCTGGTGCTCGGCGCGGGGGATATGACTCTGCTGGAGCTGACCGGGTTGTACGCCGCACTGGCCGGCGGCGGAACGGGCGGCGAGGTACGGTGGGCGGAGGGCGGGGAGCCGGGGGGGGAGGATGCCCGGAGCGGGGGGGAGCGGCTGATCTCCGAAGAGGCGGCCTGGCTGGTGACCTCGATCCTCCTCGACGTCCGCCGACCCGACCTGCCCGATGCCTGGGCCCTGACCCGCGACGCCCCGGCAGTGGCCTGGAAGACCGGGACCTCCTACGGCCACCGTGACGCCTGGGCGGTGGGCTTTTCCGGCAGCCACACGGTGGGCGTCTGGGTGGGGAACTTCGACGGCACCCCGGTGAACGGCATCTCGGGGAGCGAACACGCGGCCCCGCTGCTCTTCGACATCTTCCGCGCTCTGGAGCCGGGGGGAACGGGACCGCGCGAACCAGCCGGCCTGGCCCTGGTGCCGGTAACGGTCTGCTCCCTCAGCAGGCAGCTGCCCGGAGCCTTCTGCCCCGAGCTGATGGAGATCCGCTGCCTGGCCGAGGGATCGCGTCTGGGACGGTGCCGCCACCACCGCCGGATGCTGCTGGATGCCGAGACCGGGCTGAGGCTCACCGGTGACTGCATCGGCCAGCGGCCTCACCGCTGGGAACTGCTCACCGTCTATCCGGCGGAGCTGGTGGCCTGGTGGCGGGCCCGGGGGCCAGTCGGTGCCCGCGGTGCCGGCAGTGTCGCCCGATTGCGGCGTTGTGGAAGCGGGGGAGGGACCGAAGATCGTCTCCCCGGACGGCAGCACCGGCTACCGCCTGCGCCGCGACGCCCCGGCGGAATACCAGCAGGTGCCGCTGGCGGCCCGGGTGTCCCCGGGCACCAGCCGCCTCTACTGGTATGAGGACGGTCTGCTGGCCGCCGCCGGTTCTCCCGGGGAGCAGCTCTTCATCCCGCTGCAGAGGGGAGAGCATCGGGTGGTGGTCACCGACGACACTGGACGCTCGGACGGGGTGACCTATCGGGTGGAGTGAGTGCAACAGGCGGGTCTGCCCCCAAATCGTTGAAGGTTTTTCGTCGCTTTTCCTGAAAATAGTCTATAATAACAGTCGATATTGATGAGATCTTCGGCAAGGCTGGCAGAATGACTGACGGCACTCTGCCGAATCCACTATTGGTATACACAGAAAGGACCAGTTGATGAGCGCAGCGAGCAAGGAGCAGGCACTGCTCAATACTTTTGATATGAACGGCCTTCATCTGAAGAACCGCGTGGCCCTGGCGCCCATGACCCGGGCCCGGGCCGGGGCAGAGCGTCTGGCCAATCCCCTGATGGCCGAATACTATGCCCAGCGGGCGGGCGCCGGCCTGGTGATCACCGAGGCCACGGTGGTCTCCGAGCAGGGCATCGGCTGGATCGATTCTCCCGGGATCTACACCGACCAGCAGGGCGAGTCCTGGAAGCAGGTAGTGGATGCCGTCCATGCCAAGGGCAGCACGATCTTTCTCCAGCTCTGGCACTGCGGGCGGGCGTCGCACAGCGGCTTCCACGGCGGCGAGCTGCCGGTGGCCCCCTCGGCGGTGCGTCTGGAAGGCGACGGCGTCCACACGCCGCAAGGCAAAAAAGACTACGAGACGCCGCGGGCCCTGGAGCTTGACGAGCTGCTCGGCATCGTCGCCGATTACGCCGGCGCTGCCGTGCGGGCCAAGGCTGCCGGTTTTGACGGCGTGGAGATCCATGCGGCCAACGGCTACCTGCTGGACCAGTTCCTGCAGTCCCGCACCAACCGGCGTGAGGATGCCTATGGCGGAAGTCCCGAGAACCGCTTCCGCCTGCTGCGCGAGGCCGTGGCGGCGATCAGCAGTATTTTTACCGCGTCCCGGGTGGCCGTGCGTCTGGCGCCCAACGGGGTGTTCAACGACATGGGCTCACACGATTTCAGGGAGACCTTCAGCTACGCGGCCCGGCAGCTTGACGGCTTCGGGCTGGCCTACCTGCACGTGATGGACGGCCTGGCCTTCGGCTTCCACAAGCTGGGCGAGCCGATGACCCTGGAGGAGTTCCGCGGCCTGTTCCACGGCCCGCTGATGGGCAACTGCGGCTACGACCAGCAGAGTGCGGAGGATGCCGTGGCCCGCGGCGCGGCGGACCTGGTCGCCATCGGCCGGCCCTACATCAGCAACCCCGACCTGGTGGAGCGTTTCCGCAACGGCTGGCCCCTGGCCCCGCTACCGGAGATGACAACCTGGTATGCCGGAAGCCAGGCCGGTGAAGGGTACACCGAGTATCCCGATTTCAACCCCGCCGCCGCCATAATCGGGGCCGAGGAGACATCATGAGCACCCTGCAGGAACGTCTGGACCGGATCAAGGCCGGCTTCGTCAGCCAGCTACCCCAGCAGGCCCTGCAGGTGATGGCTGGGGCCGAGGAGGAACTCCGTTCCTCGGGCATCATGTCGCGCCTCCCCGCCCCGGGGAGCCGGTTGGAAAACTTCCAGCTGTTCGATACCGATGGCCGGCAGGTGAGTTCGGCGGACCTCCTTTCCCGGGGGCCGCTGGTGCTCACCGTCTACCGCGGCGCCTGGTGACCGTACTGCAACGCGGAGCTGGAAGCTCTGCAGAAAATCCATGGCGAGATTCGTGCCCTGGGCGCCGAAATGGTGGCCATCTCGCCCCAGATCCCGGAGAAGAACGTCGAGGTGAAAGAGCGGCACACGCTGGGCTTCCCGGTGCTCAGTGATCCCGGTCACGGTTGGGCCCGGCAGCTGGGGCTGGTCTTCACCATGCCCCAGGCGCTGCAGGAGCTCTACAAGAAATTCGGGATTCTGATCCCCGAGTTCAACGGTGACGACTCCTGGGAACTTCCCCTGCCCGCCCGGCTGGTGGTGGACGGCGAGGGCGCGATCCGCAGCATTGACGCCGATGTGGACTACACCCGCCGTCCCGAGGCGGAAGCCAGCGTGGAGGCGCTGAAGGCCCTCTTCTGATTTCAGACGCATCGGCATCTCCGTCTTCGTTCACGGGTCTCGAGTTCACGTTTGATGCGAATGTGACCTCTCGACATTTCGCTCGGACCGGAGACGCCGACACGCCTGTCCCCATTTTTTTCTGGACTCGTACACGGTGAGCAACGATACTTTGCTCCTGTAGGCAATGGATGGGTGTGTCCTTTCGCCGCGGGGGGAGAGAAGGGGATGCTTCACAGGGTCGAGTCGATAGCACGCGAGATAGTGTCGGCAATCCTCATCGTGATCCTGCTGCTCGCCGCCGGCTGTGCCGGCCGCCGAATTGTCCCGCCCCCTGATCCTCCTGCCCCGCCCGTCGGACAATCTTCTTTCGACTTCCTGCGCGACGGCGCTTCCATCGACACCGAGCCGCCCGAGGACCAGGATCTGCGCGCGCCGATAATAAAAGAGGAACTGGCCCAGCCGGTGTACCCGCCCCAGGCCCTGACCGCCGGCGCCGGTCCCTCCATCGTGGCGGTGCGCATCCTGGTGGACAACGAGGGCCGGGTGGCCGAGGTGGCCGACAGCCCGCGCCTGGCCTCCACCCCGGGGCCTTTTGCCGGCGACTTCCGCCGGGCGGTGGAGGAGGTGCTGGCCGAGTGGAAATTCGTGCCCGCCACCTGGCGCCGCTACGAACCGGGGGAAGACCTGGACGGCGACGGCGTGGCCGACTACCGGCGGGTGGTGGAGAGGCGGGTGGTGAACTTCTACCTCGATGTCCGCTTCGATTTCGAGATCGTGGACGGCAAAGGCCAGGTCCGTTCGGATCAGACGCCTTTCTGAAGAACAAAAAGTAGGGACGGGTACCACTTTAAATGGTGACACCATTTTTCACCCGAATTCTGTCGACGCAATGAGTCGCAATTAACAGGTGACGGTCACCTATTTTTTGTTGTTTCCTGCGGTATGATTAACAAGCAGGAGGTGGGATGTGAAACGGTCAGCAGATTGCCCATGGCCGGGATCGGTGCTTTTGGTTTGCGCCTTTCTGCTCGTTGCCGCCCAGCTCTTCGCAGCCGAGCCCCCCAGCACGCCGCCGTTGCCCCGGGGCGAGCTGGTGCCCTCGGTGACCTGCCTCAAGGACCCGGAATTCAGCTACGCCCTCTACCTGCCCTCGTCCTACGATCCCCAGCGGGAGTGGCCGGTGATCTTCGCCTTCTCCCCCGGCGCCGACGGCGCCACACCGGTGCGGCTGCTGCAGGATGCCGCCGAGCAGTACGGCTACATCGTCATCGGGTCCAACGACTCGCGCAACGGCCCCTGGGAACCGATCCATGCCGCCCAGCGCGCCCTGCGCCGGGAAGCAAAGGCCCGCTTCACCATCCACCCGCGCCGAAGCTATGCCACCGGGTTCTCCGGCGGTTCCCGGGCCGCTCTCAGCCTGGCTCTCCGCCACCCCCGAGACTTTGCCGGGGTGATCTCCGTCGGGGCGGTGTTCACCTACGCCGAGCCGTTGCCCGGCCGGAGCAAGCTGGCGGTCTACGGCCTGGTGGGCGACGCCGACATCGCCTGCCCCGAGCATCTGCAGGCTGAACGCGAGCTGCCGGAACACGGGTTCACCTGCTGGCAGGAGGTCTTTCCCGGCCGGCACCAGTGGCCCGCGCCGGCGAAGTACCGCGAAGCTGTGGAGTTCATGCAGATCGCCGCCATGCGCCGGAAGCTTATCCCCTTGGACGAGGCATTTATCAAACGGATCGCTTCGGAGAGACTGGCTGCGGCTCGCGTGTTGGAGGCGGAGGGCAGGCCGCTGCTGGCCCTGCGCACCTACCGCCAGATTGCCGAGGCCTTTTCCGGCCTGCACGAGGCCACCCTGGCCGGCAGGGACGCGGAGCGCCTGGCCGCAGCACCGGAGACGAAACAGCTCCTCGAGTTGGAGGAGAAACTGATCTTCGACATCCATGCGCTCAATGGCTGGCGCGACCGCGAGGTCTATCCCGAAGCGGTGGAGCGGCTGCAGAAACTGAGCAGGGAAGGGGGCCCCAACGCCGTCCGCGCCGACACCGCCCTGTTCCACTCATCGATCTACCTGATCGAGATGGGGATGCAGCACCACGGGGCCGGCGAGCCGAAAAGCGCCCTGGCCGTCTTCCGCACCGCCACCTGGGTCTACCCGGACAACGTGACCGGTTTTTACAATGCGGCCTGCGCCGCGGCGCTCACCGGCGACAGCGAGGGGGCGCTGGAGCTGCTAGCCGAGGCCGCCGCCCGGAAATTCAACAACCCCGACCTGCTGGCCGGCGACACCGACCTGGACAGCGTGCGCAAACTCCCCGCCTTTGCTGAGATCGAGAAGAAAGTGGCCCGCAACGCCGAGCAGGGGCTCAAACCATTGTCCTACTGGGTGCCGATTGATGAGCTGTTGGGGGAACCGGCAGATCGTTCAGCCGCTGATTGAACGAGCGCTATCCGATCGGGGGATCCCGGGGTGATGGGCCTGAGGCTATCCACCCAGGTTCTTCTGACATTTATTCAGCTGTTTCGACAGACTGACTACCTCGGAGTGGGATGCTCCGAGATTCTTCTCGGGGATGGTCAATGCCCTTTGGTATAGCGGTTCCGCCGTGGCGTGGTCCTCTTGATCTGAATAGAGCGCGGCAAGCCCCCACAGCATTCTTCCGAGATTGGCGTTCTCGGGGCCGGCAACTTCTTCGGCAATTTCAAGTGCCTTCCCGGCGGCCACCAGGGCCTGGGGGCACAACCCTGGTCATAGAGTGACTCGGCCTCCTGCCTGAGACGATCCCATTCAACTCCCGCCCCCTCTTTCTTCTCGCACGAGACAGTTCAGAAAGCGATAAGCGCGAGAAAACCCAGAACACGGACTGTTCTCTTCATTGTGACTCCCGGGATGACAAACCTGACCAGGAAACACCGGCCGGTGATCTCCGCGGTTGGGAGTTCAGCACCCGGCCCGCCCGACTAAGGGGTTTCGCTGGAAGAACTGCCGGGGGATCCGGCCGGTTCCGCACCCGCCTCGTCCTGGCCGACCGGGGGCTCCTCCACCGTCTCCAGGGCCGATGGGGCGCCGGCCTCCACTCCCTGGCTGCCGATCTTCAGCTTCCGCGGCTCGTTGACCCGGGACTGGGCCCAGAGGAAGAGAAGGATCAGCGCCGCCGCGGCGGCCATGACGATGAAGGGGATATACTTGCGCAGGGCAATGCTGAAGGCGTGTTTCTTCACCGGGATGCCGGTCTTGCGCCGGCCCGTCTTCTTGCGCAGGGTTTTCTTCTTTTTGCGGAAGGCCATGTCGGTTGCGCTCCTGATGCCTGAGTGTATCAGATATCCCGCGGTCCGGTGAAGCCCCTGCCGCCCCTCAGGCGCCCAGGCCGGTGGAGCGCTTGGGATGCGGGGTGCCGGCGGGATCCGGGTCGGGCCCGCGGAAGAGGTTCACCGCCACCGAGAGAAGGCAGGCGGCCAGCCCGGCCAGCAGCGACAGCCGCCAGGCGTGGGCAAAGGCGCCGGCGTGGCTGGCCGGGTCGAACTGCTCCAGCAGCACACCGCCGGTGAACCTGCTGTAGGACAGCTCGAAGATCGCCCCGCCCAGCGCCACGCCCAGGACCATGCCCAGGGTCCGCCCGGTGGCGTGGAGGCCGGAAGCCACACCGGTGAAGCGTGCCGGCACGGTGCCCAGCAACATCGTGGTGTTGGGCGGCATGAATATCCCGTTGCCCAACCCGAGGCAGAACATCAGCAGGCCGAAAACGGGGAGCGACGGGTTCGCACCCTGCAGGGAGAGCCCATACAGCGTGGCGGCGTTGATCAGCAGGCCGGTGGTGGTCAGCCACCGCGAGCCCCAGCGGTCGTGCAGCCATCCCGAGACGGGGGCGGTGATCAGCGACCCCAGCGGGCCGAGGATGAAGAACAGCCCCACGGTGTGGACCGGCAGCCCGGCGAGGATCGAAAGATAGAAGGGGCCGAGGTAGATGAAAATGAAGGTGTAGATGAAGAGCACCGTGCCGCCGAAGAGCGGGATGCTGAACAGCCGGTTGCTGAAGAGGCTCAACGGCAGCAGCGGGTGGGCGGCGCGGTATTCGTGGAGGATGAACCAGGCGATCAGCGCCGCCCCGGCCAGCAGCAGGATTCCGGTGGGCCAGAGGCTGAAGCCCCAGACCGGGATGCGGTTGAGCGAGAGGCAGAGCCCGGTGAGGCCGGCGATCCAGAGCAGGTTGCCCCACAGGTCGCCGTGTTCCCGGGCCCCGGTGTCCGGTTTCGCCGGGTGGTCGGTGTCCAGCCGCCTGGTGAGCAACCAGCCGGCAAGGCCGATGGGAAGGTTGATGAGGAAGATCCAGCGCCAGGAGAGGACTTCGGTGAGGAAGCCGCCCAGCACCGGGCCCGAGGTGAGGCCGAGGTTCACCACCACGCCCATGGCCCCGATGGCCCGGCCGCGCTTCTCCGGGGGAAAGATGTGGATCAGAAAGGCCGGGCCTACGGCCATGATCAGGCTGGCCCCGATGGCCTGGATCACCCGGGCCCCCACCAGCAGGCCGATGGTGGGGGCGAGGCCGCAGAGCAGCGAGGCGAGGGTGAAGATCACCAGACCCTCGCGGTAGACTCGTGCCCGGCCCTTGCTGTCGCCCCGGCGGCCGAACCCCAGCAGGGTCACCGAGATGGTGAGCAGGTAGCCCAGCGGGATCCATCCCACAAGGTTAAGCGGGGCGTGATAATCCTCGCGGATCACCGGCAGGGCCACGTTGACGATGGAGGAGTCGAGGGTGGACATGAAGACCCCCAGAGCCACGATGCTGAATCCGGCCCAGGGGGAGAGGGGCGCTGCCATGGCCTTGGTGGTTTTCACGATCCCTCTTACTCTTAAAAGAAGAAATTCCAGATATAGCGGAACGACACGATCAAGATGACCAGGGTCAGGATCAGTTTGATCGGCCAGGCCGGCAAGTGCTTCTGAACCCTGGCCCCGCAGTATATGCCCGCCGCTCCGCCCGCCGCCAGCAGCAATCCCAGCTTCCAGTCCGGGGCCACCGCCAGATGGGCCAGCCCGGGCAACCTGCCGGCAACGGTGTAAAAGAGCACACCAAAAATGGAGATGATGCAGGTGCTGGCGAGCGCCGGACCGGCCACGGCATGCACCGGCAGGCGAAAGAGGGTGATCAGTACCGGGGCCATGATTGCCCCGCCGCCGATGCCGTAGACACCGGCGATCAGGCCGGTGGCCAGGGAGAGAACGACGATGCCCGTTGTGCTGACGCTGTATCGCGATCCCCCGAACTCGAAGCTCAGGCGGGACAGGGTGATGATGCGGTCGGTGACCCTGGTGTCCGGCGGTTTCCCGGTGGGTGTGCGGTTACGGTTCCCCCCTTCGGGGCGGACCAGGTCGCGAACCATGTGGAAGCCGATGTAGAGCAGCACGCAGCCGACAAAGAGCTTGAAATGCTTCGGGTCGGGAAGGTAGCGGACCCTCAGCGCTATTCCAGCCAGCAGGCCGGGCAACGACCCGGCGGCGATGATTCCGGCCAGAGGCCAGCACATGCGGCCCTCTTTGGCAAAACGGTAAATGCCTGGCGGAATCGCCCCGATGTTGTACACCATGTTGGTGGGGGTCACCGCTGGGCTGACGAAACCGAGGACGCTCACCTGGTAGGGCAGAAGCAAAAAGGCGCCGGAGACGCCCCCCATGGAGGTGAGGAAGGAAATCACGAACGCCACCAGCGGGGGCAGCAGCGGGTTGACTTCGATCTGGGCCACTTCGAAAAACATACGGGAAATGTAGCGGAAGGCTGGTTCGGGGTCAATGTGCCGGGTGGATGTTGTATATACTACTGTGGACCGCGGCATCTGGTGAGAGCGTCGCGGCGTTTTGTGTGGCAGTCCCTTCCCCCGGGGATGGGCGCTGTCCGCTGCCGTTGAGGGTGCACACCGGCCGGAGTCCTCCAGCGGCCGGCCGGGGAGGGATACCATGTTTCGATTCCGGGGTAGAGGCTTGTCCGTTGCGGCCGTCATCCTGGCCTGCTGTTTCGCTTTTGACGCTCCACTTTTTGCCGGTGGACCCGGCGACACCGGCAAGGCCAGCGGCGCCGACGGCTGCCGGGCCGCCCGCCAGGGACAGCAGCGGAGGGTGGGAACCAGCGCCAGCAATGCCTCCAACACCATCGACGTTACGTCCTACACCCTGACCATGAACATCGATTTCGCTGCCCAGCGGATCAATGCCCGCTGCGATGTGGGCCTGCGCTCGACGGTGGCAGGCCTCGGCTCATTCGCCCTGGACTTCATCGGGCTCAGTGTCTCGGGGGTTCAGGAGGACGGGCAGCGCCAGGTGTCGTTCACCACCGGCGGCGGGGTGATCGAAATCACGCCGTCCAGCCCGCTGGCTGCCGGCGAGGAACGGGTCTACGCCATTTCCTACGGCGGATCGCCCCAGCGGGGGATGTTCTTCCGCAGCACCAACAACGGGATCTGCTACACGTTTACCGAGCCGGAGGATTCCCGCTACTGGTTCCCCTGCCGCGACCTGCCCTCGGACAAGGCCAACTGGTACCGGGCACGCATCACCGCCCCCTCCGCCTATCTCGTGGCGGGCAACGGCACCCTGGAATCGGTGAGCAGCAACGGTGACGGCACCAGGACGCACCACTACTATATGGCCCAGCCGGTCCCCCCGTATCTGATCTCGCTGGCCGTCTCCAACTTCGACACCTTCTCCCAGACCGCTTCCGGCGGCCTGCCCATCACTAGCTACGTCTACCCCAGCCACTACGACCTGGCGGTCTTCGACTGGGCCAATCTCCCGGCGATGATCGACTTCTACTCCGACGTCTACATCGACTATCCCTTTGACTCCTACGGCATGGCCATGGCGCCGCTGGGGGGGGCCATGGAGCACCAGACCATGACCACCTTCGGCCAGGGGCTGGTCAACGGCAACCGCCGCTTCGAGCCGATCGTGGCCCACGAGCTGGCCCACCAGTGGTGGGGGGACATGGTCACCTGCCGCAACTGGGCCGAGATCTGGCTCAACGAGGGGTTCGCCACCTACTTCGACGCGCTGTTCACCGAGGATTTCTACGGCCCGGAGGCCTTCCGCGACCAGATGGCGGACAACCGCCGGAGCTATTTCAATGGCGAGTCGGGGAGCGAGGGCCGCTTCCCGATCTTCGACCCCGAATACATGTGGGGCGTGACGGTCTACGAGAAGGGGGCCTGGATCCTGCACATGCTGCGCCAGGTTCTGGGCACCGCCACCTGGCAGGAGGGAATACGGGTCTATGCCGAACGCCACCGTTTCGGCACGGCCAGCACCCCGGACCTGATCGCCGCCTTCCAGGACGTTGCCGGCGTCGACCTGGGCTGGTTCTTCGACCAGTGGGTCTACCAGGCCGGCTACCCGGTGTTCAAATACACCCACGGCGGATACCCCTCCGCCGAAGGCGGCTACACCATGACCATCGCCTTTCGGCAGGTCCAGCACAACGCCCCGCTCTTCCGCATGCCGCTGGAGGTGGGCGTGACCACGGCGGCCGGGACCTCGCTGCACCGGGTGGAGGTGAACGGCGAATACTCCTCCTTTGAACTCGACCTGGACGGCCCGCCGGCCGAGGTGGTGATCGACCCCGAGGTCTGGGCCTTGGCCGGCTGGACCTACGTGGATCTCACCGGCGATGTTGACGGTTCGGGGCGGGTGGACGGCATGGACAACTCCCGCGTGGCCTGGTCGTTCGGTTCGGGATCGGGTGGCGAACGCTGGTTCGCTCCGGCAGACCTCAATGAGGACGGGGTGGTTGACGGCCAGGATCTGGCCCTGCTGGCCTCGAATTTCGGCAACTCGTTGTGAGACGACCGGGGCTTTGACACGGCCTGTTACGGAAGTTAGAGTAATGGCGCCCATGAGAAAGAACCTGTTCCACCAGCCCATCCACCGCTGCACGGGCACACCGACCCCCGCAGGCTGCCTGCGTCCAGCCGCCGCCTTCTTCGTGGTCCTGGCCCTGTTGCTGTTCCTTCCGGCCGCGGCGCCGGCCCAGGAGCCCGATGCCGGGCCATCCCCCGAGATCACGGTGAAAGTGGATTCGGTGAAAGTGCAGCAGGGCGACTTCAGCATGGAAGTGGGGCTGATGCTGATGCGCGGGGACCGGGAGTTCGAGAATTTCGTCCCCCTGGTGGTCAGCATCTTCAACCGCAGCCACAAGCTGGTGCGTATCCGCAAGGACGAGTTCCACCTCTACGGCGAAAACGGCGAGGAGCTTTCGGTGGCCACGGTGAAGCAGGTGCGCTCGGGCTACCGGATCTACCGGCAGGACCCCGAAATTCTCACCCGCTCCGGTTTTCTCTCCTCTCTTCCCGGCGACTACCGGCAGACCAATTTCTTCCCCACCCCGGGCACCGTCGGTGTATACGCCGTGACCCTCGACTTCCAGCAGACCTTCGTCGACTTCCTCTACTTCGTTGGCAGCTGGAAACAGCGGCTCCGCCTGGTGGCCGAGGGCAACAAGTCGAGACCCACCCTCGAAGTGCAGTTCGAGATCAAGAAGTAGAGTCAGTATGTCCCTGAATGGGTTTACTGGATGTAGCCCAACGATTTGAGGCGTTCGATGGCGGCCTG
>JAQAZP010000256.1:0-26185 GCA_032127265.1 Acidobacteriota bacterium
TATAGAATTTCTTTTTGCCAACTTTCCTGGCGTTTATATATCCATTACTGAGAAGGAAATTGACAGTTTCTGATATTTTGCTTAGCGGTATCCCTGAAGCTCTCTGTAGTTCCGAAGGGCCCGCTTCACCATTCTTCAGCAGTGCTAAATAGACCTTCGCTTGCCGTTCACTCATCAAGTTTGAGATCAGTGTGTCAAGTATGTTGGATTCGACCATTGATTGTAAGCCTCACAGATGATGAGCTGATGATCCACCGCTACACATTGATCTTCCCTTATCGCTGAGGATTCATCCGTTTGGTGTGGACTCGCGAGTTCATGGACATCAACCAGCCCAGTGTAGCTCTGCCACGTCAGTGGAATATCGGTGACCACAACCTGCTAACGTTGTAGTCAAGTAAACATCCACGCCCAAAGGACGTGGCGTTGGGACTGCAGTCCCTATAAGGTGGCTGAACGCAAATCATATAAAGAATAGAACGAGGAAACAAGTCCGGGCAATGCTTAAAACTCCGACAACATCGCCGAATAATCCCTCATGGCGTAAATATTTGATAATTTACGCCATGAGGTTGTTTTATGGACTATATCGTCTAGCCGATTCGCTAAGTATCCATCCCACGCACCGGCCGAACCTGCTTACGGAGCGATCCCCGTCACAGTGCAGGCGGACGTATCCGTATCCCCAGCGGGCGGGTAGGGTGGCTGGTTAAACGGTGAAGGCGTTACGTCCTCGGCCACCAGGGTGAACTGGTTATCACCCACCAGGGTAATCAGGGCCGGCACGTTCACCATGAAGCTGGTCACATAGGAGCTCGAGGGTCCCACGTTGGTGAACCCGGCACGCCAGTTGGGGAATGCCGCACCGGAAGCCAGTGTGGCGTCGATGTGGGCGGCTATGGCTCGGGTCTGCCCGTCGTACTCGTTGTACAACTGCGCGGTCATCAGCGTGGCGAAGGGCAGGGTGCCGGACGAGGGGTCAGCCGAGAGGGTCGCCGAGAGCGTGGGCGTGTCGAAGCCCATGCGCTTGTAGTAGGCCTCCCAGTTTCCGTCACGATCGTCGTACCAGACCACGTGCACACCCGTGTCGGAAATCGCCACCGATGCCTCCCGCGATTCGGACGGGTTGTCGGTGAGCCTCGTGGGCAATCCCTCCCAGGTGACGCCGCCATCACTTGAAGATCTGGAATAAATCTCAGCGATGTCTCCGGCCTGGTCGGTCAGCCAGACCGCCTGTACGAACGAGCCGGAGACCGCAACCGACGGGTACCACGAAGCGGGAACAATGGCGAGCGCGACTTCCGGATCCCAGGAGTCTCCCGCATCCGTCGACCGCTGATAGTATGTCCTGGGGAAGGCCTCCCCATCGCGGAAGTCCGAATAGACCATGTGCAGGGTCGAACCGGAGGCCACGATGGAAGGAAACTGTGAGTATGTCGAAGTGATGGCCATATCCGTATCCCAGGTCACGCCGTCGTCCTGGGAACGTGTGTAGTAAACACGAGGTTCGGCACGGAAATCCATCCAGGCCACGTGGACATCCGATCCGGACGCTGCGATGGATGCGAAGTTCTTTCCGGCAGGCGGGGCGCTGGGCGTGATGATTCGCTCCGTCTCCCAGGTCGCGCCATTGTCAAGAGAGCGTGTGTAGTAGATCTGCGGGCCGGCGCTCATGTCCGTCCAGGCCACATGGACGATCGAACCGGAAACCGCCATCGACGGGTGGTACGCCACACCAGAGGTGGGAGTGAGTCCCACATCCGCCCCCCAGGTTACGCCATTGTCCAGAGATTGCTTGTAGAAGATTCTGGGAGGGCCGATCCGGCCGTCATACCAGGCCACGTGCACGGTCGATCCGGAAGCCACCACAGTGGGACGCTCCGACCAGGCGGTGTCATTGGTGAGCCTGGTGTCCGCACCCCAGGTCGTTCCCCCATCCGTGGACTGCTTGTAGTAGATCTCGTTGTTGCCGTCACGGCTGTCGTACCAGACAACATGGACCGTGGCGCCGGATGTTGCCACAGCCTTGGCATTCGCGAAACAGGTGACGGATTCGAACGGATCATTGGTCAGCCGGACATCCGGCTCCCATTGGGCAAACAGCCCACCGGGCACGATGAGCCCAAGCAGCAAGGCAAAAATGACGCATTTGAGAGATCTCATTTTACTTCTCCATTCTGATGCGAGATGTATGTGTTGCGATGAAAATCAACCTGCCAACTAGAAACCGCACCTCCTTTCCGAAACGACGGAGCCAGAATCGGCCCATGGCTCATCGGTGAGGTGACCATGCGCCGATTGATGCTGCCGGGCCTCTACGCCTCTACCTTGTCCCGGCAGGATACAACCTGTGCCATTCGCGCTACTCCTGAGACCGGGCAGGTCCTCTCCCACAGTTAAACCGACCCTGCCTGATTGTCATAACATAATCCTTTTACAAAGGAGTTTCGCCATGGATGAGTGTTGAGGCCGGCATACACCCGATACATCTGGTTGTATCACGCAGGGTGGTGTCGAACATCACGATCCGCTCACTCAACGAAGGTCCTTCAACATTGAAATATAAATTGAGGACCAAGAACAAAATCCGGAGGGCGGCTACAATCAATCCGAAATTATTTTACCACCCCCCGTGGTAATGGTAAATATAGTGTCGTTCGTTTTGTTTGTCAAGCGGAATTTCCTGTCCAGAGGCGAGGAGCCCTGTTGTGGCTTGTCAATATTTTGTACGTCAATAAAATCAATAAGTTGACATAATTGCTCATCAGGGATTACGTCACGCCATGATGAGGAGAACATACATGTGGCTTCTGAAAACATGTTGCTCCTGAAAATCCATCCGATGCGCTGAAGGCTCCGAACGAATGGACATAGTGATCATGCGGAGTGAGGAATGGAAGTATCATCGATAGGGGAGATTATCGAGACCCACGGCCGGTAGATCATCGCTTGGTTTGAGAAGAGCGAGGCGGACTTCTCGCAGGCGCCGCCCGATTGGGATGAGTGGGAGCCGGCGTGAGACCAGTGGCCGGAGAAGAGGCCTGCGCTGGTTATTCGCGCCTGATGATGCCCCCTTGCCGGAACAACCCCCTGGTCTTCACGAAAGCACTACTCCAGTCCCCATCCCCTGACGAGTTTGGCGTGGGCACCGTCAGATCGGTTCAATCAGCCTTAGTAGCGGCACATTTCCGTACCGTACGGCCAAGCAAGCATTTGACTGGATTTGACTTTGGTGATCAGTATTTTCAGATAATGACAGGTCGCCATCCACGCCGGGATTGGGATACGAATACACGAGGATCACCAGATGAAACCCACGGATACCGAACCGGAAGACCAGTCCTCGACTCCAAACGAGCTGGAAACCCTGGCCGTGACCGACCGGTCAGTGCCCCGTCAACCGACGGTAGCGGAGCGTCTTCCTGAAAATATCGAGGGGTATCGTGTCCTCGGCCTGCTCGGTGAGGGGGCCATGGGCATGGTCTACGAAGCGGAGCAGAAGCACCCCAGGCGCCGGGTGGCGATCAAGGTATTGCACCGCCACCACCTGGTGGACGATCTGCACGCCCGCATGTTCCTCCGCGAGGTGGAGACCCTGGGCCGGCTGAAGCATCCCAATATCGCTGCCATCTACGAGTCGGGGCACACCGCAGACGGCCGTGACTTCTTTGCCATGGAACTGGTTCGGGGTCTGACCCTTGACCGTTGGCTTGCCCAGCGATCGTCGCCGGTCACTTCGGACGAGCTGGAGCTGCGGCTGCGGCTGTTCGCCGGGCTCTGTCAGGCCGTGCACTATGCCCACCAGCGGGGCGTGATTCACCGTGATCTGAAACCGGCCAATATTCTGGTGGCCGACGAGCAGGCCACCTCCTCGGGGAGTGGTCAGACCACACCGCTGCCCATGGTGAAGATCCTCGATTTCGGGCTGGCCCGGTTCACCGACCAGGACGTGCTGGCCACCATGGCCACCGAAGTGGGGATGATCAAGGGCACCCTGCCTTACATGAGTCCGGAGCAGGCGCGGGGAGAGTCCGATGCGGTGGATGTGCGCACGGATATCTACGCCCTGGGCGTCATTCTTTACGAGATGGTGGCCGGGCAACGGCCATACGAAACGGTTCGCGCCGCCCTGGCCGAAGCGATACGGGTGATCTGCGAGGAACCGCCGCGGCCGCTTCGCCAGAGCTGGAGCGGCATCGGCCGTCTTGACGCAGACGTGGAGAACATCGTCGGCAAGGCGCTGGAAAAGGAGCCGGCACGGCGTTACGAGTCGGCGGCGGCATTGGCCGAAGACATCGACCGCTATCTCTCCTCCCAGCCGATCAATGCCCGCCCGCCAAGTGCCCTGTATCAGATCCGCAAGTTCGCCAGCCGCAACCGGGCCTGGGTTGGCGCCGCGGCGACTGCGCTGCTCTTCCTCGTTGTCGCGCTGGCCGTGTCCTCGGCGATGTACGTCCGTGCTGAGCGCGAGGCCGAGCGGGCGCATGCCGCCGCGGCCAGGAGCGAGCAGGTGGCCGTGCTCCTCGAGAGCATGCTGGCCGGCGTCGGTCCTTCGGTGGCCCTCGGACGGGACACGACCATGCTGCGGGAGATCCTCGACGCGGCCGCCATTCGCATAGGCACCGACCTGGCCGACCAGCCCGAGGTCGAAGCCGAACTGCGCCGGGTGCTGGCATCAACCTATCGAGACCTCGGTGAGTTCGAGCTGGTCCCCGGCCACGCGGAACGGTCTCTCCAGCTGTTCCGGGAGGTGGCCGGCCCGCTCGATCCCTCCACCATGCGAGCGCAAAGCGATCTCGGGGCGGCGCGCTATTTTCTCGGTGATCTCGACGCCGCGGAAACCGAGCTGAGGGAGGTGTTGAAGAAGCAGCGCCAGATCCTCGGCGAGGGCCATCCCGACGTGGTTCAAACCACCACAGTGCTGGTGGAGACCCTGCTGTATCAGGGTCGGCTTGAGGAGGCGGACGCGCTCGGCACGCCAGTCCTCGAGATCGCCCGGACCTCGCTCGGCCTCGGCGATGACACCGCGCTGGCCCTGCTCTACGGCATGGCCCAGGTGGCCGGGGATCTGCTTGACTTCGAGCGCAGCGAGGCCCTCTATCTCGAGCTGATCCCCGCTCTGGAGAAACGGCATGGACCGGAGCACCCGCACCTGTTGACGGTACTGTCGGGCTACGGCTGGCTGCTGCGTCTGGACGGCCGGCATGCCGAGGCCGAGGCCATGACGCGGGAGGCGCTTGAAGGCATGCGCAAGATCCTGGGGAACGACCACCAGCACACCATGGTGGCGGTCAACAACCTCGGCATCATCCTCAAGGACCAGGGCCGTTTCGACGAAGCCGAGCCCTACTACGTTGAAAACGTCGAAACCGGCCGGCGGGTGCTCGGTGACCGCCACCCGGAACAGGTGGCGGGTGTCATCAACCTGGCGGCGTTCTATGTTGCCCAGGAACGGTATGCCGAGGCCGAACCGCTTGCCGTCAGCAGTGCCGGCATCCTCGCCGAGGAGGTGTCCCCGGACTTCATCGGCCGCGGGTTCGCCCTTCACACTGCCGGGGAGTGCCACCTGCGGCTTGGCAATATCGACCAGGCGCTGCCTGAACTCGAAGAGGCCTACCGGATCATGTCGACCCGCTTCGGCCCCGAGCACCCCAAACTGGCCCAGCTGCTCGGGATGCTGGTCGAGGTCAATGAGCGTCGCGGCCGTTCGGATGAAGCTGCCGGCTGGCAGGCCATCCTCGACACGGCTGAATGATCGATGGCGGTCGATTCCTCAGGGCGGGGTGGGCCATGATCATGGGTGGCCCGCGATGCGGCTGTTTGACCAAATGCCGGCTTTCCTCTATTCTTGTTTCTGAAGCAATAGGGGACAGGGTTGAGAACCGCTCGCGCGGTGAATGAGAAGCAACTTGGAGCAGGACCTGACAAAAGCAGGTCCAGATGTCGCACAACTGCATTTCGACAGGTGCCGGTAGGACCGGTCTGTCACTTTTCCTCCTGCTCGTGATCCTTCTCCCCCTCTCCGGCTGTCCGAGCGCCAGATCGCAAACGGATGACCGGATTCGACACGTGATTTTCATTTCCCTCGACACAACCCGCCCCGACCACATCGGCTGCTACGGCCATGACTGGGTCCGGACGCCACGTTTGGACCAACTGGCCCGGGAATCGATCCTGTTGCTCAACCACCGCACCGTGGTCTCGGCGACCCTGCCGTCCCACCTTTCCCTGCTCACCGGGAACTACCCCCACACCCACGGGGTAGTGAGCAACGGCTACCTGGTGAATCCCGAAAACCTGATGTTGGCTGAAATCCTGGGGGAGGCCGGATTCCATACCGCCGGGTTCCTCGGTTCCTTCGCCCTGGAAAGCCGGTTCCACTTTGACCAGGGGTTCGATTACTTCGACGAAAACTTCGATGTGCAGGTCGGGACCTTTGGCGCCGACCAGAACCAGCGCACCGCCAAAACAGTAACCGACGCCGTGATCGACCATCTGCAGAGCCGGAACGGGGAGGAGCGGCTGTTTCTTTTCATCCATTATTTCGACCCCCACGCGCCCCACACGCCGCCACCGCCCTATGACACGATGTACGGCCCCGACGGTGTGACCGACATTCCGGGCGCGGAAACGGGTGCCGGCGGACGGCCGCCGCTGGACGAGAACATCATTCGTGCCCGCCGGTTGTATGCCGGGGAGATTTCCTTTATGGACGAGCAGGTCGGTCGCTTGATTGACCATCTTCGTGAGAGCGGAATCCTCGACCAGGCACTGCTGGTGGTGACCAGCGACCATGGCGAAAACATCGGGGAACATGGGGGGATGATCAGCCACGGCTGGTCCACCTACGAGACCGAAATGGACGCCGTGGGCATCATCCGGCTGCCGGGGGCGGCCAGGGCCGGAACAGAGATCCCCGTGTTGACGGCGAGCATCGACATCCTGCCCACCGTTCTCGACTGTCTCGAGATGCCCGTGCCGCCCGGCATCGACGGCCGGCCCATCGAGCTGGACAACACCACGGTGCATGCCTCGCCGCGAGTCCGTTTCGGCGAAGCGGTCCGAGCGCCGGGCAATGCTGACATGCCCCCGGCCCGCTGGCCAAACTTCGCCAAGATGGTTTGCGTCTGGGAAGGGGATTTCAAATACCAGAAGTCCCTCTACCGCAAGGACCAGGCGCTGTATGACCTCTCCCGGGATCCGCACGAGACCCGCAACCTGCTCCGCACCGGTGACAAGCGCTGGAAGCGAAAAGCGGATGAATTGCGGGAGCGCCTGGGGGTCTGGAACAGGGAGGCCGACCCGCTGCCCAGCCGCTTCGACCCGGATCAGCTGGCCGACACCACCAGGCGGCTCAAAGCGCTGGGCTACCTGGAGTAAGCGTGAGCCCTGCAAAGCGGTGCTCGACGCGAAGACCCTCCACCCTTCACGCCTCTACCAATGCAGATGGATGCGGTGCAGCCGCCGGGCCAGGATCGCGGCGGCCAAAACCTCGTCCCCCGCCGAACCTGGAAAACCCTGAAAGCATTGACACCCGTTAAAGAAATCCCTACCCTTTGTCACGGTCCGAGGCGTGGCAGGCGTGGGCTTGAGGGGTCGCGGGTTCGGTGGTTGCGCCAGGAAGATCGGGGAGGACCGAGAATGAAGGAGTGTTGCCGTGCAGACGAACAGTAGCTGGCTCCCCACATACTGCGACCCGGGCACCTTTCTGCCCACCGTGCAGGAGACGATCGTCCTTTTTGCCGAGCGGCCGTATCTCTTTCAGGATTTCGTCGGCAAGGCGATCGCCTTTCTGCGCAGCGAGACCGCCCGCAAGATGGGCTTCGTCTACGACCCGAAAACCGCACTGCCCTGCAAGTGGAAGTGCTCGGACGAAGCGGTCTTCGGCGTCGACCTGACCCTCCACGCATACACGGGCCACTATCCCTTCGACAAGGGGAAGATCGGCGGCTATTTCAACGAGGCCTCCCTGGGGGCCGCCGTCCACCACTCAGCGACCAACATCGACTTCGGCGGCTCGCACGTCGGCTACCGGCCCGGCGCTCACGGGGGGGCCTTCGGCCGCATCCAGCGGCCGCTCCTCGAGCACGCACATTCGGATGACTGCGGCCACCTGATGGCGCTCCTCGCCCCGTTCAAGCGGCTCTACGACGACGCCTGCCGGTCCATCCAGCTGCTGCGTGTCGAAGGAGAGCCGCAGGTGATGATCTCGGTGCCCAACGAATACCTGCAGCCGGCGTGGAGCAGCCACAGCGTGAAACTGCTCGTCGACGTCGAGCGTGTGGCGTCCGCGGTGGTGCCCTACGACGTCGCGAAACCTTACACGCACAAGGTCGCCGGCCGCTCGCTGCTCTACGTCCGCCCCGAGTTTCTCGAGGCGCTCACCGAAGAGGTGGAGAAGGAGTTTCGCGCCGGCCCGCGGGTGTCGCTGGGCAACGGGCTCGGGTCCGACTACTTCGCCATCTTCGACGCCGACGCGGAGATCCACGCTGGTGTGCCGACCCAGCGGATCCTGCCCTATCTCAAGTACATCCTCTCCTCGCGGCTGGCCCCCTTCGCCCTCAAGGCGGCGGTGACCAACTCGAACCTCGAGTACAACAAGCTCACCGACTGCGTCCGCGCCGAGGAGTTTCGTCCGTACTCCTTCGCCAGCTTCACCGGCGTGTTCATCGACATCTACGACGAGGAGATCGACGCCTACGTGAACCTCTTCCAGCCGATCGGGATCAGCATCAAGCCCGCCGGCCGGGCGCGGGAGTTCGAGATCTCGCCCGCCGAGATTCACCACCTCTTCGACCGGCTCGAGCCGGCGGAGTCGGTGCTGCCGCTCGAAGGCGTCCTCGGCTACGAAAGGCCCGCCCGCCTGCTCGACAAGTTCACTTTCCGTCCGGGGCACTTCGCGGTGGACCAGCGCTGAGCACATGGGCCGATCCGGCGGCGGCCCATCCTGGCACCGCCTGCCCGGTCCCCGCTCCTTGAAGCGTATTCCCTGCCTGACGTATACTTCCGGTATCTTCTGCCCTGCCAGATCGAAAATGTTCGCAGGGGCTCGACGACTCAAAAGTTCTACCCCTCCCCTGCGTGTTGGAACAGGTTAAGGTCCGCCGTTGCTAACGTTTATCCTCAGCGTGCAGCCGAAATTGATTCGTTGATGCGGTATTTCGCCCTCCGGTTTCAACAATCAGATGAATGGACCTCACCGGTGTGTCCTGCGGACCGGCACCCGGGCCGGGTGGCGCCCATGCCGGCAGTACCGACGGAGTGACCATGCTCGATTTCACCTACAGCGAGGAAGAGGACCTGATCCGCGAGACCTTCCGCCGCTTCGCCGCCGAGCAGGTGGCCCCGCGGGCCGAGGAGATCGACCGAGCCAAGGGCGTGCCGCCCGAGCTGTTTCGCCAGGTGGGCCGGCTGGGGCTCTTCGGCATGCGCTACCCCGAGTCCTGCGGGGGGACCCAGAGCGGGGTGCGCGGCTACCTCATCGCCATCGAAGAGCTGGCCCGGGCATCCCTCTCGGTGGCCGCGCTCTGCACCATGCAGTCGCTGATGGGCACCTACTTCATCTACCGCTCCGACAACAGTGAGCTGCACGAGAAGTTCCTGAGGCCGGCCATCGAGGGCGAGCTGATGGGCACCATCTGCATCACCGAGCCCGAAGCGGGCAGCGACCTGGGCGCCATCGCCACCCGGGCGACGAAAGTGGCCGGCGGCTGGCAGATCGACGGCACCAAGACCTGGATCACCTCGGCGCCCATCGCCGATCTGTTCACCGTTTTCGCCCTCACCGGCGAAAAGAAAGAGCTGAGCGTCTTCCTGGTGGAGAAGGGGGCCCCGGGCCTCACCGTGGGCAAGACCATCGAGAAGATGGGGCTCTGGGGCTCGGTGAACTCCGAGGTGGCCTTTGACGGGGTGGTTGTGCCGGAGAACCACCTGCTGGGCGACCTCCACGGCGGCCGGGCTTACCTCACCGAGATCCTGACCAAGATCCGCCTGACCACTGCCGCCCTGGCCCAGGGCCCGGGGGAGGCGGCTCTGGAATACGCGATCAAGTATGCCGGCGAGCGGGTGCAGTTCGGCAAGCCCATCGGCAAGTTCCAGGCGCTGAAGGTCAAGATAGCCGAGGCGGCCACCGAACTGGAGGCCTCCCGCCGGCTGATCGACTACGCCACCTGGCGCGAGGCAAATGAGCTGCCGAACATGAAGGAGGCCTCGATGGCCAAGCTCTTCGCCTCCGAGGCGGCGGTGCGTGCCTGCGACACGGCCTCCCGGGTACTTGCATCCTATGGCTACGCCATGGATTACCCGGTACAGCGCCACCTCAGGGACGTCCGTTTCACCCTCTTCGGCGGCGGCACCTCGGAGATACTCGACCTGATCATCGCCAAGGAAATCGGCCTGTGAGGTACTTCGACCATGACTGAAACAAAACCGATCCGCGTGCTGCTGGCCAAACCGGGCCTCGACGGCCACGACCAGGGGGCCAAGGTGGTGGTCCAGGCGCTGCTGGCCGCCGGGATGGACGTCTTCTACACCGGCCTCAGGCAGTCACCGGAGGAAATCGTCGAGGCGGCAAAGGCAAGAGAGGTGGACGTGATCGGCCTCTCCATCATGACCGGCGCCCACCTGCCCATCTGCACCCAGTTGATGACGCTCTTTGCCGAGCAGGGACTGGGCGACAAGCTCTGGATCGTGGGGGGCAATGTCCCCAAGAGCGACCACGCGGCGCTGGAAGCGATGGGTGTGGCCAGGGTCTTCTCCACCGGGGCCAGGCTGGAGGAGATGGTGGCGTTTATTAATGAGCGGATGGGTCGGGAGTGACGGCGATGGGTCTCTTCTCGAAAATCAGCGGCCTCAACAAGGTGGCCGAAGCCTACCCCGATCCGGCGGCGGACCGGCAGTACACCCACACCGGGCAGACCGTGGAGATCGGCGCGGTGGTGTACCAGCGCTGCTGCAAGGCCAGTGTCCTGCCGGAGGGGCTGGCGCTGGCGGTGCGGGGCAACCCGCCGCTGCTGATCCCCTGGGACCAGCTGCGCTTTCAAAGACAGAAGCGGCTGCACTGGCTGGCCGCGTTTGAATATGCCGTCGGCGAGCCGAAGATCGTCACCCTGACCGTCAAGGCCGGCGTGCACGAGGAGATGAAGCCTTTCATGCAGAGTTCTGGAGCCTGATTGATGAGCAAACCCGATCAGAAGAAGAAAGATCTCCCGCCCGTCCTCCTCGAATCGGGCATCGAGGTGAAACCGGTCTACGGGCCGGAAGAGCTGGAGGCCAGCGGCGGGGCGGGGCGCATCGGCCGGCCCGGCGAGTATCCCTTCACCCGGGGCATCCACCCCGAGATGTATCGCAAGCGGCCCTGGACCATGCGCCAGTACTCGGGCTTCGGCTCGGCCGCCGACACCAACCAGCGGTTCAAGTACCTCATCGCCCAGGGGAACACCGGCCTCAACGTGGCCTTTGACCTGCCGACCCAGGTGGGCCTGGACAGCGACGACCCGATGGCCGCCGGTGAGGTGGGCCGGGTGGGGATGGCCGTGGACACCCTGGCCGACATGGAAGAAGCCTTCGAGGGCATCGACCTGGAGAAGATCACCGTTTCGCTGACCATCAACGGCGCGGCGATCACCCTGATGGCGATGTACTTCGCCCTGGCTGAAAAACGGGGCTACGACCTGACCAGACTGCGCGGCACGGCGCAGAACGACATCCTCAAGGAATTTGTCGGCCGCGGCACCTGGGTCTTCCCGGTAGTGCCGTCGGTGCGCCTGGTGGGCGACACCATCACCTGGTGCGCCGAGCACATGCCGAAGTACTCTCCGGTGTCGGTCTGCGGCTACCACATCCGCGAGTCGGGGGCCGACCCGGTGCAGGAGATGGCTTACGGCTTCGCCATCGCCCGGGCCTACATCGACCACGTGCTGGCCCGGGGGATGACCATCGACGAGTTCGCCCCGAGGCTCTCCTTCAACTTCGACATCCACGGCAACTTCTTTGAGCAGATCGCCAAGTTTCGTGCCGGGCGGCGGCTCTGGGCGCGGATGATCAAAGAGGACTACGGCGCCCAGGATCCGCGCTCGATGCTGCTGCGGATGATCGCCGGCGGCGGCGGAGGAGGGCTGACCATCCAGCAGCCGGAGAACAACATCGTCCGCGGCGCCTACTACGCCCTGATCAGCGCGCTCTCCGGCACCCAGACCATGGCCCTTTGCTCCTACGACGAGGCCTACACAATCCCCACCGAGAAGGCGGCGCGGATTTCCCTGCGCACGATGCAGATCCTGCAGGAGGAGATGGGCCTCTGCGACACCGTCGACCCGCTGGCCGGGTCGTATTATGTGGAGACCATCACCAACCAGCTCGAAGAGCGGATCGAGAAGATGGTCCGCGAGCTGGAAGAGGGCAAGGGGATCCTCCAGGCCATCGCCGACGGCGACGTGCAGGCGGCGGTGGCCCGCCGGGCCTACCAGTTGGAGAAGGGCATCCAGGAGGGAACGATTCCCAAGGTGGGGATCAACCGATTTGTGATCGACGAGGGGGAAGAGGCCCACGATGTGGAGATTCACCCCTACGACCCGAGCGAGGGGGAGAAACTGACCGAACGCACCGCCCGTATCCGGGCCGAACGGGACGGAACCGCTGTGGCGGCCGCGCTGGATGATGTCCGGCGGGCGGCCGGTTCTGACCGGAACCTCGTTCCCCCGGTGATGGCCGCGGTGCGGGCCATGGCCACGGTGGGCGAAATCACCCGGGCACTGAAGGCGGTGTTCGGCGGGTACCAGGAGGCGATCAGGTTTTGAGTGCCAGCGAATGCCGCAACTACCACCGGCCGACGTCTCTGCGCGAGGCGCTGGCCCTGATGGCCGGGTCTGAGGTGCCGCTGTGGCCGGTGGCCGGGGGGACCGACCTGCTGGTCAAGGACCACCGCCGGCAGATGCCGCCCGGGCCCTGGGAGATGATGAGCCTCAAGCATGTGCCCGAGTTGAACGGGATTGCCAAAGATGGTGATGCCATACGCATCGGCGGCGCGGTGACCATGCGCGAGCTGGCCGCCGACGCGCTGCTGGGCGAGAGACTGCCGGTGCTGGCCCTGGCCGCCGACCACATGGCCTCACCCCAGATCAGGGCGGTGGCCACCATCGGCGGCAACATGGCCAATGCCTCGCCGGCCGCCGACCTGGCGGTGCCGCTGCTGCTGCTGGAAGCCGAGGTTGAGCTGGCCTCCTGCGGTGGGGAGAGCGGGCCGAACCTGCGCCGTGTCCCCCTGGCCGACTTCTTCACCGGACCGGGAACCACTCAGCGTACGAAGAACGAACTGCTCCGCGCCCTGGTCATCCCCGCGCCGCCCGCCGGGATGCGTTTTGCCTCCCACAAGCCGGGCACCCGGCCGGCCATGGTCTGCGCCCACGCTTCGGCCGGCCTGGGCCTGCTGATGGACGGGGAGACGGTGGCCGATGCCCGGGTGGCCTTCGGCGCGCTGGCCGACCGGCCGATCCGCGGGCCGAAGACTGAAGCGGCTCTCCGCGGACAGACACTTGACGAAAAATCGCTGGAGCGGGCCTCGGAGGCGGCGCGGCAGGAGGTGTCGCCCATCTCCGACGTGCGTGGTAGCGAGACCTATCGCCGCGAGCTGGCGGCGTCGCTGGTAAGGAGGCTCATACGTGCCTGCAGAGATTGAGATCAGTTGTGTGATCAACGGCGAACTGGTGAAGGCCAGGGTCCAACCGGCGGAACGGCTGGTGGATCTGCTGCGTGAGCGTCTGGGCCTCAAGGGCACCAAGACCGGGTGCGAGGAGGGGGACTGCGGCGCCTGCACGGTGCTGGTGGACGGCGTGGCGGTGAACTCCTGCCTCTTCCCGGCGGTGGAAGCGGCCGGACGGGCGGTGACCACCATCGAGGGTCTCCAGGGCACAAACGGTGAACTGCATCCGGCGGTGAAGGCATTCGTGGAACTGGGCGCGGTGCAGTGTGGGTTCTGCACGCCGGGAATGATCCTCCGGGCCTGGGCGTTCGTCGGCGAGAACCCGAATCCCACCGAGGATCAGATCCGGCGCTCGGTGGAAGGAAACATCTGCCGCTGCACCGGCTACGTCAAAATCATTGACGCCGTGCGAAGGCTGGTCGATGAGGGGGTGGAGCGATGAGCAAGGCCGACGACACTGCTCAGAAGATCCCCCGGGACAGCCTGATTGGCCGGCGGATCCCGAAACTGGACGGGCCGGAGCGCGCCACGGGACGCACGGTCTACATCCACGACCTGGTGCGGCCGCGGATGCTCCACGGCGCCATCTGCCGCACCGACCGGATCCACGCAAAAATCCTCTCGGTAAACACCGCCCGGGCGCGTTCGCTGCCCGGTGTGAAAACCGTGATCACCGCCGCGGATATCGAGAACGTGCCCTTTGGCCATGGCCGGGACAACTACGCCCTGAAGGGCGACAAGGTGACCTGCCAGCGGGACGAGATCGCCGCGGTGGCCGCCGAGACCGAGGAGATCGCCCGGGAGGCCTGCCGCCTGATCGAGGTGGAGTATGAAGATTTGCCCCCGGTGTTCGACGCCCACGAGGCGCTGAAGCCCGGGGCGCCGGTGATCCATGAGAAGCGCGGGGACAATGTCCCCTTCCGCTACGACTACGCCCACGGTGACGTGGAGGCGGCTGAGCAGGAGAGCGACGTGGTGCTGGAGGACACCTTCCACCTGCAGTTCGTCACCCATTGCTGCATGGGCAGTTCGGGGATTCTTGCCGAGTTCGACGCCCGGGGTAACCTGACCCTCTGGTCGCTGACCCAGGTCCCCTTCCTCTACCAGCGGGACATGTCGCGGATTGTCGGCATCCCCCCGGAAAAGATCCGGGTGATCCAGACCACCATCGGCGGCGGTTTCGGGTCCAAGCTCGATATCTACCCCTTCGAACCGATCGCGGTGCACCTGGCCCGGGCCGCCGGCCGGCCGGTGCGGCTGCTCTTCAACCGCCGGGAGGAGTTCATTGCGTCGCCTACCCGCCAGCCCACCGAGATCAAACTGCGCTGCGGGGCGAAGAAAGACGGCACCCTGACTTTTCGTGACGCGCACCTGATCCACGACAATGGGGGACGCACCTCCTGGGGGGCCACCACCCCCTTCGTGATGATGCACTGCTTCTCCTCGCTCTACCGCGTGCCCAACGTCAGGTTCCACACCACGGTGGTGAACACCAACAACCCCTACTCCGGCTCCATGCGCGGATACGGCAACCTGCAGGCCACCTTTGCCGTGGAGTCGCAGCTCGACCGGCTGGCCGAAGAGCTGGGCATCGAGCCGCTGGAGCTGCGGCTGAAGAACAGCCTGGAGCAGGGAGAGACCACCGGCCAGGGAATGTATCTGGAGACCTGCGGCCAGCGTGAATGCCTGGAGACAGCCACGTCGTCGGCCGGCTGGGCGGAGAAACACGGCCGGATGCTAGCGCCTGAACCGCACCTCAAGCGGGGCATCGGCCTGGCCTCCATGGTTCACGTGGGCGGCGGGGCCAAGATCTACCACTCGGACGGCTGCGGCACCATCCTCAAGGCCGACGACTACGCCAACTTTACTCTGCTTACCGGCTCCTCGGAGATCGGCCAGGGCTCGGAGACGGTGCTGGCCATGATCGTGGCCGAAGTGCTCGGTGTCCCTCTGGACCGGATCAAGGTGATCAACGACGACACCGCGGTCACCCCCTGGGATGTGGGGGTCCACGCCTCGCGCACCACCTTCGTGGCCGGCAACTCGGCCAAGGGCGCGGCGGAGAAGGCGCGGGCCAAGCTTTTGTCCGCTGCCGCCGAACTGCTGGACCTGCCGGCGGACCAGCTGGATATCCGCCGGGGCCAGGTGGTGCGGGCCGAGGACGGCGAGGTGCTGATCGAGCTGGGCAAGGTGATCCGCAAGCTTCATTTCTCGAAGAAATTCGAGACGGTGATCACCGAGCACTACTACGAGCCGTCGAGCAAGATGCAGGACCGCGAGTTCAAGGGCAATGTTTCTCCGACCTACGCCTTCGGCACCCACGTGGTGGAGGTGGAGGTGGACACCGAGACCGGTGTGGTGCGGCCACTGAAGGTCACCGCGGCCCACGACGTGGGCCGGGTTCTGAACCGCCTGGGCATCGAGGGCCAGGTGGAGGGCGGGGTGGCCATGGGTCTGGGCTACGGCCTCACCGAGGAACTGCAGGTGCACGAGGGCCGGGTTCAGAACCCCGACTTCCGCGACTACAAGCTGATCACCGCGCCGGAGATGCCCGAGGTGGAGATGCACTTCATCGAGACCAACGCCCCCGAGGGGCCCTTCGGGGCCAAGGGGGTCGGCGAGGCGCCGGCGATCTGTGTCGCTCCGGCTTTGGCCAACGCGGTGTATGACGCCACCGGCATCCGCCTCCGCCGGCTGCCGCTGAACCCCGAGCGCGTGCTGCTCTCGCTGCGTGCCGGCCGCGAGGTTCTCCCGGAGGAGATGCCGTGAGACCACGCACCGTGCTCAGCCTGGAGCAGGCCCTCTCCCTGACCTATGCCACGCTGCGCTTCGCCTGTCTCGGCTGGCGGGTGATCAAGCTGGAGCCCACGCCGGCCCAGGGCCAGGCCACTCCCGGCGACCCCAATCGCTACATCGGCCAGCCGGTGGGGGGGCCGGACTGCTGCTCCTACTTCGTGGCGCCCAACGCGGGCAAGGAGGCCATGGCGATCAACCTCAAAACCGGAGAGGGACAGGCCATCCTCCACCGCCTGGTGCGCCGGCTGCCGGTGGATGTCTTCTGCTGCAACACCCTGCCCGCCCGCTATGAGCCGTTGGGCATCGACTTCGAGACACTGAAGAAGCACAACCCGAACATCATCTGGGCCGGGATCTCGGCCTACGGGCCCGAGGCCCCGAAGACCCCGGGCTACGACCCGGCAGTGCAGGCGGCCACCGGGCACATGGCGATCACCGGCGACCCCGGCGGTCCGCCGATGCTCTGCGGCACCCCGCTCACCGACCTCAAGGCCGGGGACGAGGTCTTTGCCCAGACCATGCTCGCCCTGGCCGAACAGGCCGAGGGGGCAGGGGCCCGGCGCATCGACGTCTCCATGGCCCGGGCCGCGGCAAGCTGGCTGATCACCACCCTGCCCATGGTGGGGATGGGTGCACCGCCCGACACGTGGAGCCGGGCGGGCAACGAGCACCGGCAGTTCGTGCCGGTCAATGTCTATCCCACCCGGGACGGCCACCTTCTGCTCGCCGTGGGCAACGACGTGCAGTGGCAGCGGCTTACCGGCCTCGATGCCTTCAAGTCGCTGGCCAATGATGTGCGCAAGACCAACGAGGGGCGCAAGGTCGAGCGGGACGATATCCACAGGGAAGTGGCGGAGGTCACCGCCGGATGGGAGACCAGCACCCTGGTGGAGGCGCTGAACCAGGCCGGCATCGTGGCCTGCGCGGTGAGCACCATCCCCCAGGTGGCGGAGGCGGAGTGGCTTGTCCCGCATCTCAAGCGCACCACTCTCGCCGACGGCACCGTGGTGAAACTGCAGCCGTCGGCGGTTCAGCGGGATGACGAACCTATGGAACTGGGACCGCCGCCCCGTTTCGGCCAGGACACGGTGTGCATCCTCGACGAGGCCGGCGCCAGTGCGGACGAAGTGGCGGCCTGGCGGGCCGCGGGGATCGTGTATGGGGTTGATTGAAATTGGGGACTGTCACGAGACCTGTCATTGCGAGGAGCGTAGCGAAGAAGCAATCTCAAACGAACCGGTGAATCCTGAATAGAGATCGCTTCGCTGCGCTCGCGATGACAAAAGGAGCCGACCATGAACACCGCATCAGAATTTTTGCAGAAGGAATTCCGCATCGCCCAGGTGATCTGGATCGCCATCCTCGCGGCTCTGGTGATTTACCTCGGGGTGGGCCACGCTTTCTTCGGCCGGGAGTTTGTCGATGCCGGGAGTATTCCGGTATCGCTGATCAGGAACATCCTCGCCGGGGTGGGTGGCCTGATGCTCGTGGGATCCTGGCTCATTCGCCGGAAGATGCTTGAAGGCAGCAGGTCGGGCCAGCCGCGGGGCGAGGAGGCCGCGGTAAAGGCTTTCAAGGCGGCCACCATGATCTCGGCGGGCATCTGCGAGACGGTGGGTCTCTTCGGGCTGGTGCTGGTCTTTCTCGGCGACAGCCTGCAGACGCTGTATCTCTTTGTCGTGGTGGCCGCCGCGGCCATGATCATCCACCGCCCGAAGATTGAGGAGCTTGAAAAACTGGCCGGCAAAACATTGTAAAGAAGTAAAGAGGGCGACAGTCACCTATTTTCCGGCAACCAGATCCGACATTTCCGGAAGAAATTAAATGGTGACTGTCACCGATTTCTTCGAGAGGAACTGATACACTCGTCACCGTCCGGGGTCAGGTCCGGATGTCATCATCACTAGCAGGAGGTACTCATGCAGCCGGGCGCAAAAAAATATCCCCACGTCTTCTCTCCGGGCTACCTGGGGAAGATGGAGGTGAAGAACCGCATCAAGTACGCCTCCACCGAGACCAACTTCAACTTCGTGGACGGATACGTCTCGGACAAGGAGGTGGCTTACATGGAGGCCCAGGCCCGGGGCGGCGCGGGCATGGTGACCACCCAGGGGGCTTTCACCGACCCCTCGGGCGAGGGCAAGGGCTACGTAGGGATGATGGCGATCTACGACGACCGCTTCATCCCCGGCCTCAAGCGTATCGCCGACGTGATCCGCAAGTACGACTCCAGGTCGGTGCTGCAGCGGATGCACTGCGGCCGGGTGGGCGGCGTGCATCTCGACTACACCGTGGGCCCCTCGGTGGTGCCCCAGCGGCTGCCCCGTTTCCGCGAACCGAGGGAAATGAGCGTCGAAGCCATTGAGCAGTGCGTGCAGCAACACGTGGACGCGGCCAACCGCTGCCAGGAGGCAGGGTTCGACGCCATCGAGATCTCGGGCATTGTCGGCTACCTGCTCTCCAACTTCATCTCACCCTACACCAACCAGCGGACGGACGCGTTCGGCGGTTCTCCCGAGAAGCGGGCCGAGTTCCCCCGCCGTATTGTGGCCGGGATCCGCAAGGCGGTGGGTGAGGACTACCCCATCGTGATCCGCCTCTGCGGCCGCGAGCTGCTGGACGACCGGGGCGGCAACACCGCCGAGGACACGATGACCACCAACAAGATTATCGTCGACGCCGGGGTGGACTGCCTCTCCATCACCGCCGGCTGGCAGGAGTCGGCCAAGTCGGTGATCAGCCGCGACTGCCCCCAGGGCTCGTGGCTCTACATCGCCGAGGAATACAAGAAGGTGCTGCCCGAGCACGTCACCGTGGCCATGGCTTACCGCCTCTTCCTCCCCGACCAGCCGGACCAGGCCATCGGCGCAGGCAAGCTCGACTTCTGGGAATCCTGCCGGGCGATGATCGCCGACCCGATGCTGCCGGCCAAGATCCTCGAGGACCGGCAGGACGAGATCATCCCCTGTATGGCCTGCAACCTCTGCCTGGCCCGCCTCTTCCGCGATGCTGAGCTGAACTGCATGGTCCGCCCGTCGCTGGGACACGAGACCGAGCCGGAATTCGGCTTTTACGGCTTCGCCAAGGCCGAGAAGAAAAAGTCGGTGGCGGTGGTGGGATCCGGTGTGGCCGGGCTGCAGACGGCTGTGATCGCCGCCGAGAAGGGCCACCGGGTGACGGTCTACGAGAAGGCCGACCATCCGGGCGGCCAGTTGTTTGCCGCGGCTTACGGCCCCTGGGGCGACGAGGAGTTCGGCAGGCTGATCAACTACTATGTCACCATGCTGAAGAAGCACGGCGGTGAGCTGAAGCTGGGCACCGAGGTGACAAAGGAGATGCTCGAGGAACTGGGCACCGACGTGGTGGTTCTGGCCACCGGCGCTGCACCCGACCGCTCGGCCTACACCGGTGGAGACGGGCCCAACGTGGTCTCCAGTCTCGATGTGATGTGCGAGAAGGTCGAGGTGGGCAAGCGGGTGGCGATCATCGGCGGCACCGGTGTTTCCATCTCTACAGCGCTTTACCTCCTCGACAAGGGGGGGCACACGGTGAGCATCATCGGCCCGCAGAAGAAGTTCGGCCGCGACGTCAATCCCTCCTACATCTGGCGCTACATGAGCAAGCTCAAGGGGGGCAACGTGGAGATGGTGACCCTCTGCCAGGTCAAGGAGATCACCGCCGCCGGCGTGGTGGTCACGGCCAAGGACAGCAAGGACACCCTGGTGGAGGCCGACACCGTGATCCTGGCCAACATGACCCCGGTTGGCGCCGAGCTGCGCGAGGCGGTGAAGAAGAAGGACTCCTACGTCATCGGCGATTCCCTGCAGGTGCGGCGGGCGGTCAACGCGCTGCTCGACGGCTACCGCCTGGGGATGAGGATATAGAGGATAGAGGAGGAAAAGAGACATGGTTCCGATTATCGATATTTTCAAGTGCGACGGCTGCGGCGTCTGTGTCAAGATGTGTCCGCCGCAGGTCATCGGTCTGATCAAGGACAAAGCGGCGATCCTGGTGGACCTCTGCGAAGAGTGCGGCATCTGCAACGACGTCTGCCCGATCAATGCCATCCGCTTCGAGCTGCCGCGGCGGGAGCCGGTGGCGGTTCACGAGAGTTACAACATTCCCCGATAGCGTCAGGGGTGACTGAAAGGAGGTCTCCATGGCCGGCGAGATGTCGTGGGAAAAGCGATTCGAGATACTGAGCCAGATCAACCGCGCCTCGCACTTCGAGTGGCGGCGCGCGGCGCTGAAGGCCTGCCCCGGCCTCGACCCGATGAAGCTGGTGCTGGCCTACTGGGAAGAGGTGGGCCACGACACGGCCAAGGCCTACGTCAAACACTTCAGGAAGCGTCTGGAGCAGGATCCCGACGCGTCGCTGGCCGAGATGGTGGCGGACTCCTTTGTCTTTTCCTCGGTCTCCATGGGTGAGGACGCCAAGCGGGTACCGGAGAAGGAGAGTCCGGGCCACGCCTACATGCGCCACGACGCCTGCCCCTGGAAGGACTGGCACGAGCGGTTCGACCTCATCGCGGAGGACCGCCCCGGCTGCGACATGTGGCTCAGGACCCTGATCGATGACATCAACCAGGAGTTCGGCAGCAAGGTCCAGTTCGAGACCATCGAAGCCCTGCCCGAGGGGGGGGCCTGCTGTTTGCGCCACGTCTGGGAGGACTAGTAAAATGGGGACTGTCACGCCCCGGTGGCTGTCAGCGGCACTGCAATAGTGAGCAGATCACCCGGCTTGTTCAGCCAGAACCAGGAGTACTCCGGCCTCTGTCTCAACTGGGTCACCTGGCAGTCGTGATCCTGTAAACTTCCGCTTACCCAGCTGTAAAGCCTTTTGACGACTTGTTTTCCACGCTGATCTCATCATTTTATTCATCACTCTGCCTGGTCCGATAAAAGCCTTGCAAAATCAATGGATTACCTTCTCCCGCCGCGTTCTCTCCCAATCCGGCACAATTCTTGAAGTGTTTATGGGCGGCCACGGGGTAACGACAACGGAAAGGGAGGCCCAAGATGGAACAGGCAGGCATCACCATAGAGCAATACGCGAACAGGGAAGAATGTGCCCTGGCCAGTGCCGCAGCGGCGGCGTTTTTGGCCAGAGTGGACGATGAAGAGAGCACAATGATCCCCACCCGCCCGGCGCCCCGCCCCTCCGTGGAGAAAAAGCGTGACAAGACGAGCGACCTGCCCCGAGCCCGTGGTGACGAGTGGGTTCTCGTTGTCGACGACGATCCGGTGCTGGTGGATGTCTGCAGCCAGATGCTCGAACACCTGGGATACCAGGTGTTCACGGCTTCCGACGGCAAAGAAGCGCTGGAGATCTTTCGCACCTACGCCGGTGTCTTCGACCTGGTGATCTCGGACATGAACATGCCGGGGATGACCGGCGATGAACTGACCAGGGAACTGCTGGCCATCAGGTCCGAACTTCCGATCCTGCTCTACAGCGGGTACTGCCAGTGGATGGATGCCGGGCAGGCCCTGGCCATCGGCGCCGGCGCCTTTCGCCTCAAGCCGATGCCCATCGCCGAGATGGCCAAGTGCGTGCGGCAGCTGATCGACAGGGCTGCTTGAGTCGGTTTCGATTGCCAGCCGCACCGCTTTTCTCTATCCTGCACTCTGTTGTTGTGCATCCGGCTCCCTGATGGCCGGGTATGATCCGAATCGGAATCGACAGAGAGCGCCCCGCCCGTGATCGACCCGGTCTACATCCTGCTCCCGCTGATCGCCCTGGCCGCCTTTATCCTCAAGGCCGCCACCGGTTTCGGCCCGGCCATCGTGGTCATCGCCCTCGGTTCGCTGCTCATGGCGCCCCAGGAGGTGATCGCCACCAGCTCGATCCTCGACATGACCGCCGGTGCATTGCTGCTGCTGATGGACCGCCCCAGAGGCAAGCTCGGGTTCTGGCTTCCGCTCTCCGCGGCCATCGTCAGTGGCGCGGTGATCGGCGGTTTGCTCATCGTCACCATCCCCGATCGCTGGTTCGATTACATCTTTGCCGTGGCGATCCTGCTCCTCGGTCTCTGGTTTATCTTTGGCCGCGGCCGGGCTGCGGACAACGGCGGCCTGGTGGACGAACTGCCGCCGCGGTGCAGCGCGGCCGATGCCTCGCTGACCTTCTTCGGCGGATTCTGCGGCGGGCTCTTCGGTATCAGCGGCCCGCCGGTTCTCTGGCAGTTCGGCCGCAAGTTCGCCAAGCGCGCTTTCCGCCAGACCCTGGTGCCGATCTTCTTCGCCGCGGCCCTGGCCCGCACGGCGACCTACGGCTGCACCGGCCTGGTCACCACCCAGGTGCTGCTCTATGTTCTCGCCTCCCTCCCCGGCCTCTTCCTCGGCATCTATCTCGGCAACAAGGTATTCTTCCGGCTCTCCGAAGTCTGGTTCAACCGGGTGGCCGGGGTGGTGCTGATCGTCGTTGCCATTCAGCTGGCTTTCTGATCCTCTCCTCCCGCGCAGTGGTCGACAATTTCCGGCTACGATCGGCTATAATGGGGCCAGCCAACAGCGGCGCCATGCCGTCACCTCCGAATCGTCAGCCATAACCGGAAGGAGCTGGACCATGTGGGATTTCGACATCGGCAAAACCTTCGGCATCCTGATGAAGACGCTGCCCTTCATCATCTTTCGCATGCTGATCTACATGGGCGTGGCTTTCGGCTACCTGCTGGTCACCGGTATCGGCGCCGGTATCGGCTACATGCTCACCTCGTTCGCCGACGAGCCGGGAGCCGGCGCCTTCATCGGCGGGGCCATCGGCTTCGCGGTGAGTACCGGCATCATGTACTGGCTGCGGGAGTACATCCTTTACCTGGTCAAGGCGGGGCACATCGCCGTGATGGTGGAGCTGCTGGACGGCAAGACCGATCTGCCCGGCGGCAAGGGTCAGATCGACTACGCCCAGTCCAAGGTGCGTGAGCGGTTCGTCGAAGCGTCGGTTCTCTTCGGCCTCGACCAGCTGCTGAAGGGCGTCCTGCGGGGGCTCAACCGCGCGCTCTCCAGCATCGGTTCCTTCATCCCCATCCCGGGTCTCGAGGGGCTGATGGGGATCGTGAGCAAGGTCCTTACCCTCTCACTGACCTACACCGACGAGATCATCATCGCCTACAACTTTCGGGTCCGGTCGGACAACGCCTGGGCCACGAGCAAGGACGCTGTGATCCTCTACGCCCAGAACTACAAGTCGATGCTGAAGAACGCGTTCTTCCTCATGCTGGGCATCTGGTTGATCACCCTTGTCATCTTCCTGATTGTCCTCCTGCCGGTGGGTGCGCTCTTCTCGCTCTTCCCCGGGAATGTCTCCTTCTGGGGCTTCGTCATTGCCCTGGTTTTTGCATGGTGCTTCAAGGCGGCGCTGGTCGAGCCTTTCGCCGTGGCGGCAATGATGCAGGTCTATTTCAAGGCCATCGAAGGGCAGGTCCCCAACGCCGAGTGGGATCAGAAGCTCTCCTCGCTCTCCGGCAAGTTCCGCAAGCTGAAGAAGAAGGCCGAGGAAGGACCGACGGTGGCGCCGGCCTGATCAAGCACCGTCTTCGCCTTTCAAAATTCCTTACACTCACACGGGGGTGTCAAATATCCTGACACCCCCCGAACGGTTTCCCACCCCCTGGACCGATTCTCCCCGCGTCCCAAATCCAGAACTTAAACCCTGAAAACCTAGTACCGGCGAGGGTTTCGGGCGAACGTGCGCCTGGAAAACTTATCCCACCACACAATTGGCAAGACCATTGCACTGTCCCCGTGGCGTGAACAAGAGAGCAGTAAATAAATGACGGTTTAATTCAACTGAATGGGGACACAACATCCGGCAGAGCCGGAAATCCCCAACACACATGGAGAACAGGACAATGAGATTCGCACAGATCACCAGCAAGACCGCAGTCACCCTGATCGCCCTTTCTTTCACCGCTGCCGGTTTTGCCGGAGGCGCCAAAGCGTACGTGGACGACAACCTCGACTACGTCGACCCGATGGTCCTGGAGATGGCCGCCGCCGCCCCCGACGTCTACGCCCTGCCCGACAGTGTGGCGCCCTACACCATCCCCGAAGCGGCCTTCGAGGCGGACGTGCACGGCGGACAGGGAGACGAGAGCAGTTTCCGCACCCCCAGCGACGGCGACGGCCCGATGATCGGCGAGAACTACATCAAGCTCTACATCGGCACCCACAGCAGTGCCGGCAGCAATACCGATTACATCATCATGAACTACGGCCGGGGCCGCAACATCCGCCTCTACGGCTACTACTCCGGCGGCGACTACTCGTTCCCGCGCAACTGGTGGCTCCAGTGGGACCTCGGCAGCACCGATGTGCTGAATTTTCCCCAGGACAGCTGGGACGAGATCTCGTTCTGGACCCCTTCCGGTGACGGGATCCAGGTGGCCCGGGTGATGGTCGTGCACTCCGGCGTGGAAGTCCTTGACTGGTCGGTGAACCGCTGGCTCGACGCCCCCGGCGAGACCACCCTCGGCTGCGCGGCGATGCTGGTGGAGCGGAAGCTGCAGCACGTGAACCACACCGACCACGCCGCGATCCATGCCGCCGCGCTCGAGCTGGGCAAGACCAACGGCTACAAATACGGCGACGGAAGCCTCTGGTGTTCCGAGTTCGCTTCCTGGGCGCTGTGGCGGGAGGGTTTCTGGACCCCCCAGGGCAACATCGGCACCGACGACATGAAGGACTGGTTCAGCGCCCGCGGCCGGCTCTACACCCCGGCGCAGGTGCGGAGCAAGAGCTACGATCTGCGGACCGGCGACTACCTCTCCCTCTGGGGTGGTGACCACAGCGCCCTGTTCGTGGAGTGGATCGGCGACACCACCACGATCACCAACGCCACCCAGTTCCGCACCATCGAGGGCAACACCGGCCAGCACGTCGACATCCGCACCCGCATCGTCGGCGACATCGACCGGGTGGGTTCGGCCCAGTAACGGGCTCCCCCTGGCCTCCCTCCAAAGTCCGGCGCGTCCCAAAGGGCGCGCCGGCGTTTTTGCGGGCGGGGGAGCGGACGACCCGGGGGACTCAGGGCACGATGATGCGGATAGGCAGTTCGGAGGTGTCCATTTGGCCACTGGGCGGGTAGGGGGGCTGGTTCCAGGGTGGCGGGGTGACGTCAATGGCGTGGAGCCTGAAGGTGACGATACCGTCCAACTGTTCGCTGTATGGGAAATGCTTGACCCAGGTTTTCATGAACGTCTCGCCGGCGTCGAGCGGAAGGTGGGCGTAACCCAGGTTTTCCACCACGGTTCCATCGGGCAGGCGCGCGCTGAGCCGGGCATCGATTTCGCGGGGGCCATAGGTCAGGTTGGAAACCTCGCCGAACATCCAGGCGGAATGCGGAAGGAAGATGGTTCGTGGACCGCATTCCAGGCCGGTGGTCAGTGTGGTGAAGCCCTCCCGTGACACCGAGCACACGAATACATCCTCCGGGTTTTGGTCGTCACCCGGATCCCCGTTGAAGCTGGTCCCGTGGGCTCCGGCCGAGGTCGGGAAATCGAATGATTTTGTCGTCCCGGCCAGCACGGCACGGCCGGATCCGTCGATGTCCAGGGTGGCGGCAGCGTCATCTTCCGCACCGCCGAAGACTACCAGCGAGGTGATGGCCGCTAGGGTGGAGTTCGCGGTCAGCACGAATGCGTCGGTCTGGTGGGGGCTGACGACCGTACCGGCGACGACGATGTCGCC
>JAQAZP010000257.1:0-3005 GCA_032127265.1 Acidobacteriota bacterium
CAACTCAATGACCCAGCCGCCACGCATCTCCATCATCTGTTCCCGGAAGGCCTGCAAAGCCTGATGGGCAGAGCGGCCCGGCCGGAACCCGTACGAACAGTCCATGAAGTCCTGCTCGTAGACCGATTCCAGCACCATGACCACCGCCCGCTGAAGGACCTTGTCCTCGAACGTCGGGATCCCGATCGGGCGGGTCTCGTTGCCCTTGCCCTTGGGGATATGCACCCGACGAACCGGCGGGGCCTTGTACGTGCCGCTCTTGGCCCGGTTCAGCAGCGACTGGAGGTTGGCCTCCAGGTCCGCCGCATACTCCGCGCCCGTCTGCCCGTCAATGCCGACCGCTCCGTCCTTGCGGGTCAGCCGGTAGGCTTCCTTGAGCCAATCCAGGTCGATGTGATGTGCCAGCGTGGTGAAGGCCATTGTGGGAGCCTGCCTCGCCAATGCCGCTATCCGCTGTCGTTTCGTTGACACGGAGTCAGGTCTCGGTGTGCCTGTCATGTTTCTCTCCAACGGTTCGATGATCCGGCATCCCCTTCCCTCCACAGGGTCTCCACGGAGAGGATTCCCCTGCTTCGACGGTACTATGGGATGCTCCGAGTCCCCGCCGCCCATCCCGCCGCGCTTCGTTGCCTTCGCTTGGCGGTACCACGACTGCGAGGCCGCATTTTGTGTCCGGCCTTGGGGCCGCTCCCGCCAATCGACCTCGCGGGGTCGGCGGGCCTGGGGGTTTCTTCTTCGCCGGTTTCCCCTTCCGGCCATGGTCGTGGAGACGACGGGGATTCCCAGGTTCCTGGGGAACCCCGGTGTGGACGTGCCCTGCTCTTCGACCCCGGCGGGACCGGTGGGCCAGGCCATTTTCAGCCCGACCGGTGCTGCCTTCCGTAGTCACAACGGCGTCGGCTCCCGCGACTGTAACTTCTTTCGAGGCTCAATGACACGGCCCATCCACTGGCTGTCTACGCTTCGCAGCCGGGATTGCTCCCGGACCACGCAAGACTCGCTTCCGGCTGCTGGCCTGCTTTGCCGGGTGGGATTGGCTACCCACAGGGTTCCAATGCAAGGTTTAGCTTCTCATGTTGCACCTCCTTGCCCAGGCTTTGCCTGGCGCACTGTGCCCAAAGTTTATGGCAGTCGGTTTCTGAGCCCGAGAGGGCGACTGCGATCAGCCACGGGCCGGGGGCAGGGGACTGGCTCCGATGTCCCGACGTACATCAGCGATTTTATTGCCCGAGTAGATTAGACTCGTCTGGTGAACTCGGCGGGGCTCCGTAAGCATAGGGGCATGGAAGGCCTGCGGATTCCCGGGGGTTTTCTTCTGGATTGTCTATTGCGGTTTTCTCTTATAGACTATATAATTCTGGACATGGTAAGATCGAGTGTGCTATCTTATGCGGCTGATGCATAAGACAAATGGCCATAAATAATTAGTCTATCCGCCTTAAGCGGCGCCGTTATATGCGAAGTGCAAGAACACTGGACCGAAGAACCGTTCATGGAAGGACGCAATATGGTTCACTATGATCCTCACACGTCACAACTCGTGGGTCCGCACGGATCGTTGCCCGTGCCGGCGGGCGACGAGATAACCCGCAGGCTGGTCATGCTGATCGAGGGGCAGTGTTTGGGGCAGGGCGGCACGGCCGCCGCCCGGAAGTACGGCCTCTCCAAGCAGCGATACTTTCAACTGCTCAGCGCCTTTACCGAGCACGGAGCCGAAGCCCTCCGTCCCGGCAAGCGGGGGCCAAAGGCCCCCTCCCGACGGACCGACGAGGTCGTCCGCCAGATCATCCGACATCGCTTCCTGGACCCGGATGCCTCGGTGGAGGTCATCGCCCAGAAGCTCCGCCAGTGCGCTTTCTCCATCAGCGTCCGGACGGTCCGACGGGTCATTGATGGTCACGGCCTTCAAAAAAAAACTCTACGCCAATGGTCCAGGCGCCCCGCCAACTCACGTTGAGGTCCATCGCAGCAAGCAACGGACTCGGGTGGAGTCCTGGGATCCGCGCCGTCTGGAGCGGGATGTCCGCCAAATGCTGGCCGACAAGGTCAGCGGCAACCTCCTCGGCATCTGGCTGCTGGTTCCCGAACACCTTCGCCTGGGTACCTGGGACCTGTTGGGTGGATGGACCGGCGCGCCGGCCGATGGCCTGCAGCGGCGGCTGGCGATGCAGTTGATCCACGAATCGGCCCTGTGTCTGACCGGCCTTCGCGAGCAGCGATGCCTGAACCACAAGGGATTCGAACTGGCCAACGGCCTGCCCTTCATCGCCAGCGACGTGCCCATTCACCGATTGCTGAACGAACATACCGTCCAGCAAGCCCAATCCCTCCAGATCGCCCTGGGACGAATCCGGCAAACCCGAGGGCACTTCCAGAGCCGCCTGCTGGCCATCGATCCGCATCGCCTGCCCAGCTACAGCAAACGGCACATGCGCCGGCGGAAGCCCAATCCCTCCGCCCCGTCGGCCAAGATGGCCCAAACCTTCTTCTGCCTGGATGCCGACACCTGCCAACCGGTCTGCCTGCTGCTGTCCAGCCCCGCCCAGACGGCGGCGGCAGCCACTTTGCCCTTGCTGGAGATGGCCGCGGACATCCTGAACCCTCCACGCCCGCCGCTGGTTCTGGCCGACTGCGAACACTTCACCACCGACCTGCTCCAAAAGACCCGGCAGGCTGGACGGTTCGATCTGCTGGTGCCCATGCCCCGCCAGCCATATTTTCGTAGACGCCTCCAGGCCATCGCCCCGGAACAGTTCACCCCACGCTGGGCCGGATACGCCACCGCCAAGATCCCCTACGACCTGCCGGAGGATAGATCCTCGCCGCTGACCATGATGGTCCAACGCATGGGGGAAAAGGTCGGGCAGTTCAGGTGGAACGCCTTCGTATGCACAGCTGATCGGCCGGAGGTGGCGAGCCTCACCCAGGACTTCCCCAAACGCTGGCATATCGAGGAGTTCTTCAACGCCTACCAGGCGATGGGCTGGCGCCGGGCCGGAACGCAG
>JAQAZP010000258.1:0-16532 GCA_032127265.1 Acidobacteriota bacterium
CGGCCGCCACCCGGTGATCGAGCAGCTCTCCCCTACCGGCGAGCGCTTTGTGCCCAACAACGTGCTGCTGGATGACGACAAGAACCAGATCCTGATCATCACCGGGCCGAACATGGGCGGCAAGTCCACCTACCTGCGCCAGGTGGCCCTGATCACCCTGATGGCCCACACCGGCTCCTTCGTGCCGGCCGAGGCCGCCGAGATCCCCCTGGTTGACAGAATCTTCACCCGGGTGGGGGCCAGCGACTCGCTGATCCGCGGCCACTCCACCTTCATGGTGGAGATGATCGAGACGGCCAACATCCTGAACAACGCCACCCCGCGCAGCTTGGTGATCCTCGACGAGGTGGGACGGGGCACCAGCACTTTCGACGGGGTGAGCATCGCCTGGGCGGTGGTGGAACACCTGCACAACTCGCAGAAGGTGGCAGCGAAATCCCTTTTCGCCACCCATTTCTACGAATTGACCGAACTGGCGCTGACCCTGCCCCGGGTGCGCAACTTCAACATCTCGGTCAAGGAGTGGAACGATGAGATCATCTTTCTCCGCGAGGTGGTGGAAGGGGCGGCCGATCGCAGCTACGGTGTCCAGGTGGCCCGCCTGGCCGGGCTGCCGCCCAGCGTCCTGCACCGGGCCCGGGAGATCCTGGCCAACCTGGAGGCCAACGCCTTCGACCGCCGGGGAATGCCCAAGCTGGCCGGGGATGATTCCGCCGCTCCGCCGGACAGCGAACAGATGCGCCTTTTCACCCCCGGCGAAGACCCGTTGCTGGCCGAGGTCCGCCGGCTGGAGCTGGAACAGATGACTCCCATGGAGGCTCTGAACTACCTCGCCGACCTGCAGCGCAAGCTCAAATAGCCCACCATACAACCAACATAATATACTTGACAGGAATGTAATTTTGCCTTATTTTATGAAGCATATTCGTGCTCGTCCAATGATGGGCTTCATCTCTCCTCTCTCGAGTTTTACTAATGACACTGGAAGAACTGCAGCAACTCCGGCAGCAGGGCGTCGATTACGGGCGTCAGGGTCTGTACGAAGACGCGCTGCTCAAACTCTATCGTGCGTTCAACGCCTCGGAGGACCATCCGGAGTTTAAGGTCCAGGCGGCCCTTGACCTCGGTGTGCTCTACCGCATACTGGAGAAATACACCGCGGCCGCCGAGATGTTCGAAATCGTTGAGCAGAACAGCGGGCAAAAGAGCGTCTCCCGGTTCACCGCCTACCTCGAGCGGGCGCTCATCGGCTATCGCCAGAAAGATCTCAGCGGTGCCGAACAGGCCCTGGCCATGGCCGAAGAGGTCCTGGAGCAGAACGAGATGGGCCGGCTGATCGTCTACTTCCTGGTCACCCGGGCCATGGTTGAAATCGAACGCAAACAGTATCAAAAGGGCCTGGAGATCCTGCAGCAGTCGCTGACCTTTGTCGAGTTGTTCAAGAGCCGCGACCTGCGCTGCACGGTGCTCTCCAACCTAGGCTACTGCCACCTGCAGATGGGCCAGACCACCGAGGCGCGTGAATACCTGGTGGAAAGCCTGTCCTTCGCCAAGGAGTTGGGCAACGAACGGCGCTCCGCCGAGATCAACAGTTCACTGGCCCTTGCCGCACTGAAGGACGATGATCTGCCATCGGCCAAGCAGTATGCTTCCGAAGCATTCAGAGTTTCATACACGCATAAATTCCGGGATATTATCCGCGACCTCTGTTACCAGATCGGCCGCTATTACCGGAACAGCGGGCAGGCCGCAATTGCGGCGGTTTTCTTTGAAAAGGCGGTCCATGCCGACACTCGATTGACCACCGATTTTCTGAAGTTGCTTGATACGGACCGCATGTCTTCCGGCGAGGGCGTGTACGAATGAAGACGAAAATAAAGGACAAGACCATGAACATCACACTTTTTAAACGGCTGGCGGTTCCGCTGCTCCTGCTGTTGTTGATGGCGCTCCTGGCCCCCGCCGCCCGGGCCAATTCCCTCGAGGACGTTTTCGGCCAGACCTGGACGGTCTCGTCGGTCCGCAACGGGAGCGACACCTACCAGATACGTATCAGGGTCACCCAGGGTGCCGACCCGGCCCAGACGATCTGGGCCACCAGCACCGGTTACGACAACCTCGATCCATTCATTTTCACCAACGGCACCCGGGTCTGGGTGGTCTGGAGCGAGGAACGCACTGTTGGCGGAGTCTATGACATCTGCCTCATCGAAACGACAACTACCGGTGTGGTCGGCGCTCCCGTTCCGATAACCAAGACCGTGGGGAATGATCAGATCAGCTACCGGGATCCCTATGCCGTCAAGTGCCCCCTCGGTTTTCACGTGGCCTTCCGGCGCGATACCGTTACGCCGGAGAGGCTGATCAAGAGCATCTGTTACAAAACAAACATCGCTCTTGATGGTTCGCCCATTCCCAACTGGGACGACGCCATGCTGGAGAGTGTCCCCATTCTGTCGGATCACGACGGCACCGAACCCCAGCTGCTGTTGGGCAATGGTGACGACGGCAGGCCCACCGTGCTGCTCTTCAAGGACTGGGTCACCATGCACAGCCTTGGCGGTGACTCGAAGAAGATAATCAGTGTCGCCATCTGGGAGCGGGTGCTGCTCACACCCAGCGATCCAAACCCCTGGGAGAAGGTGCAGTTCAGGCTTCCCGACAATCCCTAGATCCCAATCCCCGGGAACCCGTTTCCGCTGCCCGGTCAACCGATGATTTCCAGCTCGGGTGAAAAGGCCGCCAACAGGTCCTTCTCCTCCCCCGAATCAAACCGGATTCTGATCCGCCCCTCCTGATGAAGCAGAACCACGCCCTTCCCCAGGCGGGGATGTGTCACCCGGTCTCCGGGTTCCGCCGGCCGGCCGGGAACTGCCGGGGGGGGAGGCTTGTCCGCCTGCTCGACCTGGTGCGGCAGGCGTCCGTCGCCGTCGAGGAATGATCCTCCGCCCTGCCCGGCCTGGGGCAAAGGTCCGCTGCTCTCGATCAGCGACCGGGGAAGACGGTCGAGAAAGCGGCTGGGCCAGGGGGCGGAGCCCCGGCGGGACACGGTGAGCATGTGGGTCAGCAGCAGCTGTTGCCGGGCCCTGGTCATGCCGACGAAAAGCAACCGGCGTTCCTCTTCGAATTCCGGCGTGCCCGCGTCCTTCCCGGCCAGCGGCAGCAACCCCTCGTTGAGCCCGATGATGAACACCACCTCGAAGTCCAGCCCCTTGGCCGCGTGGATCGTCATCAGGTTCAGTGCCCGGTCCGAGGCACCCTGTTCGCTGCCGGCTGACCCGGCGCTCAGCGCTACCTGGGCCAGGAACGCCGGCCAGGCGTCCCAGGGATCGAGCCCCTCCTGGTCCGCGGCCCGGTTGCGGATCTCCAGGATCCGCTGCCACAGCTCCTCCCCCGCCGCGGTGTGGACCCGGATCTCCTTCTCCCGGAATCCGCTCCGCTCCACCGCCAGGTCGAACACCTCCTCAGGCGGCCGGACCATGGCCTCGGCGCCAAGCTCCTCGAGGGTGGCGGCAAACAGAGCGGCCCGCTCCCGGGTCTTTGCCGGAAGGTCGTCGAGGTCCTCCAGCGAGAGCAGGACCTGTCCCAGGGAGAGACCGTGACGCTCTCCGGCCTGCTGCAGCGTGCCCAGCATCAGCGGCGTCAGCTTCCAGGCGGGGAGAGTGGCGGCAGCCAGCAGGCTCAACTGGTCATCGGGATTTAGCAGCGCCTTGAACAGGGCCAGCAGCTTGCGCACCGGCGGCAGGTCGGTGATATTTTTCGGGCTCACCACCCGCACCGGAACACCGTCCCGGCGCAGGGCCGCCTCCACCCGGGGGGCCTGGGCATTGACCCGGTAGAGCACCGCCATGGACCCGAAGGGTATGCCCTGCTCCAGATTCAGCCGCTGGGCCTCCCGGGCCACCCAGTCCGCCTGGTGCCGTTCATCGTCGCAGGCGATGACCCGGACCGGCGGGCCGGCTTCGTTCTCGGTCCAGGGTGGATCCGCAGCGACCAACTCCGCCGCGGCCCGCAGGATGGTCGAACTGGAGCGGTAGTGCTGGCCCATGGAGTATGACCGCGACCCGGGATACTCCTCCCGGAAGCGCCGAAACATTTCGGGACAGGCCCCGCGCCAGGTGTAGATGCTCTGGTTGGGGTCGCCCACCACGTAGAGGCTTTTCCCCGGCCCCAGCAGGCCCTTGAGCAGCAGGTACTGCAGGCGGTCGGTGTCCTGGAACTCGTCCACCAGGATGTGGTCGAAGCGCCGGCCCATCCTCTTGCGTACGTCGGCATGATCGATCAGCATGCGCAGGGGCAGCAGGATCAGGTCGTCGAAATCCATGGCGTTGGCCGCAACCAGCCGCTCCTGATAGAGCCGGTGCAGCTCCAGTTCGAAGGAACCGTCCGGTATCTCGGAGAGCCCGCTGTCCGGCTCGGCAAAGAAGAAGCTGCCGCAGGCGGCCTGTTTCAGCCGCACCGTGCTGTGCACCAGCTCCGCCAGCCGCGGCCGGCCGCCACTACCGGTATCCAGGCGACCGGCCAGTTCGCCAATCAAGTCCCGCCGCTCCATTTCGTCGTAAATAGTGAAGCCCTTGCGGAACCCGTACTGCTCCAGCGGCAGTTCCTCGTTGAGCAGCCGGCGGCAGACCGAGTGGAAGGTACCGAAGAAACGGATCGCCGCGGCCGCACCCGGGCCGAGCATGACCTGGACCCGCTCTCTCATCTCCCGGGCGGCACGGTTGGTGAAGGTCAGCACCAGCAGGCGGTCCGGCTCAGCCCGCCCGGTCTCCAGCAACCAGGCCAGCCGGTGGGTCAGCACGCGGGTTTTGCCGCTGCCCACGGCCGCCTCCACCAGCACCGGCCCGTCGCCGGCCTGCACCGCTTCCCGCTGCAGCGTATTCAGGTTCTCCAGCGCCTTCGGCTGTTCCTTGTTCTCATTTTGTTGATCATTCATGGCGCCCGATTGTACACCATTTTACTTTTGCCCCGGCGGCTCCTATAGTGGCCCTCGGGAACCGAATTCACCTGTCATCGTGAGAGGCAGGCGCGGTCTCATTCTTGTCAACGCGAGGAGTCGGCGCAGCCGACGACGTGGCGATCTCCTGAAATAAAACATTGAGCGTAACAATGAGCAGCGGACAACGAACAGTGATCGTGGTGGGCGGCGGGGCCGCCGGCCTGATGGCCGCCGGTAGCGCGGCCGAAGCCGGAGCCCAGGTGCTGGTGCTGGAGAAGATGGACCGCACCGCGCTCAAGCTGGGCATAACCGGCAAGGGTCGCTGCAACCTGACCAATACCGCCGGTCTCACCGATTTCATCGCCCGCTTCGGCAGGAATGGACGGTTTCTGCGCACCGCCTTCTCCACCTTTTTCTCCGGCCAGCTGATCCGATTCTTCGAAGCGCGGGGCGTGCGTACGGCCAGCGAACGCGGCGGCCGGGTCTTTCCCGTCGACAACGAAGCCATCCAGGTGGTACGCGCCCTGCGCCAGTGGGCCGCGGAAACAGGTGCCATCATACGGTGCAAGGCCCCGGTGACCGGACTGGCCATGGACGGCCTGCAGGTCACCGGCGTGGAATTGAACGGGGAGACACTGCACGCCGACGCCGTTATCCTGACTACCGGAGGGGCTTCCTATCCCTCCACAGGGTCCTCGGGCGACGGTGCCGCCCTGGCCGCGTCCACCGGGCATAAAGTGATCCCGCTGCACCCGGCCCTGGTGCCGCTGGAGACCGCCGGCAACACGGCCCAACGTCTGCAGGGTCTGAGCCTGCGCAATGCCGGGCTGGATGTCTACATCGGGGGCCGTAAGCGGGACAGCCATTTCGGCGAAATGCTCTTCACCCACTTCGGCGTGTCCGGCCCGGTCATTCTCAGTGCCAGCCGGCGCATCGTCCCAGCGCTCGAGGACGGACAGCAGGTGACCCTGGCCATCGACCTCAAACCGGCACTGGATCACGAGAAGCTCGACGCCCGGCTGCTGCGCGACATCGATGCCCACGGCAAGCAGCAGACCGGCAACCTGCTCAAGGGCCTGCTGCCCCGGCTGCTGATCCCGGTCTGCGTCGACCTCACCGGTCTGAAGCCGGATGCCCCGGCCCACCAGATCGGGGCCAAGGACCGTAAACGGCTGCGCACCTGGCTCAAGGATTTCCGGTTGGAGGTCACCGGTCACCGGGGCTTTGCCGAGGCCATCGTCACCGCCGGCGGGGTGGATGTGCGGGAAGTGGACCCGGCGACCATGGCCTCGAAAATGGTGGGGAATCTCTACTTTGCCGGCGAGGTGCTCGACCTGGACGGCGATACCGGCGGCTACAACCTGCAGGCGGCTTTCTCGACGGGAAGGCTGGCCGGGGCTTCGGCGGCGGTCGGTCCCAACTAGCCCCCAACCAGCTCCCGCAGCAGAGCCTGAACACCTTCCCGGTGCCCGTCGTCACTGCCCACACAGGCCGGGCAACCGCGGCGGCAGCCGCAGTGATCCACCACGTCCAGTGCCGCTGCCAGCCAGGTCTCCAGCTTCTCGAACCCGTGCCGGGAAAAACCGATGCCGCCGGGGTGCAGGTCGTAGACCACCACCGCCAGGCGCACCGAGGGCAGGCTTATACCGTCTTCGGAGAGCTTCCCCGGCAGGGCCAGGGTCACCACCCCCGAACAGATGTCCCGGGCGTCGCAGAGGGCGTACAGCGGAAGTGTCCGTTCCAGCAGGTAGGCCAGCCCCTCGGCGGCCCGGGCCGTTGACATGCCCCCCACGGCGCCAGCGGTATGGGGGAGGGCCAGCCAGACACCCTCGGTCACCAGGGTGGTCTCCGGCAGGTCCAGTTCCTCCACGGCCAGGCCGGCTGGGGTTCGAGGCCCGAACTTGCGAAAACCGCTGACCCGGCTGGATACCGTAACAAAGGCCACACCGGCCGGTGATCCGCTGCCGTCCAGGAGCCGCGAGCTGATCTGCCGGCCCACTGCAAGCTTGATGTCGGTGATCGGCCTGGTGAGGTAGCCCGGGTCCTGCCTGGTGACGGTGGCAATTCCCTGGTCCAGATCCAGGTCGGTCACCAGCCACGGCTCGCCCAGGTGCAGATACACGGCGCCGGGGTGGACCAGCAGGCCGGCCGCCGAGTGTTCCACCGTCCCCACCTCCTCTCCGCTCTCCATGTCTCGGATGATCACCGTGGACTGCGAAGCGCTGCGCAGGCTCACCGCGCCGGCGGGGTGCTCGGGGCCCTGCCAGCCGAGGCCCCGGGCCGCCGGCCCCAGGTCACCGCCGTCCACCATCAGGGGCAGCAGCTCGTCCAGCAGCGGAAAGAAGTCCACATCGTCGGGGGTCAGCGGGATCTCGGCGGCCGCGGCGGCTAGATGCGCCCGGAGTACGTGGGGGTTCTCGGGGTTGATCACCGCCCGCTCCGCCGAGGCCTTGAAGAAGAACTCCGGGTGGCCGGCGATGTATTGATCGGTGGGGCTGTTCTCCGCCACCAGCAAGGTCAGCGACGAAGCGTCGCGCCGTCCGGCCCGCCCGGCCCGCTGCCAGGTGGCGGCCACCGAACCGGGGTAGCCGCAGAGCAGGCAGAGGTCCAGGCCGCCCACGTCGATGCCCAGTTCCAGGGCGGTTGTGGAGACCACGGCCCGCAGAGTGCCGGCGGCCAGGTCCCGCTCCAGGCGCCGCCGTTCCTCAGGCAGATACCCCGAACGGTAGGCGCTCACCGGCGCGGCTCCGCCGGTGAGGCCAACCCCGGATCCGGCCTGCCGGGCCAGGCGCTCGGCGGTCATCCGCGACGGCACAAAGGCGATGGTGCGCACCCCGTGGGCCACAGCTTCGCGGAGTAGATGTCCACCTTCCTCCACGGCGCCCGGTTTTCGCCCGTCCCGCGGGTTGGTCGGCGGGTTCCAGAAGAGGAAGGTGCGTTCGCTGTGCGGAGCGCCGTCGTCCTCCACCGCCACCTGCGATAGACCGGTGAGCCGCCGGGCCAGTTCGGCCGGGTTGCCGATGGTGGCCGAACAGCAGATAAACACCGGATCGCTGCCGTAGAGCCGGCAGACCCGGCGCAGGCGGCGGATCACGTTGGCCACGTGGGAGCCGAAGACCCCGCGGTAGCCGTGGATCTCGTCAATCACCACCAGCCGCAGGTTCTCGAAGAAGAACTGCCAGTTGCGCAGCCCGTGATTGGGCAGGATCCCGGTGTGCAGCATGTCGGGATTGGTGAGGATGATATTGGCCTCGCGGCGCAGCGGCCCCCGCGAGGAAACCGGTGTGTCGCCGTCGTAGACCCCGGCCCGCAAGTTGAACGAGGGTTCGCTTGTGGTGAGGTCTTTGAGTGCCCGCAGCTGGTCCTGGGCCAGAGCCTTGGTGGGGAACAGCATCAGCGACCGGCTGGCCGGCTCGGCGAGGACCCGCTCCAGTGCGGGCACCGTGTAGCAGAGTGATTTCCCGCTGGCCGTCCCGGTGGTCAGCACCACGTGTGACCCTTGACGGATGGCGGTGATGGCCTCGGCCTGGTGATGGTAGAGGCGCCCGATACAGGCGGCTTCGAGCATCCGGGCCACGGCCGGCGCCACGGTGAAGAGGTCAGCGGCGTAGCGCGCCGGCCGGGGCGGCAGTGTCCGCTGTTCGGCGATACACGACCGCCGCTCCCCCTCGCGGATAACCTGCTGCAGAAAACTGTCCAGCGACATGGCTCTCTCCCCTCACCGCTTTACTCATCCCCGGAGGAAATGATAGCGTCAGGGGGCCGTGGTGGAAACCCCGCGGCTGAAGGCACCACTCTTTTTTTCCATTACGATTCCATGCCCCGGGGTTTTTCCATGAGGTTTTTCGCAACCGGCCGCACCGTGCTGCTGATTCTGCTCCTGCTCCCCTGCACCCCGGTATGGCCCGCCGCCGAGGAAGGCCCGATCACCGAAATCGTCCTCGACTGTTCCCTGGCCATGAAGGATACCGGTCCGCAGCACAGCGCGCGAATCGACCTGGCCTGGCGGGCGCTGGCCCGCTATTACCAGCGTGTTGATCCGCACACCCCCAGTGCCTGCAAGCCGCCGGCTCTGCGTCTGGCCGGCGGCTCGACGCACCAGGACAATCCCTGGCATCCCGGCCAGCTGGTCTACGACGGCCGCGGCGGCCCCACGCCGTTTTCCAGTGAGCTTCCCCTGCCACCGCCGCCGCTGGCCGATGGGCTTCTCCCGCTGACGCAGTCACTCATTGCCGCATCCAGGGACCTGCCGCACCGCGGGGAGCACTGCCAGGGGTATCTGCTGCTCATCGCCGCCGGCTGGGAAGGCGGCGCCGGCAACCCCCACGACCTTGGAAACGGCCGGAAGGGGGGGAACGGCTCCACGGTGATCCATGTCATCGGTCTCGCGCCCCTGCCGGCCGAGGCCCGGCAGCTGCGCCAGCTGGCGGTCCGGAGCGGGGGCATCTATCGCGAAGTGGGGGGGCTGGCCGGTCTGGAGCAGGCGCTGCACATCCTCGGGGGATCGGGCGGCATCTGGTTCTCGGCATCCTCTCAGAGCGGTGAACCGCCGCCTGCCGGTTCGCGATTGCGGGTTGCCGATCGCCGGGGGTGGTACGAGCGGGATTTCGACTACCAGGCCTGGGTGGCCCGCGGTATGCAGACCTGGGTCCCGGCCGGTCCCTACGACCTGCTGCTCACCTGCTCCGGGCGTTCAGAGCCCTTTGCCGCTCCGCCTGCATCGGTGGCACGGGGCGCAGTTACCCGCCGCCGCCTGACCCTGCCCGAGATGGGCCGGCTGGACATCCGGCTCTTCTCCGCCGCACCCACCACCCGTCAGCATGGCGCCACCATATCGATCCTCGACGAGGCCGGCCAGCCTGTCTACCGTCTGAACGACCGGGACGACTGCTCCATCCCCCTCTTCCCCGGCAATTACCGGACACGGATCCTGCCCTACGTTTCCAGCACCGGTTTCGGGGAACTGACCCGCGAGTTCAGTATCCTGCCGCGTGTGGAGGAGACCCTGAACATCCGCTTGCCCGCCGAGGGACAGATCGTATTTGTTCTTGAGGGTGCTGCGCCGCCGCGGATCCGTATCGAGGAACGCGGTGGAAACGCGGTCTGGAATGGCCGGGCGGAGAGTCCCCTCTCGCTGCCCGAAGGTCGCTACCGGTTGCGGGTCCTTGATGAAGATGGTGAACGGTTGAAATCGAAGCGGTTCAGGATCAGGGGCGGGAAGACCTCTCAACTGGGACCATTCTGACCGAGGATGATCATTTCTTCAGGCCGGCCAGCTTCAGCAGCCGCTGGGCCAGTTCCTGCTGCTCGTCCTTGTAGCGGTTGAACAGCGCAAGCGCCTGCTGCTGTTTTCCCATCTTGTACAATACGAACGCCAGGCAGAGGTTGACCTCGGGCAGGTCCGGAGTCACCTGGCGCACCATCTCCAGGTGATCGTGGGCTTCCTCCAGCCGTCCCACCATGGAGAGGGACATGCCCAGGTGAAACCGCGCCTCCAGGTCGCCCTCGTCCAGTTCCAGGGCCCGGGTCAGCGAACGCGCCGCCCCGAGGGCGTCTCCCTGCTCGAGGAGCAGGACACCGACCTTGTAGTGTCCGTCCGGGTCCCGGGGGTTGAGGTCGGTGGCCCGGCGAAAGGCGGTGAGCGCCGGTTCCCGCCGCCCGGAGCGCCAGCGGACCTCGCCCAGGTAGTAATGGCCATCGGCATTGCGTTCCTGGATCTCGGTCACCTGCCGGAACTCGGCTTCCGCCTCCCCCAGTGCCCCGCGCTCCAGCAGCACCGCACCGAGGCAGAGCCGGCCTTCGGCCGAGTCTGGATCCATGGCCAGCAGCTGCCGCACCACCTTTTCCGCCAGGTAGAACAGCCCCTGGTTGTTGTAGGCCACGGCCTTGTTCAGCATGGCGCAGATATTCCTGGGATCGATCTCCAGGGCCAGGCTGAACTGGTTCACCGCCCCCTCAACTTCACCCAGGCCGTACAGCGAGATCCCCAGGCCGACGTAAGCCTCGGCCCAGTCCGCGTGCTCGTCCATCAGGCGGCGGAACTGTTCGGCCGCCTCGGTGTGAAGCCCCTTGCGCTCGAGGACATACCCCTTGTGCAACCGCGCCGTCTGGCTGGACGGATCGATGCGCAGGGCCTCGTTGAGTTCCTCGAGGGCGCTGTCGTAGAGGCCGACGCTGTGCAGCATCGAGCCCATCACCATGTGGGTAAAGCTGGAGTCGGGTCCCGAGGATTCGGCCAGGCGGATCAGCGGGGCGATGGATTCTGCCGAGTGGTGCGCCGGCAGGTGCAGGCTGTGGGCCCCCCCGGGCCGATGATAGGACCGACGGCTGCGCCCGGTGAAGGGGATCACCCTTCCCGAGGATTCGTCGGCCAGGGCGGCCTCCACCTGATCCATCTGCAGCCCGTCAGGGCCGGCAGCATCATCGGCGCTCTTCCTCATCCCGGACAAGGAGGTGTTGCCGCGGGAAAGCTGGAGGTAACAGATTTCGGAACAGACGATGTTGCGCCACAGCGGTTCGACCTTTTCATTGGCTTGCGCCCCGCGCCAATCCCCGCCGGCCCGGATATCCCCGCCGCAGACGGGGCAGCTGTTTCCCAGTTTCACCATGTCTTTCCCCTACGGCGGCCCGGCCCGATGGCCGAATTCAGCTCGCAGATGATTCCACCAAATTCAATATAGTGTTCCGCGAGGAAAAGTCAACCGCATCCGCTGCCGGGCTGCCGTCAGTGCAGTCGGCCGCCGGTCACGGTTCCGCCGTGGACCAGTCCCAGATCGCCATACACATCGGTGTCGAACAGGTCCATGACGCCACCGCTGCGCCGCCCGCGTTCCAGGCCCGCAGGTGCGCCGGCTGATCGGGATCGGGTCCGGGCATGGTGACGATCTCGTCGTAGCCGTCCCCGTCCAGGTCCCCATAGGACCATGCCACCTGCACCCCGGTGACCAGGATCCGCTCCCCCATGCCAAAGTGCAGGGGTCACTTCCACGAATCCGGCATGGGCCGGAAGGGCGAGCAACAAAACAAGGCAACAGTGGATCAGCACCCTCGTCATCGCTGACGCTCCGCGGCAGCCTGTGGTAAAAGCAGTGGAACAGGCGGATACTATCGGCGCGGAAAATGTTCCGCGCCGCCAGCCCCTCATACATTGGCGGCAACCCTATCCCGGCCGGCGCATCAGAGGAGCCCGATGAAGTGCGGACCATACCAGTGTCACGTTCTCGAAACCGGAACCATGACCTTTGACGGCGGCAGCATGTTCCAGTCCGCGCCTTCGGCGGCCTGGGAGCGTTATTTTGCTCCGGACAGCCAGGGCCGGGTCACCTTTGCCGTCCGCGGCCTGCTGCTGTGCAGCGGAGAGGCGGTGGTGCTGGTGGACAGCGGCTGCGGTTCCACCCTCTCCGACAAACTGGCGGCGGCCTACGGTGTGGACCGCTCAAGGGACTCCCTGGAATCATCGCTGGCCGCCGCCGGCGTAACCCCGGAAGAGATCACCCACGTGGTTTTGACCCACCTGCACTTCGACCATGCCGGCGGCATCACCGTGCGCCGTGACGGCGTTCTTCAGCTGGCCTTCCCCGGTGCGGAGTATGTGCTGCAGCGGGCCCAGCTGGACGCGGCCCTGGATCCCCTCCCCGACGAAGCGGAGGCCTTTATCACGGAGGACGTGGCCTTGCTGGCCGCAGCGGGCCGCCTGCGACTGCTGGACGGCCCGGGTGAGATCCTGCCCGGGCTGGAGGCCGGGGTGGCCCACGGTCACACCGCGGGCCAGCAGTATCTGGTGGTCCACGACGAGAAGCGGCCGCTGCTCTTCCCCGCCGACGTGATTCCCACGGCGGCCCATGTGCGCTTTCCCTGGTTCACGGCCTATGACATGGACGGCCGCCTGGCCGTGCGGGAGAAGCGGACCCTTCTCGAGCGGGCTGCGGACGAAAACCACCTGGTGATCTTCGACCACGAGCCCCGGTTTGCCTGGTGCATCGTGGAGCGGGAGGGCAGGGCGTTCTCTTGCCAAGACCATCCGGCGTGCCGATAATACTGAAAGAAGAAACAATGAACTGGAGGAGGGATTCCGATGCGCGCTGTTTTTCTGCTGTCCGTTCTCATCCTCACCAGCACTGTTGGTGGAACAGCGCCGGCCGGCCAGGTCCTGGAAAGTGAGATGACCCTGGAACTGCGGACCGCAGACTACCGGGTCGTCAACGGGCCGGAGGGACAGCGGATCGAGATGGAGGCTGCCTGCCACTTTGCCCGTCCCGGAGCACCGCTGCTGCCCGCGCAACGGCTGCTGGTCCTCCTCCCGCCCGGCGCTCATTCCCCACGGCTCTCCCTGGAGGCTCTGGACAGCGTCTGTTTGCCCGGCACGTTCCGCATCGAGCCGGCCCCGCCGCTGCTCCTTGCCTCGGGGCCGCCAGCCGCTCCCGGCGTCCCCCCATCAGCTGATGGCCAATGGAACAGGACGCGAGCGGAATATTATTCGACGGATGCACCCTTTCCGGCCGAAGCAGTGGTGATCACCGGCCAGGGCACGCTCCGGAAATACGCGTATGTCTCCATCGCCTTCAGTCCATTCACCTGGCGGCCGCTCAGCGGCCGGCTGTACAGCAACCGGTCGGCGCACATCCGCATCCGCTTCCAGCTGCCTTCCCCCGGCAGTGACGAATCCCGGGAGACGTCACTGCGGCTCCAGGACCATGCAGCCGACAGGCGGGCAGCGCGTCTCTTCGTCAATTTCGAAGAGATGCAGGCCTTTTATCAGGCTGCTCCGTCCGCCACAACCGGACGGGAGATCTACGACTACGTCATCGTCACCACTCCCGGCCTGCAGCCGGTGGTGGCCGCTTCCGATTTTGCGGCCTGGAAGACCGCCCTGGGGCACAGTGTGCGGGTGATGACGACTAGCGACCCCCTGATCGCCGGCGAAGAAGGGCGGGACCTGGCCGAGCGGATTCGCACCTTCCTCCGCAAGGCCTGGCCGCAGTGGGGCATCGAGTATCTCCTGATGGTGGGCAGTACGGCCGATCTGCCCATGCGCTTCTGCAACCCCAACCCGGACGACCACTGCACCGACCCGGACCCGCTCAACTGCACCATTTCGCGAGTCCCCACCGACCACTACTACGCCGACCTCTCGCTGCCCGACGACGACTCCTGGGATTCCGACCACGACGGCTTCTACGGCGAATACCAGCAGGATACCCCAGACTTCATGGCCGAGATCTCGGTGGGCCGAATCCCGGTCAGCGATGCTGGGCGGGTCACCTACACCCTGGACAAGATGGTCCGCTACGAAGCGGACAACGGCGCGTGGAAAAACCATGCACTGCTGGGCGGGGCGATCATGAACTACGCCAACCAGGACCATGGCGACGGCCCCTTCTGCGACGGGGCGGCCTGCGTGGCAATGATCGAGGACGACCTGCTCGGCGGTTGGCAGGTCAGCCGCCACAGCGAGCAGGAAGGGCTGGTCCCCTCGAGCTATCCCTGGCTGCCCATCAGCGCCCCGCACTTCGGCGACGACTGGCGGGGCGGCCAGTACGGCCTGGTGAGCTGGATGGCCCACGGCCACGCCAACGGCGGCTACCGTGCGGTCTGGCGCTGGGATGACGGCGACGGGGTGGCCGAAACCGATGGCAGCGATGGGTTCGAGATGGTCACCTTCATCAGCACGGACACCGTTCTCGACGATGAGCATCCCTCGCTGGTCTGTGCCATCGGCTGCATGCTCGGCGTTCCCGAACCGAACAGCATGGGCCGGTTCGCCGTCGACCTGCTCACCGATCCGGCCGGCGGACCGGCCGCCGGCATCGCCGCGGCCTCCCGGTCATCGGCCTACACCTCGAACTGGCCCGCCACCCTGGGTGGAGACGCCTCACTGTGCTACGAGTTCAACCGCTACATCATCGACGGCCCTGAAGGGCCGGAACTCGCTGGTGACGCCCTCTACCACGCCAAGTTTTTCGTTCACCAGAATTACGGCTTCGACCACTGGTACGAGTATCTCAACATGCAAGGGCTCCAGTTCTACGGTGACCCGGCCATGGCCCGCACCGGCGCAGCCGGTCCCCCGGCCACCCTCGACGCGGCGCTGACTTGCCAGCCGGCAATCGGCACCCTGCCTTTCTCCACCCGGATGACCGTCTGGATGACCAACCTCTACCAGGGCCAGTCGAGGCGTATCTCGGGGAGGGTCAACATCACCCGGGCGGACGGTGTCCACTACGCCAACTGGCGGGCCGGCTGGACCAACGTGGCCGCCGGCGCCACCTTCTCGACTTCGTGGCAGCAGGCCATTCCAGCCCTGGGCTCGCTGGTGGGCGACAACGTCTTCACCCTGCAGGCAGAAGACACGACGCCTGCGCCGTACAATCTTCCGCCATACCCGCCGGCGGGCGACACCGACAGCGTCACGGTCACGGTTCAGGGTCTCCTGCCTTGAAATGAAGGACCGCGACTGTTCCGTGCCTTTTGATGATCTCAACCGGTGAGCAGGGCACGCCGTCAATCATAGTGACTATTTATATCTTGTATCTTATTGATTATTAAGCTATTGAAACAATTATAGTGACTAATGCACACAATCGTATAACGATTCCGCCATTTCTCTCGAGACGGTTGTCACCAATTCCCTTCGGAAATCGTGTGACAGCCCCCTTTTGATTCAGAAGGGCAGCACACCCCAGCCGTAGAATCCGAAGAAGAAGCTGAGGATGGCCAGGTCGTCCCCGTCCACCACGCCGTTGCCGTCGAGATCCGCCGGCGGCAGCCACTGCTCGCCGTCCGGCCCCGAGCCAAAGGCATGGGACAGGTGACCCAGGTCGATACCGTCCACCCGGCCGCTGAGATTCACGTCGCCGCCCAGGGGCAGGCCGGCCATGGCCTGCTCGATGAGCCAGAGGGCGGCGGGCAGGTTCTCCTCGAAGGTGGGCTGGATGTCCGACGGCGGGTTGATGAAGCCGTCATTCCCGTGGTTCGGCCCCGGGCGCAGTTCGATGGTGAAAGCCGGGATGCGGAAGGTGCCGTAAGCCCAGTCGACGGTGTCGCCGTTGGTCAGGTAGAGCAGGTCGCTGCCGCCCCCTTCGTATGGCACGCCGTGCACCGCGGTGATCATGTTGGCCAGGGAGCGGGAGAGCCAGATGAAGTAGGACTCGTCGGCGGTGGGCGCACTGGTGTAGCCCCAGGCCTTGAGCACCAGCTGGGAGAAGTTGTGGTAGCTGATCAGGGCGGAGAAGGGGCGCCCGATGCTCATCAGGTCGCGGAGGGCCACGGTCTCGGGCTCGGAAAAGGGTGCTGTTCCGCGGTAGGTCCCGGAGTTCGGGTTGGAACTGGAGCCCTCGTCATCGTAGCCCCACTGGTAGCTGTAGTTGCGGTTGAGGTCAACGCCCAGCTGCCGTTGCCGTTGTTCCGCCGGTTCTTGCGCCACAGCCGGTCGTGCTCCTCGGTGTTGACTTGGCCGTCCGGGTTGTGCATCGGCTCCACCCAGGTTTCGGCGCCGCTCACGGCAGCGGCGGCCTGGCCGCCGGCATTGCTCTGCTCCAGCAGGTGGCGGGCGATGAGCAGCGTCGTCTCCACCGAGATCCACTCCCGGGCGTGG
>JAQAZP010000259.1:0-5204 GCA_032127265.1 Acidobacteriota bacterium
CCGCCACATACTTCTCCAGATCGATATGCGGGCGAAAACCGCCGGATGGAGTGCTCTCGCCGAAGGTCGCCGCTCCGGACAGGGTTGAAATGCCCAGAATGAGCAGGCCGATCACCATAAATACCGCTGTTCTCCCGAATACACTACTCATGAAATCTCCTCCTTCTTGTCTGTTGTACCGCCCGCAGCAAAATCTTGGCCAATCACGAGAACCCGAAGGCCGACCTTTGATGAAGAAAGCTCATTGGACCGGCCATGCCAGACGCATTTCCACTAACAATCCTCGAAACCTGCAATTTTCGCACCATGATTTCCACTGCCGACTGTCCGCAGCACAACGAAAGTAAAATCATACAATTAGACCAAGCATAAAAAATATAGCGGCGGTTGAGGGTGGGGTTTTCGTTGGGTGGGGAAAATATTCCCCACTTTATAGGGAAAACTTTTCAACTCACCGAACCAGGTCGCACTCGGCGATGGCCACCACACCAGGTTTTGGTGACGGACTCCGCCTATATTCATGCTGGAGCCAAGTTGACTTCCGGCGTCCGGCTCACTTAACATTGCTTCAACATCGGTTTTCCATCTGTACACGATCAATCGGCCAGGTCCGTCAGCGCGATGCACATGTTCTGACCAACATCCGGCCGGCCAGGAAAGGACTTCACCATGTATCAGGATGCAGGCTCGGGCATGCCAGCGGCGCCAAAGAAAAAGAGCGGTTGCCTCAAGTGGGGTTGTATCGGGTGCGGCGGTCTAACTGTTGTGTTCCTGATACTGGTTTTTGTCATTGGGGGAATCTTTCTCAAGAAGGCCTCTCTCAGCTTCTCCGAGTTCATGAGTGATCCAAAGGCCGGAATCGTCAGGCTGGTGAGCTATCCGATCAAGAAAGCCATGCTGGATGCCTTGCCGGAGGGTGTCGAGGCCGCCGAGGCGGAGATGGTGATGGAGGAGTTCTGGGCGGCTATTATCGAGGGCCGGATCGACGATTCCGTTGGCGAAAAACTCGGCACAAAATTCAAGACCGCATTTGATGACGGTGTGCTCACCACCGAGGAAACCGAAGAATTGCTGGAGTTCATGAAGGAGGCGTCAGGCCAGGACACCGAGGACCCCTATGCCGAGGAAGAGCCTCAATACGAGGAAGAGGGCTGGGAAGAGGATGAGCCGGCCGGAACCGCGGAAGAGCCGGCCAGGGACGTTACCGAGCTCTGATCCCCGGCATTGAAGCACGTTCGAGGGCCGGTGCGGGCGAATCCGTGCCGGCCGCCGGAAACCGGGATTCCGGGGGGCGACGGCTGATCCCCCGCGAATCCCGGTTTCTTTTTCAGGTTGTGAGCAGATGGCGGACGAATTCAGGCTGGTCAGCGACTTCGAGCCCCGGGGGGATCAGCCCGAGGCGCTGCGCCAGCTGGTGGCCGGCCTGGAGGCCGGTGAGCGCGAGCAGGTGCTGCTGGGGGTTACCGGCTCGGGCAAGACCTACACCATGGCCCTGGTCATCGAAGCGCTGAACCGCCCGGCCCTGGTCTTCGCGCACAACAAGACGCTGGCCGCCCAGCTCTACCAGGAGTTCAAGTCCTTCTTCCCCCACAATGCGGTGGAGTATTTCGTCAGCTACTACGACTACTACCAGCCCGAAGCCTACATCCCCACCACCGACACCTACATCGAGAAGGAAACCCAGATCAACGAGGAGATCGACCGCATGCGGCTCTCCGCCACCCGGTCGCTTTTCGAGCGCCGCGACGTGATCATCGTGGCCAGTGTCTCCTGCATCTATGGCATCGGCGCCCCCGAGGAGTATTTTTCCCAGACCCTGATCGTCGAGCAGGGGGAGAAGATCTCGCGGGAGAAGCTGCTCCGGCAACTGGTGGACATCCAGTACAGCCGCAACGACCTCGATTTCCGGCGGGGGACCTTTCGTGTCCGGGGGGACGTGGTGGAAGTCTATCCCTCGTACGAGGAGATGGGGGTGCGCATCGAACTGTTCGGTGACGAGGTGGAGAGGATCAGCATCATCGACCCGTTGCGCGGCACCGTTTTGCGGGAGAAACGGTTCATCCGCATTTTTGCCAAGAGCCACTACGTCACCACCAGGCAAAATATCCTGCGCGCGGTGGAGACCATCGGTGAGGAACTGGGCCCGTGTCTGGAGCAACTGCGAGCCGGGGGGAAGCTGCTGGAGGCCCAGCGGCTGGAGCAGCGCACGCGCTACGACATCGAGATGCTGCGGGAGATGAATTTCTGCCAGGGCATCGAAAACTACTCCCGGCACCTCAGCGGCCGCAAGCCGGGCGAGCCGCCGCACACCCTGTTCAGCTACCTCCCGGAAAATGCCTTGCTCGTGGTCGACGAGAGCCACGTCAGCCTGCCCCAGGTGCGGGGGATGTCCGGCGGGGACCGATCGCGAAAGTCAAACCTGGTGCACTACGGCTTCCGGCTCCCCTCGGCCCTGGACAACCGGCCGCTGAGTTTCGAGGAGTTCACGGCCCGGCAGCCGCAGACGGTCTATGTCTCGGCCACGCCGGCGGCCTACGAACTGGAGCGCACCGGCGGGGTGGTGGTGGAGCAGATCATCCGCCCCACCGGCCTGATGGACCCCGAGATCGTGGTGCGGCCGGCCCGGGGCCAGGTGGACGACCTCTACGGCGAGATCGTCAAGCGGGTGAGCAAGGGCCACCGGGTGCTGGTCACCACCCTGACCAAGCGGATGGCCGAGGATCTCACCGACTATTTCGAAGAGCTCGGCACCCGGGTCCGCTACCTCCATGCCGACGTGGAGACCCTCGAGCGGGTGAGGCTGCTGCGCGAACTCAGGCAGGGCGAATACGACGTGCTGGTGGGGATCAACCTGCTGCGCGAGGGTCTGGACCTGCCCGAGGTTTCGCTGGTGGCGGTGCTCGACGCGGACAAGGAGGGCTTTCTCCGTTCCAGCGGCTCGCTGATCCAGATTGCCGGCCGGGCGGCGAGAAACGTGGAGGGGCTGGTGGTCTTTTACGCCGACCGGGTCACCGACTCAATGCGGCGGGCCATGGATGAGACATCACGGCGCCGCCAGCGCCAGTTGGAATACAATGTAGCCCACGGGATTACGCCGCAGTCCATCGTCAAGTCCATCGACACGGTGCTGGGCAGCGTGTATGAGGCAGACTATGTCGCCATACCGAAAATCCCGGGACGGAAAAAAGCGTCGGCGGGGGCCGGAGCCGATGATCTGCCGGAATATCTTGACGAGAAGAGCCGCCAGGAGTTGACCGAGCAACTGGAGCGGGAGATGATGCAGGCCGCCGCCGACCTCGATTTCGAGAAGGCGGCCGGGATTCGCGACCGGATCAAGGCGCTGCAGGAGAGCGCCCTTTTTTCCTGACAGGTGGGATCGTGAACGGCGAAGACTATGTCCTCGGGGAGCTGCAGGAGAAACTGGGATATCAGTTCCGGGAGCGCCGCCACCTTGAACGGGCGTTGACCCACTCCTCCTGGCGTCACGAGGCCCGGTCCCAGGGTGCGGAAGACCCGCTGGACAACGAGCCGTTGGAGTTTCTCGGTGACGCCCTGCTGGGCCTGGCCGTGGCCCGGGCCCTGTTCCTGTTGAACCCCGACGCGGAAGAGGGGTTCCTCACCAGGGCCAGGTCCACCCTGGTCTCCACCGGAACCCTGGCCGAGGTGGCCCGCGAGCTCTCCCTGGGCCGCTGCCTCCGGCTGGGTCGCGGAGAGGCGGCCAGCGGTGGCGAGGGCAAGGACACAATCCTGGAAAACACCCTTGAAGCATTGCTGGCCGCGGTGTTGCTGGACGGTGGAGTGGAAGCGGCCGAGTCGGTGGTGCTGCGGCTTTTCGGTGACCGTCTGGAGCGTCTCCGGCCCGGTGCGGACCTGACCCGCGACGACAAGTCGCGGCTCCAGGAACTGCTGCAGTCCCGCGGATTGCCGGCGCCGGTCTACAAGGTGCTGCGGGAAAGCGGTATGGATCACCAGAAACGGTTCCAGATTATGGTCGGCATCGACGGCCGGGACCTGGCTCTGGCCGAGGGCGGCAGCAAGAAGGAGGCCCAGCAGTGCGCGGCCCAGTCGGCCCTTCATCGGTTCGCCCCCGGGGGCATACCCGACGAGGAGGCCCTGGCCCGTCTGGCGAATTCAGCGGATGAGGATGAGAACGGGTGAACGGGGAACCGGTCAAGTGGGTGGCGGGCCTGATCGTTGCGCCGGGATTCGATCCCGGGGAGCTTGCCGAACCCCTGGTCCGGATCATCGGCCCCGCAGAGCGGCGTTTCGGTCCCTACCCCTTCACGTCAACCGACTACTACCTGCCCGAGATGGGCCGGGAACTGGAACGATACTGGCTCTCCTTTGCCGGACCGGGCGATGCCTGTGACCTGCCGCGAATCAAGCGGGCCTGTATGCAGCTGGAAGACAGTCTCCGCCGCTCCGCGGAAGAGGGCGGCGGCCGCCGGGTAAACATTGATCCCGGCTACCTCACCGCGGCCAAATTCGTCCTCGCGACCCACAAGAATTTCTCCCACCGCCTGGCCGTGGGCCAGGGCATATTTGCCGAACTGACCCTCGGTTTCTCGAGGCAGGGGCTGGTCTGCCACCCGTGGACCTATCCCGATTTCCGTTCCGGCGCCTACGACGAAGCATTGCTCACCATCAGGACTGATTTCATGGACAATGTCTGACCTCTGATACCAACATGTTGTCCAGGCACGTAACCAGGCGCCATCTAACTCGGACTTCTCGCAGTGTATCCGGCCCCTCTCGACGAAAGTAATGAGAAGTTCTGGCTAAACGAATGTCGGGGATATGTCTCGCAATACACACCGCTTCCACCGATTGCTGAGCCGGGCAGCCAATATCAGGAACCCTGTCGGCAGACACGTATTCTCTTCTGTATTGTTTGCGATTCTCACCCTTCTGGCCTTCCATCCACTTTCCTGGCATCCGGGCAGCAAAACGATCGGCGGGAATGTTGATAAGTATATTTTTTTGTGGGACTTGTGGTGGGTGAAATTCTCTTTGATCGAGCTTCACCAACTGCCGTTTCACACTGATTTTCTCTTCCATCCCCCCGGTTGCCATCTTGCCTATCACACGCTGAACCTCAGTAATGGCGTCCTGGGAATTCTGCTTGGATCGACAGTAAATCTGCTGTTGTCGCACAATTTGCTGCTCCTGCTCTCTTTCTTTTTATCGGGTTTTTTCGCGTACTT
>JAQAZP010000260.1:0-2868 GCA_032127265.1 Acidobacteriota bacterium
GGGCATTTCGGCAGTGGAGTTAACTGGGCAATACCCGGAGTAGGAAGATTGGCTCTGGGGAGACAGGTCAGACGCCTGGCTCGATTGCCGGGGGTGCTCGGCGGTCGCATCGGGTTGCTCCTGCCGGCGCGCATCGCGACAATGAGCGGCCGCCGCTCTTTGGCGCACCCCAGATATCCTTTCAGGAGACTGCCTGATGCACGCCCTATCCCGATTGGCCGGCCCTGTCGTGGCCATGCTGACGCTCGTTGTTGGTGCGGCTGACGCCCGCTGAGCGCGAAGGGCACAGCCATGGTGGACGGCGGGAAGGCGGGTCGGGCAGACGCTTCGCTCGGTTGCCGAAGGCAACCCGGGAGCCGCTGGGGCGGCGGGACCTGGGCGAGGACATAAATGAACAAGAAGACGGGCGGGAGTGATCTAGAGCATCTTGCGATCGAGCTGGAGGCCCATCCCGACTATCGGGTGCTCAGAAAGCTGGATACCTCCATCGAATATCCGGCGCTCTCGGCGCCCGATGTCAGTCGGGCGGTGATTCTCGACACCGAAACCACGGGGTTGGAGCACGGCACCGACAAGGTGATTGAGCTCGGGCTCGTCGTGTTCGAGTACGGGCGGGAAACCGGAGCGATCGGCCGGGTGCTGTCGTCCTACAACGGGCTCGAGGATCCGGGTATGGCGGTGCCGCCGGCGTCGACCGCGGTGCATGGCATCACGGATGAGATGGTGGCGGGGAAACGGTTTGATGAAGGCGCCATTCAGCAGGCGATGGACAGGGTGGCGATCGTCATCGCCCACAACGCAGGGTTCGACCGGAGGTTTGTGGAGGAGCGGTTTCCGGCGTTTGCCTCGCTGCCGTGGGGGTGTTCGTTCAGGGAGATTCCCTGGGACGAGACCGGGATTGGTTCGGCAAAGCTCGAGTACCTGGCCTACCAGTACGGCTTCTTCTACGACGGGCATCGGGCGGAGATGGATTGCCGGGCGCTGTTGGAGATCCTCAGAAGGCCTTTGGGCAGTGTCTGGCGCCATGAAGAATCCGGTTCGAATCTGACTGGAAACACGGTGAGGGAATCTGCAGGAATAGCCGCACCGACGGCGCTCAAGGCGCTGCTCGATCGGGCGCGGGAGCCGTCCTACAGGGTGTGGGCGACGGGCTCGCCGTTTGAGACGAAGGACATCCTCAAGGCGCGGCAGTACCGCTGGGATGCGGATGAGCGCTGCTGGTGGCGGGAGCTGGGGGTCGAGGACCTGGACGGTGAGCTCGCCTGGCTCAAGACGGGCGTCTATGCCGGACGTGCCGCTGCGCTGGATGTCGACGTACTCGACGCCAGGGTCAGGTATTCGGGACGGGTGGGGAAACGGGAGCGGCGAGTCCTGTGAGGCCCGCTCGGGAAACAACCTGGATTGGAGTTGACCCGGCTTGAGCCATTGATCTCAATTCGCTACCCAACCCCTTTCCAGAACGGCTGGGCCTGCTTTTGTGGGCGTCTCTTCCAGATGCGCTGGGCACTAGTTCAGTGGAACGAGATCGGGACCCAACCTTTGTATGGGTTCGTCGGCGAATAGGACCCGCAGCGGCAAGCCCTTCATGTCCTGCCACTTCGATTGCTCCATGAGCCACCGCTTGACGAATTCTGCAAGCGTCTGCCGTGCCTCGCGGCGCTGCATGTCGACATACATCGGGCTCAGCGCCTTGGCGGCGAGCCTGTCGGTAATTTGCCGTTCGGTGCTCTCCAGGGCCTCAGTTCCGGTAAATAGCGACCAGGTGCCCGACGCATACTTTTCCATCTTGCTCAGATCGACGGCCACTGGCAGCGACGGCTCCAACCGGGGCGCGATGACTACGAATTCCTTTCCCTTCTCCAGGATCTTCCATTCCGCCGCCAGACGTATTCGATAGGTGTAGAACGCCGGCACCCGGATCCGCGTAATCGTGGGGTCGAAGGACATTCCGAGGATCTCATGCGGTACCTGGCCGTCAAAAGTCTCGTCCACCTTGACGGTGGCCAGCTCGAGCCAACCACCAGGCGTTCGAACAACGACGATGTTCTCGGCAACCGGTGACGAAACCTCGATAGGTGACGGTTTCGTGTAACTGCGGTAGGCGATGACGCCGCCTGCAGCGCTCAAGATCGCCACCAGCACAAGGCTGATGCCAGATTTGTACTTCACGGGTTCACCTCCGTTAGCGTCATGCCCTGCGTGGGAGCCACCACCACCGCGGGTCCAATGGTGACGATAGTCCTCGGGACGATAGCCTGCACCAGGCCCCGTATCCAAATGACACCATCCGTCTCAATGGCTCGCAGCAATTCATCATCCGCCGGGCTCTGCGGCTGAAGCAACCCGACAATCCGCAACAGTGGCCCAGTTTCCCGCACCCGAGCAGCCATAAGGCTCTTCGCATGCCACAAGCAGGGCAACGATTCGTCCGCGTGCACGCTGCCGGGGCAAATCTCTTCAACCTGGACCGCCACTTGGTGGCAGCCGACCCTTATCGGAGGTTGCGCCAGGGAGTCTTTGCGTCCTGGGACAGGGTAGTGGCAATCTGATGGCAATCCGCCGGGGGAAATACGGCCGCGGAGAGTTAACTTGGCAATACCGTTTCGACGAAGCATCGTCCTGGTTACGCTGGCCCTGATGGCGGCCTGTGGCGGCAAACTCGTATTGCCCGATACTGGCGCTGCCGGCCAGGCGCTGCCGGCGTGCTCCGGTCCGGCGTCGCCGTCTGCCAGTCGTCCATCGGAAACCTGGGGGATGGCGCTGCGGACCGAAGCCGACATACCCGCGGCCGTTGCCGCCATGACCATCGCGGAGAAGGCGGGGCAAATGGTGCAGGCCGACGTGTCGACCGCGACCCCGGACGACATT
>JAQAZP010000261.1:0-3451 GCA_032127265.1 Acidobacteriota bacterium
GGACCGGAGCCCTGCTGCTCCTCGTTTTGCTGACCCTTGTCGCCGTCGGCTGTGACGAGGTGAAGGTCAACCAAGATCAAGCCGCTGATTTCTCGGCCTACCAGACCTATGCCTGGAAGGCCACCGACCCGGAGGACAAGCGCCTGCTGGAACGAGACTTCCCCAAGGCGGCCGAACGGCTCAAGGCGGCGATCAACCGGGAGCTCATCGACCTGGGTTTCACCGCGGCCGCGCCGGAGGAGGCGAGCCTGCTCGTGTCATACCATGTGGCCCTGGACGTCAAGCGGGTGGGCAGCAGCACCGACGATCTGGGCCGTGTCGGAATTGCCGGGGTGCCGGTATGGAACTCGAGCAGCGTTTACTCCAACGCCACCTTCCATGAAACCGTGAAGAAGGGGACCCTGATCCTCAGCATGGAAGACCGGCAGGAGGACAAGCTGGTCTGGCAGGGTCAGTTTTCCAGCAAGTTCCGCGACCCGTCGGACCTCCAGCCGGCCGACATCCGCAAGTCGATCCAGAAGCTCTTCCGGAACTTTCCGCGCTGAGGGTCAGAAGGCGAAAACCAGGCCCCCCTTGAAATTCCACTGGTGCAGAAAGGTCGAATCTTTGTACGTGTAGTATTCGTCCCAGTAATCGCTGTAGTAATCCTGGTCGTTGCTCTCGATGTAAGTGGAGTAGAAGCGGCCGTCGAAGCGCAGGCCGAAGTGCGGGTTGAACATCAGCTTCACCCCGCCGCCGGCGCTCATCGAGAACCTGGTGTCGCTGTTGAAGCGGTCCGGGTTGAAGCGGGTGGCTCCCATGGAGCCGGCCACGTAGGGCCAGACCTTGTCGAATTTCCACTGGTAGAGCGCGCCCACGTGGTAATACTCGAGGGTCATGTCGGTGTTCACAAAACCACCGTCCGGCGGGCGCCGTTCGGGCACCAGCTCGGTATCCTGCCGGCTGTACATCATCTCGATCTGGAATCCCTCGATCACGCCGATGTTGATCAGCAGGCCATAGTTGGACGACTCGTCGATATCGGCACTTATGGTGTCATCGGAACTCCAGCGGTCGACGAAGTTGCCGCCGAACTGGTAGCCGAAGAACGGCGTAATCTCGAACTGTGTCTGGGCCTGGGCAGCGGACGCACCGATGATCAGCATAATCGCGACCGCAATGAACTGCCACTTGATCTTCATTTTCCGCCTCCTGCCTGGCCGCCGAGCTCCCGGCGTCCGATTGTCATCTTAGACTATTAATCTATTTTGTTACGAATTCTCCGACCGTTCAGTTCCCGATCCCACCATATCGAGATTCAAGAATACCATCGGGGCAAATCCCCTTCAAACCTTACCCCGGCACCGCCAAATCAGTGGATGGAATCCCATACCGAGGTGTGCATGGAGGGCGATGTTGAGCAACTCGGCGTCCCCCCCCCGCTCACCGGAACCCGCAACCCAGAGGGCCGTGGTCCTGGCCTCGATCACGAAAAACCCTCGAAGGGCCTCACCGGCCCGTTCCCGGATTCTCCAACAGCCCCACAACCTCCGCGTGCCCGTGCTGGGTGGCAAAGGAGAGGGCCGTGTCGCCGTCCACGTCGGCCACTGCCGGGTCGGCACCGTGCTCGAGAAGCGCCCGGACCACGCCGGCATGCCCCTCCGATGCGGCGAACATCAGCGCCGTGAACTGCTCATCGTTGTCCACGGCCAGCGGATCAGCCCCGTTCTCCAGCAGGATCAGCACTGTTTCCTCGAATGGGCCGCTGGCGGCGAACATCAACGCTGTGCGGCCCTGCACGTCGCGGAGATCCACCTCGGCGCCGGCGTCCAGCAGGTAGCTCACGCACTGGCTGTGTCCGTTGAAGGCGGCCAGCATCAGCGCCGTGCGGCCGTTTTCGTTGACGTGGTTCGGGTCGGCGCCCTGTTTCAGAGCCTCCAGCGCCGCGTTGGCATCGCCGTTGAAAGCGGCCTCCAGAAGGTCGGCCGAGAGGTTGACGTTGGAAGTTTGTGTGACGGTCGACGGAGGCACCGCTGTGACGGCATCACCGGCTGATTGCGGTGGCTCCCCACCGCAGCTGCCGGCGATGAGGAGGAAACCGACAAATAGCATCGCCGGTATAATCGTCCGGCACACTTTGGGAACTCCGGCAATTCTGCTTTTCATAGGTTCCTCCCGTTCAGCTGGATTGTCACCAAGACCCTGCTTCACCCGCTTGACGTCCGGCATCTTCCACGACTTGTCGAAGCAGGCCTCGGTGGGCCCGTAGAAACGCAGGTAGACGAAAAAGCCCTTGCCAACTTTTGACTGGACCCAGTTGTTCTCGTATCCCTCGGGCATGCCACTATTCCCTGAATGTATCACAATTCCCCGGCCTGGTCGGTCAGCGTGATGACAACACGGTCCAGGTCACCCTTGAAGGGAAACGGACCGTAGTAGATCTTCGAGACCTGGGTGCCGGTGTCCCGACCATCGTCAAAGGTTTCGGCCAGCGAGCAGGTGGAGATGTGCATCCACAGTGCTTCTTCTTCAGGAACGTCCCGACCATGGAAACCCGTATTTTCAGTATTATTGATTCATCCCGCCATGCCATGCTTGACAGTATAATTCATAGCTATTAATATAGCTATGATGATCCACAACCATGCTGAGGTGAACGATGAGGACCGTACAGATGACCCTCGATGAGCAACTGGTGGAGGCCGTCGACCGGATCGCCAGAAAGCTCAAGACGACAAGATCTGCCTTCACCCGCGAAGCGCTCCGCGAAGCCATCGTCAGACACAATCTCCAGCAGCTCGAGCAGAAGCAGAGGCAGGGCTACGCAAAGTTTCCGGTGGTTCGGGACGAGTTCCTGGTCTGGGAAGACGAGCAGGACTGGGGGGACGAATGAGAAGGGGAGAGATACGCTGGTACAGGTTCAATCCCCCGGACAAGAAGCGTCCGGTCCTGATCCTGACCCACACGTCAATCATCGGCCACCTGGGCGAAGTCACCATTGCTCCAATCACTGCAACCATCCGGGAGATCCCAAGCGAAGTCTTCCTTTCGAGGGATGAAGGACTGAAACGTGAGTGCGCCATCAACCTGGACCACATCCAGACTGTTTCCAAGCGAAGAATTGGCGCCCTTATTACGGTGTTGAGCGCCCGAAAACTGGTGGACGTGAGCCGGGCCATCGTCTTCGCCCTGGACCTCTCACCGCGAACGCCCAGGTATCCATCAGCTCCGTGAGGGTGGCCTGGTCCCACTCCGAGTGGATAAAATCGTGGAAGTCCCGCTGGTCGTCGACGATCCAGTCAAAAGGTCCGGTGGCGGTTTTACTTTACCGCGACCGGTCCACCCCTGCTCTCTCCCGATCGATGGCGGCCAGCAGTTCCTGCCCCTGGGCCCGTGTGGCCGGCTGGGCCAGCATCCGCCTGGCGAAGGCCTCCGCGCTGTCAAAATCTTGACGGAGGGAGGCCAGCCAGGC
>JAQAZP010000262.1:0-11484 GCA_032127265.1 Acidobacteriota bacterium
GATCAGGATCCTGCCCCCGGACATCAACGAGAGTGAGATGAATTTTTCTGTGTCCGGGGACAAGATCCGTTTTGGCCTTTCCGCGGTGAAGAACGTGGGGGAGAGCGCCATCGAATCGATCCTCGACGCCCGGCGCAAGGAGGGCGGCCGCTTCAAATCCTTTTTCCAGTTCTTCGAGGTGGTGGACTTGCGGCTGAACAACCGCCGGGTGCTGGAAAGCCTGATCAGGTGCGGAGGCTTCGATTCGTTCGGCTTCAATCGGGCCCAACTCTGGTCCGTTCTGGACCGGGCTATGGAAGCCGGCCAGCGGCGTCAGATCGATATCCAGCAAGGCCAGCATTCGCTGTTTGACGATGCCGGAGAATCGGAGTCCCACTGGCCCGACGAAGCGGAGCAGATGCCCGACATGGAGGAGTGGCCCGAGGGCGAACTGCTGGGCTACGAGAAGGAACTGCTGGGCTACTTCGTCACCGGGCACCCGCTGACGAAGTTCGAAGACATCCTCAACCGGTTCGCCACCGCCGACAGCCGCCGCTTGTCAGCGGTGGCCGATACCGAGGAGGCGGTGGCCATGGGCGGCATCGTTTCCGCCCTGAGTCAGAAAAAAACCCGTAAGGGTGATTCAATGGCCACCTTTGTCCTCGAGGATCTCGAGGGCCGCAACGAAGTGGTGGTGTTCCCCAAGGTGTTCGAGGAGTGCAAGTCAAGTCTGGTGAAGGACCGCTCGGTGATGGTTCTGGCCCGTACGGAGCGGTCGGAAAACCGGTCGGGCGCGGCGGGGGAAGTCGGCCGGGAAGAGGCGGAAGAGGAAAACATCAGGCTGCTGGCGTTGAAGATCTTTCCCCTGGAGACCGCCCCGGAACAGCTGGCCCGTGCCGTGACCATCAACATCGGCCTCGACCGCTTGAGTGAGAACATCCTGGAGCGCTTGCGATTGCTGCTCGCCGGTCACAACGGCAAAGTGCCCGTGCAGTTCGTGTTCGTGCAGTCCGGAGGCCAGCGGGTTACCATGCGCCCGTCCACCGGATATTTCCTCAAACCCACACCAGAGATCACCCGGCAACTGGAGGCAATCCTGGGCCCGGGCAGCGTGCTCTACCATCCCGGACAGATCCGAATCAGCGATTGGCAGCAGAGCAACTCGCGGGGCAACGGGAACCATTTCGGAAACAGCGGCGGTCGGGGCTCGGGCTGAGCCGTTCCTTGACAAAACAGGGTCCATCAGTTAACCTCCTGCCGCGCAAGTGGTTCTGCTTCAACAGTCTGAAACGAAATGATCAGAACAGCCGCCGACACGGTCCGCTCCGGCGCAACGGTTTTGTAGATGAAAGATTCCATCGATTTCGAAGCACCGATCCGGGATATCCTCCGGGAAATCGAAGATCATTCCAGTTTCTCGGGCAAGGAGAGTTCCAGGGAGCTGGAACGTCTCCAGCAAAAACTGAAAAAAACCCGTGAGGAGATTTTCGGCAAGCTCACCCGGTGGCAGAAGGCCCTGGTGGCTCGACATCCCATGCGGCCCAATACTCTCGAGTACCTGGGGATGATCTTTGACGACTTTGTCGAGATGCACGGCGACCGCCGATTTGCCGACGACCCGGCCATCGTTGGAGGTTTCGCCTCGTTCAACGGTCGTCCGGTGGCCGTGGTGGGACACCAGAAAGGCCGGAGCACAAAGCAGAACATCCACAGAAATTTTGGCATGGCCTGCCCGGAAGGCTACCGTAAAGCGATCCGCATCATGCGGCTCTCCGAAAAGTTCGGGCGTCCGATCTTCACTTTCATCGATACGCCCGGTGCCTATCCCGGTATCGGAGCCGAAGAGCGGGGCCAGGCTGAAGCCATTGCCTTCAACCTGCGCGAGATGGCGGAGATCCGGGTGCCGATCATCGTCACCGTCACCGGTGAGGGTGGGAGCGGCGGTGCATTGGGCCTGGGTGTGGGCAACGTGGTAAACATCCTTGACTTCGCCATCTACTCGGTCATATCTCCCGAAGGCTGTGCGGCCATTCTCTGGTCAGACCAGACAAAGACCCAGGAAGCTGCCGAAAGCCTGCGGTTCACATCCGCGGACCTCAAGGAGCTGGGGCTGGTGGATACCGTGATCCCTGAACCATCCGGCGGCGCCCATGCCGACCCGGGCCTGATGGGCGCCACACTCCGTCACCAACTGGAGCAGGATCTGCTGCGTCTCGAGGGAATGCCTCCGGAAGATCTTGTCCGCCTGCGCTACGAGAAATTCCGGAAGATGGGCGCCTTTCTGGACATGGCGTGATGACTTTCCAGGGCTCTTGCCTTCCCTCCCCGATCCCGCCTGTTTCTGAGTCTCTGCTGGCCGTGCCCGGCACCCAGGAAGGATCCGAAATATGACCGGGCAGACCATCTCACTCACCGGTAAGAGGTGGGTTTTACGAACCGCCGCCGGCGATCTCACCGCCGGCCTGGCACGCAACACCGGGGTTCATCCCCTGGTGGCCGCCATCCTCCACGCCCGTGGATGTGTCGGCGAAGCCGCGATCCTCGACTTTCTCGCCGCTCCGTCAGCCAAACAACTATACGACCCATGGCTGCTCAAGGGTATGGACCGGGCGGTGGACCGGCTGCTTGAGGCCCGGGACAGCGGAGAAAAAATCCTGGTTCACGGTGACTATGACGTTGACGGTGTTACGGCCGCGGTATTGACCAAAAGAACCCTCGATCTCAACGGCTTCCGGCAGGTCGGCTGTATTATTCCTCACCGCATCGACGACGGGTACGGGTTGGGCCTGGCCGCGGCGGAGCGGGCCATGGCCCAAGACTGCGGTCTGCTCATCGCCGTCGACTGCGGCACCAATGATCTGGAGGCGGTGAAGCAGCTGAAGTCCGGCGGTATCGACGTGTTGATCCTGGACCACCACCTGCCCGGGCCGGCGCTTCCCGAGGCGTATGCCCTGGTCAATCCCCTGCAGATGGGTTGCGGCTATCCATTCAAGGAGCTCTGTAGTGCCGGCCTGGCCTTCAAACTGGCCCAGGCCCTGCACCAGCGGCTGAACCGTCCCTTCAATGCCGCGGCCTATGGCTCCATGGCCGCGCTGGGAACGGTGGCTGACCTGGTCCCGCTGCGGGATGAAAATCGCCTGCTGGTCCAGCTGGGGCTTGACCATTTGCGGCGGCCGGCGAACCCGGGGATGCGTGAACTGCTTCGGGTCAGCGGGGTGGAGGAGGGGCAGGCGCCCACGGCCGGCCAGATCGGTTTCCGCCTCGCCCCACGAATCAACGCTGCCGGGCGGCTGGATACGGCGGAAACGGCGGCCCGGCTCTTCCTCACCGCGGACAGTGAGGAGGCCGGGCAGATCGCCCGACAGCTGGACCTGCTCAACAGCCGGCGCCAACACCAGGAGGGTGAGCTGGTGGAGTTGCTCGGCCGGCTGGTCAGCGAAAATCCCGAGCTGGGACATGAGCCGATTCTGGTGCTGGACGGTGAAGGCTGGCCCCGCGGGGTAATCGGAATCGCCGCCTCAAGACTGGTGGAAACACACCACCGGCCGGCCGTGGTCATATCCTGCAGCGACGGTGTGGGACACGGCTCATGCCGCAGCGTGCCGGGATTCAATATCACTACCGCACTGTACCGGGCCGGCGGAGATGTTCTTGACCGCTTCGGCGGCCACGCCATGGCCGCTGGTTTCACCGTCGCGGCGGATAAGATCAGCCTGCTGCGGCAAAAACTCTCTGAATACTGTCGTGAAAAACTCGACCCGGAGGTCCTCGTTCCGAAAGTCACGGCCGACATCGTTGTGGATCCAGCCGATCTGGACCGGCCGTTGCTCGAGCAGTTGAACCGCATGGAGCCCTGCGGCATGGGCAACCCCCGGCCTGTGCTCCTGGTCCGCGGACTGCAACTGGTCGGTGAGCCGAAACTGCTCACGGGTCGGCACCTCAAGCTGGAAGTGCGGGGCGGGGGACAGACCATGGAGGCCATCTGGTGGCGTGCCGGACACATGCAACCCGTCCTGGCCGGCGGCTCCGCTTCCATGGACCTGCTGGCCAAACTTGAGCTTAATCGTTGGGGCGGCCGGGATTATGTCCGTCTCAACATTGCCGACATCCGCCCGGCAACTGGTCAGATAGAGTGATATCGCCGCTGAGCCGCTTTTCCGATTGACAGCCCTCTGTGAATCAATAATAGTACTTTCATACGATAGTGGTACGGGATTTGAATCAACCCGGGCCGGCGGGGCCCGCTGCGCGGATCAGTCTGATGAAACGAGTCAAGTTTCTGCGAATACTGATGTTGGTGATCCTGGTGGTATTCGTCGGGGTGGTGTTCAAGAGTTACCGCACCGGCAAGACCATCTCGGACAGTACTGCCGACGAGGACCTGCGGCGGCTGGTGGGCGGTGAACAGCTGATCCAGAAGGAATTCAACCAGAAAAACTACGAGAAAGAGGAGCTGGAGAGCGAGATAAGCGCTCGGGAAATGGTGAACTACCAGGACGGAATCAATGTCCTCGAGGATTTCCACCTCACCCGCGGCACGGATGGAATGGCTGTGCGGAGCGATTTCGGCCGGCACGACCCGGAGAAAGGAGACTCCTTTCTCTGGCAAAACGTCCAGATCAGCGATGGCCAGGGAATGACGATCAATACGGAGTCCGCCCTTCACGACCAGACTTCCGGCATGGTGACCGGCAACAAACCCGTGGAATTTTCCCACAGCCGGCTTCGGGGAAGCTCGCTTGGTTTCATATACAACACGAATAAAGACTCCCAGGAACTTCAACTCCCCGCAAAAGTGGATATGACCATTTTTGCCGAGGAGGGATCAGAAGCCGAGCCGATTGCCGTGCGTGCCGGTTTCCTGAAATTTATCAGGAAATCGGGCCTGGCCTACCTCGCCCGCGGGGTGAGCCTGGAACAGGGCCGGTTGAGCCTGCGCTGCCAAACCCTGCGCATCGAGTTTGACGAAGCAGGCCGCCGGATCCTTCATATCTCGGCATTCGGGGATGTGGCTCTGGCCATGGCCGAACTCGACGGGGATACGGGCCAGCCCGCTGATCCAGCCGTCGATTCCGTACCCACCGGGGAGGGGGCCGGCGGCGTGTTCGCCCTGGGCGGGGATCCGGGCCGGAAAACACTCCACGCCCGGCAGCTGGAAGTGTTTTTCCCCCGGGAGGCCACCGAGACGGTCCGGCTGGAATACCTGGTGGCCCGGGGGACCGGGAAGCAGAAGGCCGTACTTCGCCTCTATCCGCCGTCCGCTGACGGTGCGTCCTCCAGCGAAATACGCCAACTCGAGGGTGAGCGTTTGGTTTTTCGATTCAGATCAGACGGCCTTCCCAATCGACTGGACAGCTTCCACGCTCAGGGCGGCTGCCTGTTGCGCATCGATGACGGAGGTCCGGAGGAGGTTCGTCTGACCGGCGAGACCCTGAACGCACGGTTCGATTCCAGGCAGCAGGATCTCATGGCCGCCGAGATATCCGGTGGTGTGCTCTGCACCAGGTGGCCAGAACAGATCCGGGGCGAGCGGGCAAGCTTCGACGCTGTTGAAAAAATACTCTACATTTCCGGCGAGGAAAGCGGCCGGCTTCCGCGTCTGTGGAACGACACCTTGGAACTGGAGGCCCAACGCCTGATTTACTCGCTTGATGGCCAACTGCTGCAGGCCGAGGAGAATGTCTGGGTCAAGGTCATGGGCCGGGGCGGGGATAAGGGTCTCGACGTGGCCTTGTTCAGCGAAGGCAGTGACGAGGAACCGGTCTATATCCACGCCGATCGGCTGCAAAGCGATCTGGAGGCCGGCGTCTCCAGTTTCCAGGGATCGGTTCGGGTACTCAAGGGCGACAACGTGCTCTCGGCGCGGAACATGTGGCTGTATCACGACGACCGGCGCATGGAGGCGCTGGAACGGGTCTCGCTGATCATCCACCCGCCGGCCGTGGCCGAGAATGTGGATACCGTTGAGCAGGAGGTGGAAACGGCACTGCCCGCCGTGGAACAGCTGGCAAAAAGCCTGCCGCTCACCACCCGGGACGAATCAGTTCCCGAGGGCCAAACCAGTGAACAGGATCCCGCGGACGGTGAAGCGTTCGATCCCACGGCGCCGTTGCAGATCACCTGCCAGGAACTGACCTATGATGACCAGGGCCGCTTTATCATCCTCGACGAACGGGTAAGTGTCCGCAAGCACAAGACCAGGTTGACCGCCGACCACATGGAGGTTCAGCTGGACCAGGAGGAAAACCGAGTACTGTACATCATCGCATCGGCCGCCGGGGCGGTGATTCCAGACGTTGTCCTTCCCGGCCGCAGCGGGTCGGATCACCTGGTTACCGGTTTCGACAGCCAGGCCCGAAGCCTGAGGGGCTCCGGCCCCCCCATGGCACCGGTGGGCGAAACCCCGGCAGGTGGTGAGACCATGCCCGCCGGCCCATCGGAAAATCCGCCGCTGGGCGGCGAGGCGGAAAGCAGCGCTGACCTGGGCCCTGCTGCCGGCGGGAGCACTGAGGATGGCCGCGCGGCAGTTTCGCGGCGGCCCCAGGTGCCCCAGGTGAGCATCAGCCAGCCTGGCGGGCGCAGCGCCACCGGCGAGCGGATTCTGTACTATCCTGGAGAGCAGGTGGCGGTGGTAGTGGGTCTGGATACCGTGGCCACTATCGTGGACCCGCGTAGCGGCTCAGCCCAGGGTACAACTTTGACTTACCATTTGACCGATGGTAAGATTTTGAACCGCGCAAACGAAAATGAGGTGACCTTGATTCTGCTGCATGCCGGAGCGTCCTCGGTCAACGGAGTCCATTCCGCAAACAGTGCTCCCGCTCGCGGAGCCCGCAGCGGCAGTGCCGCCTCGACAAGATCGGCTGGTAGCGGTCCTGCCGGAAGGAGCAGTTCGCAATAAATGTCCACTAACGGTTCCTCCGAGCACTGCCTGAGTACGGACGCGCTGGTCAAGTCCTACCGGGGCCGCCAGGTGGTCAACCGCGTCTCCATCGAGGTGCGTAAGGGCGAGATCGTGGGGCTGCTCGGTCCCAACGGAGCGGGCAAGACCACCACCTTCTACATTATCCTCGGTCTGATCAGACCCAACAGCGGACAGGTCTTCCTCGACGGCAAGGATATCACCTCGCTGCCCATGTATCTCCGGGCCAAAAGCGGCATCAGCTATCTTCCCCAGGAGGCCTCCATCTTCCGCAAACTGACCGTGGAGGAGAACCTGCTGGCCATCCTTGAATCCATGCGGATGACCTCGGTGGATCGGGCCCGGCGGTTGGACGAACTGCTCAAGGAACTGGGTGTGTCCCACCTGGCAAAGCACAAGGCCTACTCCCTTTCCGGGGGCGAACGCCGGCGGGTGGAAATCAGCCGTTCCCTTGTCATCTCCCCGTACTTCATTCTGCTTGACGAGCCCTTTGCCGGCATCGACCCCAAAGCGGTACTGGAAATTCAGAAACTGATTCTCCATCTGCGGGGAAAGGGGATCGGCATCCTGATCACGGACCACAACGTGCGTGAGACACTACAGATTACGGATCGTGCATATATCATCAAGGAGGGCGAGATCTTTCGCACCGGATCCCCGTCGGAACTGGCGGAGGACGAAGAGGTGCGGCGGATCTATCTCGGCGAGCATTTTCGCTTGAATTGACGGCCGGAATATGAGCCCGGGGCTAATCTTTCGGGCCTGTTCGACCGAAACGGTTTACAGCAGATTCCGGTGATTGAACCGTCATGACCACGTGGTGATGTATGGCTGTTGAGGCGAATTCAGATGGCGTTTGACCAACGACTGAGCTTGTCCCTCAAGCTCACCCAGAAGCTGATCATGACTCCCTCGCTGCAGCAGGCGATCAAGCTGCTGCAGTTGAACCGCCTGGAACTGCAGGACGTCCTGACCCAGGAACTGGTGGAGAACCCGGTTCTCGAGGAAGCAGCCAACGAGTTGCCCGGCACCTCGGAGGAGCCGGGCAGCACCGAAAGCCTGGAAACCGAAAACGCACCCGCCGGGGAAAGCGTCAAGGAAGATTCTTTCAGCGAGATCGACATCGATTCCTATTTCCAGGACTATCTCGATCCGGCCGGCGGGCCCCGCTCCTTCCAGGGAATGTCAGAAATCCGCGAACTGCCTTCATACGAGAACTTCCTGCAAAAACCACCGAATCTCACCGACCACCTGCAGTGGCAACTGGGCGTTTCACAGGCTGATGAAGCGTTGCGCCGGGCCGGCGAAGCGGTTATCGGCAATCTCAACGAAGACGGGATGCTGATGGCCAGTGACGAGGAACTGCAGACCATGGGCGACTTCAACGACAGCCTGGTATCCCAGGCCATCGACCTGGTGCAATCGTTCGACCCGGCCGGTGTGGCGGCACGCAACCTCCAGGAATGCCTGCTTCTGCAGCTCAAGGCGGTGGATGCCCTGGGCACCGCGGTGGAGACCATCGTGCGGGAGCACCTCGACCTGCTGCAAAAACGGCGCTACAAGGAGATTGCGTCCAAGCTCGATTGTTCACTGGAGGAGGTGGGCCGTTATCTTGATATCATTCGCCATCTCGATCCGCGGCCGGGGTTGAAATACAACGATGTCAGCTCGCAGTACGTGGTTCCCGACATCCACGTGGTCAAGGTGGATGATGAATACATCGTGGTGCTCAACGAAGACGGCTTGCCCAGACTGAAGCTGAGCCCCTACTACCGCAAGATGCTGGAAAAGGGCAACGAGAACAACGCGGACACCAAGAACTATATCCGCGACAAGTTCCGTTCGGCCCTCTGGCTGATCAAAAGCCTGGAGCAGCGCCAACGAACAATCTACAAGGTGGCGGAAAGCGTGATCAAACACCAACGGGCGTTTCTCGATCATGGCATCCACCACATGAAGCCCCTGGTCCTGCGCGATGTGGCCGAGGACATCCAGATGCATGAGTCCACGGTGAGCCGGGTGGTGTCCAACAAGTATATGCACACTCCCCGCGGCGTCTTCGAAATGCGCTATTTCTTCCACAGCGGCATCAGTTCCGATGGCGGCAGCGACGTTTCTTCGCTCAGCGTCAAGGGTAAAATCCGGGACCTCGTAAACGGGGAGAACGCTGAAAAGCCGCTGAGCGACTCAGCAATAGTAAAACTGCTCAAAAAGGAGGGCCTTGAAATTGCCCGCAGAACCGTGGCCAAATACCGGGAGGAGATGAAAATACCATCGTCCACTCATCGCCGACAATTACTATAGGTAAACGGTTCAGGTCCTGTTCCCGCGGGGTAGGGAATGCCGGAGCTCACCAACGGCATGACGTGCCCATTTTTGTTGTTGGCTCCCCAAGGAGTCCCATGTCCAGGCAACGGGGGAAAACATGAAAGACATGCGCATCCATTTCACCGGAAGGCAGATGGACGTCAGCAACGCGATGAAGCAATTTGTGACCGAGAAACTGGAGAAAATCACCAAGTACTGGACGTCGATCCAAGACATCAACGTCACGCTCAGTGTGGAAAAATACCGGCATATCGCCGAAATCGGCGTTACCGGCAAGCCCTTCTCCCTCAACGGTGTCGAAGTGACCAGCGACATGTATGCCTCGGTGGGCGCCGTGGTGGAAAAACTGGAACGGCAGGCCAAGAAACAAAAAGAGAAGGTACGGGACCGTAAAAAGATACGCGGCGGCAAGGAAGCGATGATGGAAAAAATTAACGCTTATGCCACCGGGGAAGAGGGCGAGGGCGTGGAAGCTTACGGAGACAGCGCCGAGGAGGGGGACGATCTCGATGGGGAGGCGGAACTGCAGCCGCGGGTGGTTCGCTCTCGCCGCTTTGAGGCCAAACCGCTGACCACTGAAGAAGCGTCCCTTCGCTTGTCCGACTCTCCCATGTCTTTCATTGTTTACCGTGACGCGGACACGTCACGGGTCAACGTGATATACAAGTCGGACGATGGAAATCACGGGCTGATCGACCCCGACAGCTGAGCCCGGACACCAGTTGATGACCAACGACACTGCTGAACCAAAAAGCATTCCGGTACAGGCTCTGCTGGGCGAGGAGGTTCCGGGCATCGAGGCCAGCCTGCTGGCCGGCCGTGGCGGGCTGTCGAATTTGATCACCGACAGCAGAATCCAGAAACCCGGCCTCTCCTTTGCTGGGAAAAGAGACTACATCCGCAAGGGAAGAGTACAGATTCTGGCCCGCAGCGAGTCCGAGTTTCTCCAGACACTGGAGGGCAGGGCAGAGGGGTGGGAGGAAACGCTGCGCCAGGTCTTCTCCGAAGAAATCACCGTTTTCGTGCTGACCCACCGCTCCCGGGCCTGCGATCGCTTTCTCCGCCTGGCTGATGAGCACAATGTTCCGGTTATCCAGAGCCGCCTGGTGAGTTCGGTCTGTATTCGGCGGCTGACCGATTTTCTCGAGGACCGGCTGGCGCCCACCGCACAGATTCACGGTGTCCTTTTGGAAATTTTTGGCCTGGGTGTGCTGCTGGTGGGAGAGAGTGGTATCGGCAAAAGCGAGAGTGCGCTGGATCTGATCTCCCGGGGCCACCGACTGATTGCCGACGACATCATCCTGATCAAGCGGCGTCCCGATTCCGTGCTGGAAGGCACCAGTCCCGAACCGCTGCGCCACCTGATGGAAGTTCGCGGCATGGGGGTGATCAACATTGAGGAACTGTTCGGGGTCACCTCCGTCAGGCGATCCAAAACGGTGGAACTGATGGTCTCCCTGGACAAGTGGAAGACCGGTCAGGCGTATGACCGCCTGGGAGTGGAGGAATTTCGCCGGGAGATCCTGGGTGTGGAGATTCCTGTTCTGCTGATGCCGGTCGCCCCGGGGCGCAATATCTCCAATCTCATCGAGGTGGGAGTCCGGAATCACCTGCTCAAGTTGAAGGGAGTGAACCGGGCTCAGGAACTGGTGGACCGCCTGGATGAGAACTTGCTGCGCCGGGGCCGCCCCCGTTGAACAGGTCCGCCTGGCAACAGAGACCGTGAATTCGAAACGTTTGCGAGATCCCGTCTGAAGGCGGTAGAATAGACCTGCGTATGGGAAACGTGAACGAGCGATCCGCGTCGCACCACAGACCGGACCGAGGATAGACGACCATGTTTGGAATTCTTGTTGTTACTCATGGAAACCTTGCCGACGAGCTGGTGAAAGCCGCGAGAATGATCATCGGCGAGGATTTTAACGGTATCGAGGCCATCTCCATCGGATGGAACGATGAGGTTGGCATGGCACGGAAGGCGATTCTGCAGGGCATAGAAAAGGTCAGCGAGGGCTATGGTGTCCTGATCCTCACCGACATGTTCGGCGGAACCCCGACCAATCTGAGTCTCTCCTTCCTTGAAGCCGACAAGGTGGAGATCATCACCGGCGTGAATCTGCCGATGTTGATCAAACTGTTCAGTCTGCGAAAAGAGAAGTGGAATCTGGTGGAAGCGGCACAGAAAATCAGGGCTCAGGGGCAAAAAAGCATCCACGTGGCCAGTGACATTCTGAACCGCAGCTGATGACATGCTC
>JAQAZP010000263.1:0-11510 GCA_032127265.1 Acidobacteriota bacterium
TTCGCCCCGCGCTGCCAGGAACCGCGCCGGATCCACCTCCACGTGGGCCGGGGCAACCAGCTCCGCCTGACCACCGTGCTCTCCGACGAGGCGATCCAGGCCTACGCCCGCGACCTGTATCACCGCTACCGGGTCTACCGGCGGCTGATCGACGAGGGCAAGCTGGTTCTGACCCAGAACCGCGGGTTCGAGGCCTTCGAGGAAACGATCCGCCGGCACGGCCTGGAACGGTTGGTGGGCGAGGAAGCCGGGCTGCCCGACCGGGAGGTCAGGACCCGCAATCTTGCTCTGCTTCGTGATCTGAACCCCGGCCGGGTGTTCGAGATCCGCATGCCGGTGGAAACGGTGATCAGCCGCTGGGTCGCCGGCCTTACGGCGGAAGACCTCAAGCCGCTCAAACGACGGCGCCGTCTCGAACTGGCCGGGCTGATGCTCCCCACCCGGTTGTTCACGGCCACGCTGAATTCCGGGCAGGCCGGAAAGCTCGATGCGCTGATCCAGGCGGCGGCAGGCGATCCCACGGGCGGCCCCCGGCCGATCGAAGGCCTGCGGCCGCTCTATCTCGACCTGCTGGACGATCTCTCCGGCGGTATCTACCCGGTGGAAGGAGAGGACTTCCACTTTTACGAGTTCACCGCCATCTACCCCATCGGCACGCTCAACGAGTTCACCAACTACAAGGGGAAGCAGATCCCGCTCTACCCGTGCCCGGGCCGGCGGGCGCTGACCACTCACCAGCGGACCAAGACGGTGGACCACATCCCGACCAAGATCTCCTACGGCTACTTTCCCTGGATCCCTTACATGCACGTGGGGAAGACGATGCACAACTCGTTCCACACGCTCTGGTGGCGAGTAACCGTCAGCCGCAACCCGTTCCTCCCCGCGTCGTGGAAGGCCGTCTCCGAGGGAAGCCGGTCCGGAAAGAAGTTTCCCCTCCTCTGGCTCCTTTCCCGTGGTCCCATGTCGCACGGCTGCACCCATGTCAATGGGGGCCACATCCTGGAACTGCGGCAGATCTTCCCCTCGGAAACCGAACGCCTGTATCAGATCGACAACTACCGCAACAAGTCATACCACTACGACGTGTTCGACATCGATGGGGATTTCAAGCCGGAAGTGATCGGCGTGAAGTACTACATCGCCTACAGCCTGAAGAACCTCAAACCGTTCAAATTACGGGTGGCCAACGAGCGGCAAGCTTACTACGACTGGCTGTATGCCGGCGAGCTTCGCTTTCGGGATGACGGCCAAGGCTGGTTCGAAGCGGTCACCGACGGGCGCTTCGTCGACCGGACGGCCGAGGCGGGCCGTGCCTACGCCGATATCGAGCTCTATGAGGCGGCCTACGAGCCGGAGAAGCTGCAGTTCTACCGCCTGGTGGACATCCCCTTTGCCCGGGAGTTGCGCAAGGTCAGCGTGACCTATCCCCGGGGTTTCCAGCCGGGAGATTGAATAAACCATTAATTTGGCGGTGGCGGATCATCGTTTCCCATCCCCAGCGTCCGCTTTGACTTCTCCGCCAGCCTCGACGTCTCCCGGCGCACCCGCCGCAGGAGCCGGCGAGCCCAGAAAAATTCGGTGGCGAGGATGGCGATGCCGAAGAAGATGACCAGCAGGCCCGGGCCGGGCAGAACCAGGAGCGCCGCGCCGAGGAGGATCACCGTGCTCCCCACCACCAGGATGACCATGCGTTTGACACGCTGGACGGTCAACCGCAGGATCTGCTCCATTTCGTTGACCACGGGTGAGACCAGGGCGGCCGGATCCCGGTGGCCGTGCAGCATGGAGGCGGCGACACCCACCAGCAGGATCCCGGCGATGACCGTCAGGGAGACGAAGGTCGGGATCGGGTGGTGGTGGGCGAGGATCATTTTCACCCCGACAAAGGCGAGGATGAAGGCCAGGCTCATCTTGAGGTAGCGGAAGCGCTCCAGCGCCGCGGCGAGAACGAAGTAGAGCGAGCGCAGCCCGAGAATGGCGAAGACGTTGGACGTGAAAATGATGAACGGGTCCCGGGTGACGGCGAAGATGGCGGGGATGGAGTCCACGGCGAAGAGGATGTCGGTGCTCTCGATCACCATCAGGGCGAGAAACAGCGGCGTCACGGCCTTGCGACCGTCCACCCTGGTGAAGAACCTCCCGCTCTCGATATCGTCGGTGACCGGGTAGAACCGGCGGGTCAGCCGGACCAGCGGGTTGCTTTCCGTTGCCAGGTTGTCGTGGCGGGCCACCAGCATCTTCACCGCGGTCACCAGCAGCAGACCGCCGAAAACGTAAATCATCCAGCTGAAGCGGTTGATCAGCGCCACGCCGGCGACGATCATCAGCCCGCGAAGGACCAGCGCACCGAGAACGCCCCAGAAGAGCAGCCGGTGCTGGTATCGCAGGGGTACGCGGAAGTAGGTGAAGATGAGCGCGATGACGAAGATGTTGTCGAGGCTCAGCGATTTTTCGATGAGGTAGCCGGTAAAGAACTGCAGGGCCGCCTGGCGTCCTTCCAGAGGGTGGCCGATATCCAGGCCAACCCCGAGCCAGTGGTGTTCGTAGAGGTAGTAGATCGCGACGTTGAAGAGCAGGGCCAGCGCGACCCACAGAGCTGTCCAGCCCAGCGCCTCGCCGGCAGAGACCACGTGTGCCTTGCGGTTGAACACCCCCAGGTCCAGCGCCAGCAGGAAAAGCACGAACGCGACAAATCCGATCCAGAGCCAGATAATCATCGACCGATTCCTGATAGTGCCGACCCGTCCTGATGGGCCGACAGGGGTGAACTGTTTCTCGCGGTCACCGGGAAGGAAGTCTCCCGGGAATTGCCGGTGGTTCAGTTCTCCGAGTGAGTGGAGTGCAAAAGGGATCACTGGAATGAGAACCCAGCGGAGTTGTCCTGTCAAGGCTGTTTTGGTGGATCCGCCCCTCCTGGAAGCTCACGCGCCTTGTGCTCCCTTGTTGAAGTTGTCTATAGTGGATTGAGGTATCACCCCATGCTTCAAGCGCTCGAGGATCTCTCGCTCGGCATCTCGGAACTGCTGGGAATCAATCTCCAGCTGCAGCAGAAATTTGTTTTCACGCTGATCGCCATTCTCGTGTACCTGTTGCTGCGCAAGTCCTTCAGCTACGCGGTTCGCCACGGGCACCAGGAGCTCACCCGGCAGTACATCTTTCTCAAGACGGTGAAATATCTCCTGGGGTTTGCCTTGCTGGTGACCCTCTGGCGGGTCTGGCTGGGCCAGCAGACCGGTCTGGCCGCCTACCTCGCCATCTTCAGCGCCGGCCTGGCCATCGCCCTGCAGGACCTGCTGGCCAACTTCGCCGGCTGGATCTTCATCGCGGTGCGCAAACCGTTCGAGGTGGGGGACCGGGTGGATATCAACGGTCACGCCGGCGACGTGATCGACGTCAGGCTGTTCCAGTTCACTCTGCTGGAGATCGGCAACTGGGTCGATGCCGACCAGAGCACCGGCCGGATCATCCACATCCCCAACGGCTGGGTCTTCAAGCAGTCGCTCTCCAACTTCACCCAGGGGTTCAACATCATCTGGAACGAGATCGCGGTGACCGTGACCTTCGAGAGCGACTGGCGGAAGGCGAAGAAGCTGATCCAGGAGATCGGCGACCGTCACACGGCGGTGAAGACCGAGCAGGCAAAGGAGGAGATCCGCCGGGCAGCCAAAAAATACCTGATCTTCTTCGAGTATCTGACCCCCATCGTCTGGACCTCGGTGGCCGACCATGGGGTGACCCTGACCCTGCGCTACCTCTGCGAGCCGCGCAAGCGCCGCTCGTCCGCGGGAACGATCTGGGAGGATATCCTGGCCGCCTTCGGGGAATGTGATGACATCGATTTCGCCTACCCGACCCAGCGGTTCTTCGACAACGCCCGCGAGGGCAAGCCGGGGGCCGGGGGGCCTTCCGTGGGGTAGCCCCGGTTGCCGCAATACGGGATAGACGAGGCCGGAGCTCCCGTCGTAGCTCTTTGGCCGGGGTGTATTTCACACATGCGGAGGGACGGGCCTGGCGGCCCGTTAGAACGGGACCATGGAAACCACGCTGCTCTCCATGCGGACATTCATGGAAGTTTTCGGCTGGCGGGAGGCCCTGGACATCCTGCTGATCGCCCTGGCCATGTTCCTCACCTACCGGACCTTCCGCCGTCTGGGGACCTGGAAGATCCTCGCCGGGATCCTCCTCGCCGCCGCGGTTTTTTTCGCGGCCAGCCTGCTGCAGCTGCGCGGGCTGGAGTGGATCTTCTCCACCCTCAGCCCGGTGGCCATGGTGGCGCTGATCGTCATCTTCCAGCCCGAGATACGCAAGATCTTCGAGCGGGCGGCGTCGCTGCACCGCCAGCGCCGGGCCGAGCGGGGGGGCGGGCTGGCCGGGACCCTCGCCGAAGCGGCTTTCGCCCTGGCCGAAGAGCGGGTGGGGGCGATCCTGGTCCTGCCGGGCCGCGAGTCGATCGCCGAGTGGATTCACGGCGGGCAGGCGGTGGACGGCCAGGTCAGCATGACCCTGCTGCAGAGCATCTTCGACGCCCACTCACCGGGCCACGACGGGGCGGTGATCGTGGAGAACGGCCGGCTCTCCGCGCTGGGGGTCCGGCTCCCCATGTCCCGCTCGGGGCGGGTCCCCGAAACCCTCGGCACCCGGCACCATGCCGCGGCCGGTCTGACCGAGGTGACCGATGCCCTGGTGGCGGTGATCTCGGAGGAGCGGGGGACGGTGATGCTGTTCAGCGGCGGCCGGGGCCGGGTTGTCGAGAACCGCGATGACGTCGAAGCCGAACTGCTGACCCACTGGAACCGGGCGCTGGTGGTGCTGCCGGTGGGCCCGGAAGAGGGGGGGACGCGGAACCTGGTGGTCTCGCTGGCCGGGGCGCTGGTCCTTGCCGTCTTTTTCTGGTCCGCGGTGGTGCTCGACCAGTACCAGGTGCGCGAGCGGGCCCTGACCGCACCCATCGAATACATCGCCCTTCCGGCCCACCTGGCGCTGGGCGGCGAGAAGCGTGTCGAGGCCCGGCTGCACCTGGCCGGGCCGATGAGCGAACTGGAACGGCTCGATCCCTTCCGCCTGCAGGTGACGGTGGACCTCTCCGGGGCCCTGCCCGGGACCCAGACCGTGGTGATCAGCGAGGACAATGTCACGCTGCCCCGGGGGATCAGCCTGCTCGACGCCGTCCCGCCGTCATTCAAGGTGACGCTGGGCGAGATCCGCGAGCTGGACTACGCGGTGCAGCCGCAACTGGTGGGCGCGCTGCCTGACGGCCTGGCCGTGGAGCATGTGCGTGTTTCCCCGCCGTCGGTCCGCGTTCGCGCGGCGGCCGGAGAAAAAGGCGGGAGCGGCGAGGTGTTGCTCACCACGCCGGTCTACCTCGGCACGATCAGGGAAACCACTACGCTCTATTGCAAGATCATTGCCCCGCCGTCGATCCAGCCGGTGGGCGGCCAGTGGCCCGACGTGGCGGTGGTGGTGACATTGAAGGAAAAGAAAAGAAAATGAAAAGGCACGGCGCCGCAATGATCCTGGTCCTGACCCTGGCCGCTGTCGCGGCCTTCGGCCTGTCGCTGGACGAGCAACTGGACGAGCAGTTGCGGGCGCGGATCGAAGCGGCGGGAACACCGCCGCGAATCGAGGTGGGCAGCGAACTGATCCACGCCTGCCGGGTTTTGCCGATGTTCTACGAACGGCGCGGTTTTCGCCCCGCCTGGTCCGGGGACAACGGCCCGGGCCCGCGGGCCGAGGCGATGGCGGCCGCGATCCGCGGGGCGACCGATGACGGGCTCAACCCCGCCGACTACCACCTGGACAGGATCGAACAGGTGCTGGGGGAGGTCCGGGCGAACCGCGAGGCTGGGAAGCCGCTCCATTCCGGCCGGCTGGTCGACCTCGACCTGCTGCTCACCGATTCCTTTCTGGTCTACGGCGCGCACCTGCTGTCCGGCAGGCTCGACCCGGAAACGGTGGACCCCCAGTGGAATGCCAGCCGGAGGGAGGGCGACCTGGGTGCTGTGCTGGAGCAGGCGCTGGTGGGCACCGGTGTGGCGGCCGCGCTGGAATCCCTGCGGCCCGTCCATCCGGGGTACGGGTTCATGCGGCAGGCGCTGGCCCGCTACCGCGGCGTGGCCGCCGCCGGAGGGTGGTCGGCGGTGCCCGGCGGGGAAAAACTGGAGAGCGGGGCTGTGGGCCAGCGGGTGCGGCTGCTCACCGCACGGCTGGCGGCCTCGGGTGACCTCGATGCCGCGGCGGCGGAGCGGGATCTCTTTGACGATGACCTGGACGCGGCGGTGCGCCGGTTCCAGCGGCGGCACGGCCTGGCCGCCGACGGCGTGGTGGGCCCGAAGACCATCGAGGCGCTCAACATACCGGTGGAGCATCGGATAGAGCAACTGGTGAACAACATGGAGCGCTGGCGCTGGCTGCCCCTGGACCTGGGCCGGCGCCACATCCTGGTCAACATCGCCAACTTCGAGCTGGACGTTGTGGAGGACAACCGTTCGGTGCTCAACATGCGGGCCATTGTCGGCCGACCATTCCGCCGGACTCCGGTGTTCAGCGCCACGATGACCTACCTGGTGTTCAGCCCCTCATGGAACGTGCCGCACAAACTGGCGGTGGAGGACAAACTGCCCGAGATCCGCAAGGACCCGGCGTATTTCGGCAAGATGGGGATCCGGGTTTTACAGGGCTGGGGCGCCGACGCCCGTGAGATCGACCCGGCCGCCGTGGACTGGAGCAGCGTGAACCGGAAGAATTTTCCCTACCGGCTGCGCCAGGAGCCGGGGCCGCTCAACGCGCTGGGCCGGGTGAAGTTCATGTTCCCCAACAAGTTCGACGTCTACATCCACGACACGCCGTCGCGGGAGCTCTTCTCGCAGCCCCAGCGGGATTTCAGCTCCGGCTGCATCCGCACCGAAAAGCCATTGGAATTGGCCTTGTACCTGCTGGCCGAAGATTCCGCCTGGGACCAAGGCAGGATTGCCGCGGCCGCCGCTTCGACCAGCGAGCAGACGGTGACCCTGCCCCGGCCGATCCCGGTGCACCTGCTCTACTGGACCGCCTGGGCCGAGGAAAACGGCGAGATCCACTTCCGTCGGGATATCTACGATCGGGACGGTGCGCTGAATGAGGCGCTGGCCGAACCGCCGCCGTCGTCAGCCTGCGCGACGCCGGGAGCCGTGCCATGACGATGCGCCCGGTCAGGGTCCGGTGGTTCCCCGGGCTGCTCCTCGCGGCCGCCCTGGCCATGCCGTGGGCCGTGTCGCGCGCCGCGGAACCGCCGCCGGCGTTTCCCGCCGAGCGGGCCGGGTTCACCCTCGGGTTCGGCGAGGAGCGGATCCCCTACCGGGTGTTCGGCGTGTACGTGATGCCGGGAAAAGAGGTGACCCTCGAGGTGCATGACAGCGGCGGCGACGCGAGTTTCGCTCTCACGGCGGAGAGCGGCCGGGTGGAAGCGAAGTCGAAACGGAAGTGGCGCTGGAAACCCGGCGATGAACCCGGCCTGACCCGGCTGACGATCACCGGTTCACCCTCCGGCCGGACGATGACGCTCAACGCCTTTGTCATGGTGCCGCTGGCCCGGGTGAAGGGCGGCATGCTCAACGGCTACCGCATCGGCGAATACCCGTCGATCCCCCTGCGCCAGCTGCCGATCTACCGGGCGCCGGCCGGGCTGGTGGAAGTGACTCCCGGGAACGAGGAGACGCTGATCGCCCCGCACTTCCGGTTGAAGCAGTTCCTCTGCAAGCAGAATGGGGGATATCCGAAATACGTGGCTCTTCGCGTGCGGCTGCTGCTCAAACTGGAGCTGGTCCTCGATGCGGTGAACCGGGGTGGCTACCCGGCACGCACGTTCGCCGTCCTCAGCGGCTACCGCACACCGGCCTACAACCACGAGATCGGCAACGTTAAGTACAGCCGCCACCAGTGGGGCGATGCCGCCGACATCTTCATCGACGAACGGCCCTCCGACGGCAACATGGACGATCTCAACGGTGACGGGACCATTGACTACCACGACGCGGCGGTGATCTACGATATCATCGACGGCATGTTCGGCCAGTCGTGGTACGAGCCGTTCACCGGCGGCCTGGGGCGCTACAAAAAGACCCGCAACCACGGTCCCTTCGTCCACACCGACACCCGCGGCTTCCGCGCCCGCTGGGGGGACTGAGGGGCATTCCCCATCGCGGCCGGAGTTCCGGGCGGACCTGCACACAACATCTTTTTTTGTTGCATTCTCCTGCCGTGATACTGTATCAGAGTCCGTGCATCGGACGGATTTCCTTCCGTGGTATCGCTAGACGTCTGAAATACGGGTTCAATTCCACCGGTGAGGTCCGGTCTCACCGGTGAACTGTCGGTGGGCGTAGTGACCGTTCCTGCGCGCGGAGGAAATGACCATGACCAGTACCATCTGGTCGCTGCAGCAGGGGGAGGGGCCGGTGGCCGCCGCGGCGATCCACGACGGCCACGAACTGCGCCCCGAAGTGGAGCGGGAGATGAGCCTCTCCGAGACCGACCGCCTGCGGGAGGAAGACCCATTCACCGGCCAGTGGACCCCCATCTGCCCCACCCGGATCATCGGCCTCCACTCGCGCTTCGAGGTGGATCTGAACCGGCCCCGGGACAAGGCGGTCTACCGCACGCCAGAGGACGCCTGGGGCCTCAAGGTCTGGAAGGGGGAACTGCCGGCCGACGTGGCAGAGCGGTCCCTGGCCGGTTACGACGCGTTCTATCGCGCCATGGAACGGCTCTTCTCGGAGATGGCGCGGCAGCATGGCCGGTTCATGGTCTTCGACCTGCACAGTTACAACCACCGCCGCGGCGGCCCCGATGCCGCGCCGGACGACCCACTGGCTAACCCCCAGGTCAACCTGGGCACCGGGAGCATGGACCGCCGCTTCTGGGCGCCGCTGGTGGATCATTTCATTGCCGACCTGCGCGCGTTCCCCTTTCCCGGGGGCGGCCTGGACGTGCGGGAGAACGTGAAGTTTCGCGGCGCCCGGTTCTCCGGCTGGGTTCACGAAACGTTTCCGCGCACCGGCTGCTCCATCGCCATCGAATTCAAGAAATTCTATATGAACGAGTGGACCGGCCAGCCGGACCCGGCTCTGCTGGCGGCAGTGGGCGATGCCCTGCGCTCCACCGTCCCCGGCGTGACCAGCGAACTGGAGCGGATGTAGCCGCATGGCAGCGACCCCCGAGACCATTACCGACCGGATGGTGGCCCAGGCGGGCCGGCGTCTGGCCGAGAACAAGCAGGTCCGCCGCAGTCTGCCCGATGGCGGGAGGCTGCACATCGACCGCCAGCTCCCCTTTCTCTGCCTCTACCGCCGGCCGAAGAAGGGGGCCGACCAGGGGACGGCGCGGCTGGTGACCACCGAGGCCTCGTATCTCATCGGATCCGCCTCGGCCGGCCAGCGGCCGGGGCTCGAGGCACTGGCCGGCCAGGTGGTGCGGACTCTGAGCCCGTTGTTCGGCGCCTTCCTCGTACTGGAGGTCCGGGCCGTATCCGCAGGGAGCTTCGGCCTCGACGACGAAAGCGGGCCGGTGCCGGCCTTCCGGCTCCGTACTCCGCGCGACGAGAGTCTCGACGGACTGGTGACCGTTCTGGAGAAGTCGCTGGGACTGATCCGGCTGCAGAAGCGCCGGGCCCTGGTCGAGGTAGTGCGTTCGCGAACTGTCGCCTCGGGGCGTCTCACGCCGCTGATCCCCGCGGCCGACGCCGCGGCACTGAATTGCCGCCAGCTGGTCCTCGAGGTGAACCCGGTTTACCGTGACCAGGAGAGCGGGCTGGAATACCCGCTGCTGCTCCGTGCCCTGTGCCGCCAGTTGAGCCGGGCGCTGCAGCGAGCCTTCTTCGAGTTTTCCCACTCCTGCACATCCCACCGCCCGAGATACTTCCACGTGCTGGGCCGGCACGCCGTGGTCAAGGCGGTCTGGCAGGTGGACCGGCTGCTGGCCGAGGTGGCCGAGCAGTTCGACCTGCTGCTCCAGGCCACGCCGGTCAACGCTGCGAAGGCCTGGAACCGTTTTCAGCGAAACCGTTTTCAGCGGGCTCCACTCTTTCGCTACCGGCCGGTGCCGGTGGACCCGGCGGCGCTCAAGCGCCGGCTCTACGACATCCCGCTGGAACGGGTGGAGGACTCGACGCTGTCCCGGATCTTCCGCCAGAAGCAGGACGAGTTGGACCGGCAGATCACTATGCTCTGCGACCTGGACACCGCCCGTTTCCGTTATGGCGGATTGCAGCTCTATGGCCAGGTGGACAACGGGCTGGGCGCCCTGGCCGCCGAGGTACTCGACAGGTTTCCGCCGAGGGCGCGGGATGACGCCGGCGGCGGACGACTGGACGCCGAGGCCTTCGCCCTCCTGGCCCGGGAGGAGATTGCCCGCTACCGCGAGAAGTGGCCCAGGTTCACGGCCGGGGTGGCGGTCCGCCGGGACATGGGCAGCGGCCTGATGGTCTCCCATGGTTCGCTGCTCATCGGTGCCGGGACCAGCATCCCGGTGCCCCGGGCCGATGCGCTGCTGCAGCACGAGATCGGCACCCACTCGCTGACCTGGTTCAACGGCCGGGCCCAGCCGCTGCGCTTGCTCAGCGCCGGCCTCGCGGGGTATGAGGCGCTGCAGGAAGGCCTGGCCGTGCTGGCCGAGTATCTGGTGGGCGGGTTGAGCCGCCCGCGGCTGCGGCTGCTGGCCGCCCGGGTGCTGGCGGTGAAGCAGATGGTGGATGGCGCGGATTTCGTCGAAAACTTCCGCACGATCCATGACGGACAGAAAATCGAGCAGCGCGCCGCCTTCACCCTGGTGATGCGGGTACACCGCGGCGGCGGGTTGACCAAGGACGCCATCTATCTCCGCGGCCTGGCGGAGCTTCTGGGGCACCTGGCCAGGGGCGGTGAACTGGCCCCGCTCTACCTGGGCAAGATTGCCGCCGATCACATCCCCATCGTCAGGGAACTTTCGCTCCGCGGAGTGCTGCGCCGGCCCCCGCTGGAACCCGAATTCATGAACCGGCCCGAAACCGCGGCACGTCTGGCAAAATTGCGGGACGGTCTTTCGGTCACAGATCTTGTGGAAAGGAAATAAAAATGAAGATTGGATTCGTCGTCAACGACATCATGACCGAGCAGAGCGGCTACACCACCAGCCGGCTGGCGGTGGCCGCGATCAACATGGGCCACGAGTCGTGGGTCATCGGGGTGGGCGACCTGGCCTACGACCCGGACGAGAACATCCGCGCCCGGGCCACCGGTGTGCCGAAGAAGAAATACCAGAACAGCGTGGCCTATCTCAAGGACCTGCAGGGGAAGAGCGCGGTGAAAGAGCGGATCACCGTCGATGATCTTGACGTGCTGATGCTGCGCAACGACCCCTCCAGCGACGCGATTTCCCGCACCTGGGCGGCCAGCGCCGGGATCCTCTTCGGCCGGCTGGCCATGCGCCACGGGGTGATCGTGGTCAACGACCCCAACGGCCTGGCCAAGGCGGAGAGCAAGATGTACTTCCAGATG
>JAQAZP010000264.1:0-4943 GCA_032127265.1 Acidobacteriota bacterium
GCATTCGATTTCGAAGGGGTACCGATCAGGCTGGTGACATCGGAGAGGAAACAGCAGCGCGCCAGATAACGGGACAGCGCTTCGGCTTCGAATTGGCAGCTATATATTGCCGCGACCGGGAGAGGCGGATCAGATGGTACTGTTCAACTACACGACGAGAGAAATCACGGCCAAGATCGTTTACTACGGTCCGGGGCTGGGGGGCAAGACCACCAACCTGCAGTCGATCTATGAAGATCTTCCGCCCGAAATGAAGGGGAAGATGCTGTCGCTGGCCACCAAGAGTGATCGGACCCTCTTCTTCGATTTCCTTCCCATCGACCTGGGGAGCATTGGTGGGATGAAGGTCCGGGTACAGCTCTACACGGTCCCGGGGCAGGTCTACTACAACTCCACCCGGAAACTGGTGCTGAAAGGGGCCGACGGCGTTGTGTTCGTGGCCGATTCCCAGCAGGCCATGGAAGAAGCCAACCGGGCCAGCCTGGACAACCTCTACCAGAATCTGAAAGAACAAAACGTGAAGGTCGACGGGATCTGTATCGCCCTGCAATACAACAAGCGAGATCTGGCCAGCGTGATGTCGGTGAAAGAGATGGACCAGCAACTGAACCGCGGATCCTGGCCGGTGTTCGAAGCGGTGGCCATCCAGGGGATCGGTGTCCAGGAAACCCTGCGTGAGATGATCAAGCTGGTGGTGCTCTCGTTGAAGGATAAGTACGATTTCAGCGTTGGAGAGTCCGGCCTGCTCGAGGAACTCAACCAGGCCGGGGAAGCGTTGAAGGGCACAACCGCCTCCACCAAACCGCCCGGCACCGTGGCGGCGGTGACGCCGGCCGTGGGATCGGCGATTACCGCTCCGCTGGCCATGCCCGAAGAGCACGCCGCGTTGGCGCTGGATTCGGAACCCCCTGAACCACTCCACACCCTGTCCGCGGACTTGCACCTCTCTGGCAGCGATGCGATTATCGGGGAGTCCGACCTGCTGGCGGATCAGGAAATTGGCGGAGTGTTTGCCGGAAAGGCGGCTCCGGAGTTGGAGCTCTTTGAGCTGGATGATGAATTCATGGACAGCGGTGAGGATGATCAGCCGGACGTTTTTCAAAGCACCATCAATGATCCCTACGGTGACGATTCGGTGCTGGTGATCGATGAGGATGCGCCGGATACGGCACCGCTGGAGGGCGGAGCAACCTAGGGGACCGCCCACGAGGAAACGGACTCTACCGCGGGCCGGTCAAGCATGGATTCCGATACGGTGGAAGAAGATGATCCCCTGGAGATCGTTGCGACCGAGGAGCCGCAGGATGCCGGCGGAACCGGTATGGTGGCGGATGCTGCCGGGGCTTCGGGGAGCGATCCTGCCGTGCTGGAGCTGACCATCCCTGGTCACTCCCCGGGGACCGGTGACACCGAGGTCACCGTGCCGCTGAATATACGGTTGAACCACAAGGGAGAGCCCCTGGAACTGCGGTTCTCCCTCACCCTGCGTCTGGAAGACTGATTCCGCAGCGGTGTGACGTCCCCGATTCCCAATGCCCGCGTCCCACGATTGACATGGCCGCGGGCAAACAGTTACCATCAAAAGAGTAATATTCGACGATCCGTGACCACAGGTCAGCATACCGGTGGCCCAGGGGCTGTTTCGCCTTACCCGGCCACCGCCGGAGATCCAATTGAATCGAGACTCCATGCTGCCATTCGAGGATGAGACGGCCGTGATCGAACCCGAACTTCCCCTGCCCGAGGGGAAGACGAGCTTCAAGCCTGATGAATTGTACCGGTTTACCAGGATCAAACCATTCGTACTCCGGTTCTGGGAGTCAGAATTCCCCTCGTTGAAACGCCAAAATAAGGGGGCGGAGGGGCTGGCATACACCCGTGCCGATGTGCAGATGATTCTGGCCATCAAGCGCCTGCTGTATGATGAAGGGCTTACCCTCCCTGAGGCGCGGGAAAGACTCGCCGGTGAGGATGACCAGGCCTTGACAAAGGCCGGTTCCGCGGTGCCAAAGAAAGCAGCGAAGAAAAAAACCGTCGCGAAGCCTGTCCTGGGAATGCAGGTCTCTGAAGAAACGGGTGGAGATGCCCCGAAGACAAGGAAGAGGACGGACAGCGCCACACCTGCGACAGCGTCGAAGCTGCCGGACAAGAGCCGGAATAAACGGGGGCTCCCCGGAGACGGGGGTTCCCGTTCCCGGGTTTCGCTTGAAGAGCTGCTCCCGGGCAACGGTTCCGCCACGGCCGCCGGAACGGATAGATCGAAATCGAAAAAGGACAATGCTCAGACCCCGACCCTCACTCCGCCAACGGCCGACACGGAGACCCGGGCCATGCGACGCAAGCTTTCCGCGGCCCTGCGGGAATTACGTGAGATCTTGACTTTCCTCCACAAGGGTGGTAGATAGACCTCTTCTGTTGGCCGGATAACATCGGGACGTAGCGCAGCCTGGTAGCGCACCTGTCTGGGGGACAGGTGGTCGGAGGTTCAAATCCTCTCGTCCCGACCATTTCATCAACCGGAACAGGAATGGTTAATCCCAGGACTAGCGCCCGCCACGGCCGCTAGTTTTTTTTTGAGCGCCGGCATTGAACATTCTCCTGACCAATGACGACGGTATCCAGGCCGAGGGCCTGCAGGTTCTTCGCGAGGCCTTGCTCGAACGCGGTCACCGGGTGGAAGTGGCGGCTCCTGACCGCGAACGGAGTGCGGCCAGCCAGTCGTTGACCATCACCCGGCCGCTGAGGGTCAGGACGCTGGAACCCGGTGTTCACTCCATCGACGGCACACCTGCCGACTGCGTCCATCTCGCGGTGCTCAACCTGGTCCGCCAACGGCCCCAGCTGGTTATCTCGGGAATCAACTGCGGGTTGAACGTGGGCGACAACATCTACTATTCGGGCACCGTGGCCGCGGCGGCCGAAGCTCTTCATCTCGGACTGCCGGCGGTGGCCCTTTCCCGCACATACTGGGAGAGCAGGGACAGCCATCTTGACCAGGCCGCCGTTTTTGCCGCCCGGCTGGCCGAGTGGTGGGAGGAACAGCACGCGTGGCGCCACCACTGCCTGCTCAATGTGAATTTTCCCCAGGGTGCCTTCCAGGGCTCCCGGTTTACCGTGCAGGGGCGGCGCACCTCCCACACCCCGGCCAAATCCGATACCGATCCCATGGGCCGTTCCTACTACTGGGCGTGGTCCAACGATGACGGTCTGTCCCCCGATCCTCAAGCCGACTTCCAGGCCGTTCGCGAAGGAATGGTTTCGTTGACACCGCTGATGATTGAACGTACCCATAAGGCGGCTCTGGCGGCCCTGCGGGATTTGCCGTTCCCTGGGGTTGACCGCGGGGAGGGTGATGATGCTTCCTGAAGAGCTGCTGGATTATAAAAACGGGCGCCGGGTGATGGTCAGGAGATTTCTCCTGGGCCGCGATATCCGCGACCGGCGGGTGTTGCAGGCCTTCCTGGAGGTTCCACGCCACCGCTTCCTCGACCGGGGGATGTGGGAGGAGGCCTACGGTGACCACCCGCTGCCCATCGGTCACCAGCAGACCATTTCCCAGCCATACATCGTGGCGAAAATGCTCCAGGAGCTGAAGCTGAAGCCGGAGCACAAGGTCCTGGAAATCGGTACCGGTTCTGGCTACCAGACGGCGATCCTGGCCAAGTTGGTGCGGCAGGTCTACTCCATCGAGCGGATTCCCGAGCTGGCCCGAGGGGCCCAGGAGGCGCTATCACGGCTCAAGGTGCTCAACGCCACGGTCAAGGTGTTCGACGGGACTTACGGCTGGTCTGAGATGGCTCCCTACGATCGGATTATCGTCTCCGCCGCGGCGCCGGAGGTGCCCGCACCGCTCACCGACCAGCTGGCCATCGGCGGGCAGCTGCTGCTACCGGTGGGGGACGTTCATGCCCAAACTTTGATTCTGGTTACCCGGACCGAGAGCGGAACATTGACCGCCTCCGAACTGGACGGTTGTGTTTTCGTCAAGCTGGTCGGGCGATACGGCTGGGAGAAATAGCAACCATGCGCTGGATGAAGAAACTGTATGACTGGGTGCTGCACTGGGCCGACACGCCGTACGGCGTGCCGGCGCTGTGCATTCTGGCCTTTGCCGAATCGTCGTTTTTCCCAATTCCACCTGACGTGCTGCTCATTGCACTGGCGCTTTCCGTGCCCACCCGGGCCTTTCGCTTCGCCCTCTTCTGTTCGCTGGGCTCGGTGCTCGGAGGGATGTTCGGCTATTTCATCGGGGTGCAGTTCTTCGACACGGTGGGCAAAGGGGTGCTCGAGTTCTACGGGGTCATGGATAAATACGATTACATCGCCGGGCTGTACAACGAATACAGTGCCTGGGCGGTGGGCATCGCCGGGTTCACACCCATCCCCTACAAAGTGTTCACCATTGCCGCCGGGGCATGTAAAATCAACTTCCCGGTGTTTGTCGCGGCTTCGGCGATAAGCCGGTCTGCCCGCTTCTTTATGGTCGCCAGTTTGCTCTATTATTTCGGTCCACCGATAAAATCATTTATCGATCGTTACTTCAATATACTTTCGATTGTCTTTGTGCTATTGTTGCTCGGCGGTTTTGTCCTGATGAGGCTGTTCTTCTGACGGGCGGACCGCTTTGCTCTTTATTTGTACTTGTCGGGACGTAGCGCAGTCTGGTAGCGCACCTGCTTCGGGAGCAGGGGGTCGGAGGTTCAAATCCTCTCGTCCCGACCATTTTTCCCCTTCACCAGTACCGTCACACCGCCCGGGCGGTGTCCGGATCCATCCGGCAGGTCTTTCGGCGCTCGGGGGAAAGCCTTCCCCTCTCGACCCAAGGAGCCGGAGCCGATGATCGATCTCAAGACCAAGATTCGCGATATTCCGGATTTTCCAAAGCCCGGCATCATTTTCAAGGACATCACGCCCTTGCTCGGTGACCCCTGGGCTTTCGAGCA
>JAQAZP010000265.1:0-8391 GCA_032127265.1 Acidobacteriota bacterium
ATGGTCACCACGTGGGTGGCCAGCCAGAAGTTGGAGTCCAGCACCGCCACCAGCATCCCCATGGTGTCCCCTTCGGCGGCGTAGCGGAAACCGAGGAAGTGGAACGCCGCACCAAGGGTGGCCGCGGTGAGCAGCCCGATCCGGTCCCGGCGGACCAGCTCGACGATGAGCCCCATCACCACCGCCACCAGCCCGACGAAGACCACCGATTCGTAGAGGTTCGACACCGGCGCCCGGCCCATGATCAGCATGCGGATGAACAGGCCCGCCGTGTGCAGACCGGCTCCGGCGATGAGCAGCATGACGCTGAAGCGCCGGGTCCAGACCGGGATGACCAGCAGGCCGGCCAGCAGCAGCAGGAAACTGCCGATGTAGCAGTAGAGGCTGCGGTCGAAGAGCTTCGACCGGTTGTAGAACAGTTCGAGGCTCACCGCCGTGTCACCGGCAACCATCCGGCCGAACGCGTCGGCTTTGCTTACCGCGGTGGGGTCGCCGCCGTAGATCGCGGCCAGGCAGCGCTCCAGCTGGCCGAGGTTCTGCAGTTGCCGCTCGCTCAGATTCTCACCGTCCATCAGTTCCCAGGGGGAAAGCCACTTCTCGCCCTCCTCCGGCGGGAGCAGCGGCAGGCCGTGAAATCCCCGGTCGGCCAGACGCGAGTTGAGGGTCGTGGCAAAGCGGCGCAGTGCCTGCCCGCGTGGGCTCTCGTCATCCTCGCCGGCCTCGTATTCCCCGATCAGGGCCACGGTGGCGTCGCGCTGGAGCATGAAGTGCAGGTAGCTGGTGCGCTGGCCCGGCTGAAGACCGAGGGCCGCCGCGATCTGCGGATCATCGATGTGCATGGTCGGGGTCAGGGCAGTGAGCGAGCGGCTCAGTTCCTGGAAGCGGAGGCACTTGATGTAGGCGTCCACCATCTGGTTCTCGATCAGCGAGCGTTCGGCCGGCGGCTTGCTGTAGAGATCGTGCAGCATATCCAGCATGCCCTGCATCGAGGCGGTGAGCGCGTTGTAGGAATAGAGATTCCCGTCCACCGGCTTCAGGCCCAGGGCCACCACCGTGTCGTCGTTGCGGATGCGGAACAGCGGCTCGTTCATCGCCGTGTCGGGGTCGATGAGGGTGTCGGCCAGCCAGGCGCTGGCCGAGCGGCCCTCGATGGTGCTGCGGTGGTAGAAGGTGAGCAGCTGGTCCCGGGCAAAGGTGTCCAGCGGCTTGAGCCGGCCCTGGTGCTGGATCACCAGGCGGCCGAAGGCTTCGGCACCGGTCTCACTCACACCGGCGGCGGCGGTGCCGCCCGATACCAGCAGGAGGCCTGTCAGGACGATAAGGATCGTGCGCCTTTTCATCGTACGGCCTCCTCTGCGGTCCGGCGTCGTCTCGACGATTCGACGAAGATGATCGCCAGGTGGATCAGCATCCCGATACAGATGATGATGCTGGAAATGTAGGGGAAGAGGCGTCCGGCGTTGCGCACCACCGACAGCCCGGTGGCCTGGTGGCGCCCGCCGAAATACGATTGCTGGTAGAAGGTGTAGCCTTCCGCACGCATGGGGTGGTTCATCCAGATTTCAGCCTTCTGGGCGCTGACGCTCTTGACCACTTTGATGTGGGAACGGTAGTCACGGGCCATTTCGGTGCCCGGGTGTTTGGTCATCACGACGTCCTCGAGAAAGATCTCGAAAGGCAGCTGGTAGCGGCGCGGCTGCAGGCCGACCCTGAACAACTCGTCGCCGCCGGCGCCGCGGACCCTGGTGGCCGGGAACCGCTCCAGCGCCAGGTAGAGGCCGTCCACCTCCTGGCCGATGCCGGAAACCCGCACCACCGCACCGGCGCGGCTCTCGTCCTCGCCGGCCTTCGGCAGGACCTGCAGCTCGCTGGCGACGGCCATCCCGCGGGCGTCGGGTGGGGCCGCGCTGGTGCGCTTGATCACTTCGCAGTTATCGTGCAGGTCCTCGATGGTGATTGTTCCGTCGCCGAGTCCCTCGAGCGGCAGCTCCTTGCCGGTCTTCATGAACCCGCCGGAATAGGCGGTCACCTGGTCGGCGCCGCTCTCCGCGGCTCGGGTCACCACCAGTTCCTTGGCGTAATGGTCTTCGAAATATCCGCGCTGTTCACCCTCGGGAATGAGGATGTAGCCTTCCACCGACTGGTAGGCGGTAATGAAGCCGCCCACCAGCAGCAGTAGCGCGCCGAGGTGGGAGATGATCACCCCTGAGCGCCGCCAGCGAAGCGGGCTGGCGAAGATCAGCCGCGCCGTCAGGTTGACGAAGACCAGCACCATGGTCAGCCGGCCGCCGGGCAGCGGGATAAAGGAGGCCCAGAGGATCCACGAGCTGAAATAGCGCATCTGCGCGTCGTGCAGGCCGATATATTTCTGGGCGATGGAACCCACCACGGTGAGCACCATCAGCCAGAGCAGGGAATAGCAGAAGATCTCGGTGGAGCCGAGCATTCTGCCCCAGCGGCGCAGGCCATGGCCCCCGCCCGCGCTGGTCTCCTTCTGAGCCAGACCGGTCATCTCAGCTGCCCTCCGGTCGGCTGAAGCTCTCCAGGTAGCCGGTGAACTGGCTTTCCACGGCGCTGACCAACTCGGGGGAGCCGGTGAGCTTGACGAACATCGAGTGGTCCCCGGCAAAGAGCATTCCCACCAGCATGCCCTGGTTCACCGGTTCGCCGTTGGCCAGCTTCCACCAGGTGAAGGTGCCGGCAGGAGTCTCCACCTGCCGTCCCACTGACTCCGGTGACCCCTCGGCCACCGGGTCCATGCCGAGCTGGCCGCGCCAGCGGTTGAGGTTGTTCAGCGGCCCGCCGGCCGTTCCGGAGAGCCGGACCACCGAGAGGTCGCCCTTCTCCGAGCCGTGGGGCACCAGGTAGCTGGCCATGCGCATGGAGGACGGGGGCTGGCTTTCCCAGCCTTCCGGCGCCTGCCAGGCGTAGTTGCCGGACAGCGGCGGGTGGCCCGAGGGCATGGCCTGCTCGGCCGCCGGCGGGGCGGCAACCGCAGGGGTTTCCTCGTAGCGGTCGATCTTCTCACTCTCGCCGCAGCCGGCCAGCGGCAGCAGGAGAGCCAGGACGAGAACGGTCAAAACGGTTCTGGATATCATCGCGTTTCCATTTCCATAAAGGCCCGGGAGCCTTGGGGCAGGCCGGGCCGGTTGGACGCCGTCACCGGCGCCGCTCAGGCGAACGATGCAGGCTCGTGCTTCAGCTGTGGCCAGGTCTTGCATTGCCTCATCTTCGCTCCGGTCGCGAAGCGCTCCGACGTCGCTCAGTTGAACAATGAAAAACCCGGCCGGCTTCCGTGCGTTATCAATTATTGCGGTTCGCGGGACGACGATCAACCCTCAAACCGGATAATCCAGGTCTGTTTTATGGGCGGTCCACCACCGTGGCGTTGCCGCCGTAGAGCACCTGGCTGCCATAGGCATAGAAGTCGATGGCGGTGATCGCCGTTGCCGTGCCGCCGTCCACGTTCCAGCCGCGAATCCAGCATTCATTGATTGCCCCGGGACCGAGGGCGGTGAGGATCTCGTCCGTGCCGTCACCGTCCAGGTCGCCGGCGCCCACCCGGGCGCCGTAGAGGAGATGGGCGGGGTAGGCTGTGAAACTGACCCCGGCGAGCGCCGAGGCGCTGCCGCCGGTGACGTCCCAGCCGCGCACATGGGCGCCGAAAACCACGCCGGGGCCCGGGCCGGTGATGATTTCGTCGTCACCGTCACCGTCCAGGTCGCCGCAGGCCACGTTGACCCCGAACTGGTTGGTGCCGTAGGCCAGGTAGCTCACCCCGGCCATCGGCGCCACGGTGCCTCCGTCGTAGTTCCAGCCGCGGACGTGGGGGCCGAAAACCGTACCGGGTCCGGCGCCGGTGATGATCTCGTCGATGCCGTCATTGTCGATGTCGCCGCAGGCCACGTTCACCCCGTATTTCAGGGTGCCGTAGGCGAAGAAGCTGACCCCGGAAATCGACTCCAGCTTGCCGCCGTCGTAGTTCCAGGCCCGGACGTGGGGGCCGAACACCGCTCCCGGGCCGGCGCCGGTGATGATCTCGTCGGTGCCGTCACCGTCGATGTCGCCGCAGGCCACGTTGACCCCGAACTTCAGCGTGCCGTAGGCCTGGAAGCTGACCCCCGGGATCGCTGTGCCGTTGTATTCCCAACCACGCACGTGGGGGCCGAACACCGCCCCCGGTCCCGGGCCGGTGACGATTTCCTGCGCGCCGTCACCGTCGATGTCACCCACGGCCACGTTGACTCCGTATTGCGACACGCCGTAAGCGTCGAAGGTGTAGAGCGGTGTAGCGGGGCTGACCGCGCTGAACAACTTCACCTCCGGCGGATTGCTCGGCCCGGGGCCCGGCCCGGTGGCGATCAGCGGCACGGCCGCCCCGCCCCCGGCCTGGAAGCTGGCGGCCCAGGTGTTCCAGTTGTTGGACGAGGGGGCATATTCGTGATGGGCCCAGAAGGTGACCCCGTCGGCCGGGTCCACCGCCACGGTGCTGTAGTCGCCCCAGCGGGAGCTGCTGGTCCCGTTGCTCTCCTTGAGCATCACCGGGTCGGCCATGGTGCCGGCCGGGTCGGAGGCCAGCCGGACGGCCCGGCTCATCGAGATGTATTCGTCGGAAGCGGAGCGGGCAAAGCAGGTGGCGGCGTTGCCCAGGGCGTCGACGGTGATGCTGTTGAAAAAGGTGTGGACGTCAGGACCCGGGTCGATCTCGCCGGACTGGACCAGCTCCGGCGTGCCGCTGGCCGGCCAGCCGTTGGTGGCGATCTGGTACCAGCGGGCCCGGATCGGGTTGCCGGCGTGGTGCGCGGCCCACAGCGAGCCGTTGCGCCAGACACAGTGCCAGAAGCGGGCGTCAAAGGTCTCCGGCCGGGTGGTTGTGCCCATCTGCGGCGGGTTGCTGGGCCGGCCGTAGGTCGGCACGGTGACGTTGGCGGTGACCCGGGTGGGGCTGCCCAGCGGGTCGGTGATGGCGTGCAGCCGCACCGAGTTGTTGGAACTGGACTCGAAGTGCTCGATCATGTACATCGCCGGCGCGTCGCCATAGATCACCGGGATGCCGTGGGACTGGGTGCCGGTGATGGTCAGGGTGTTGGTGATCACGGCCGGGGCGCCGGTGAGCAGCGGTGTTTTGTCCAGGATGTAGATCATGTAGTTGACGCTGGTCCAGACGTCGCCGGTGAGGTAGACCGCGTCGGCATCCACCGCGAGGTTGCCCGAGTCGAGGAAGTCGTCGGCGTAGGCGGTGGCGTCGATGCGGTACTTGTACCAGGTCCCTTCGGGGTCGGCGTCATCGGAAACGGCGAGCAGGAAGTACGAACTGCTGCCGGTGATGTCCTCGCAGGCCATGGCGATGAACCGCTGGTCGTGGGGGTCGAAGATCACCTCGGGGTCGAAGACGAAGCTGGTGGCCCCCACCGAGCCCCAGAAACCGTTGCCGCCCTCAATCTCGTCCTGGAACAGCCGGTTGCCGGCTTTGTCGAGGAAGGTGATCCCGCCGTTGACCATGGCCACCACGTGGTTCGGCCCCACCGCCATGTGCGGGTCGGGGGGGCCCCAGCCGGTGTTGGTGAAGGCGATGAAGCCCTCGTCGGCCAGGGGGAAGGGTGAGCGGTCGCCGCCGTACGGGTCGCGGGAGATGGTTTTCGGGTCGTAGACCGGCGGGACGTGCGGTTTGGCGGCTTCCACGGCCATCACCACCGGCTCGGTCTGCCGGTCCGCCAAGGGGCCGGCTGCCGATCCCGCAGTGACGGTCTCCCCGATGCGCCGGCAGAAAGCTTCCTGCCACTCAGGGCTGTTCGATGGATTCACACCGTTGTCCGGGACCAGCAGGGTCAGGTGCGCACCCTTTTCATCCCCCAGCCCGCCATTGCCCGACCAGCAGACAGCCAGTGTGCCGTCGGCACTGAAGAGGGCCTGGGCCCGGCCGGCGGCCACCTGCAGCCGCTGGCTACCAGAGGCGCCGGAGGTCAGCCGGAAGCCTGCGTCACGGGGAGCGCCGTCGTTGTTGAAGAAACGGCCCCGCACGTGGGCCTCCCGGGCCAGCGAGTCGAAGTGGTTCCAGAGGATCACGAATCCGCCCTGGGGGTCGGCGGCGATGGCCGGACCGTTCTGCAGGCCGGAGGTGAGGTCATTGACCTGGAAGACAGGCCCGCGGGCCGTCCCCACCGGGTCGATGATGCGGGCCAGGATGCCGTAGTCGTCGCCGTCGGCACCCGAGCTGGGCCAGGCCGCCACCAGGCTGCCGTCGGTCAGGGCGGCCAGGGCCGGCTCCACGTCGCGCCAGGCGTCGGTTTCGCTGCTCACCCGGCGGGTCTGACCCAGCGGAGCGCCGTCCGGGTCAAAGAGCCGGATGTGGATCCCGTCCGGCCGATTTTCGTCGGAGAAGGCGGCCCAGGCCAGGGCCACGCCGCCCGAAGGGAGCGCACAGAGAGCCGGGGTCCGGGCGCCCGGTGCCGTATCAACACGCACCTGCTGTTCATTGCTTAGGGGGCGGCCGGTGGCGTCGAAAAAGCGCAGAAACAGCGTGCTTTCCCCGTCATCCCCGGGGCCGGTCCAGGCGGCGGCCAGGCCGCCGCGGCCATGGCTGCAGGCCGCCAGCTCGGTCTGGTTCCCCTCGGTGATGCTGTTGAGACGAATCTCCTCGCCGCCCTGATCTAGGTAACGGCCGAAACGGCGGGCATAGAGACCGCCCAGGTGGCCGTCCTGGCCCGCTGATTCCCAGGCCACCCAGCCGCCGCTTCCCTCAGTGTCCGGAACGGCCACCGGCCGGCCCTGGGACATGGGCAGGTGGAGGTTGAGGTGCACCTCGTTGCTCAAAAACCGGCCGGCGCTGTCCAGGCAGCGGCCATAGACGCCCTCAACCACTTCCTGCCGGCGGCTCTGCCAGGCGGTCCAGAACCGGCCGTCGCCGTCCAGGCCGAGGGTGGTCCAGTCCTGCCGGCTGCGGGTGAAGCTGTTCAGCCGGGTCTCCAGCCGCTGCCAGGTCCGGCCGTCGAGCACCAGGCTGTCCCGGCGCTGAATACCGGCATCAGACCCGGTTTCGGGACAGAGTGCTCCCAGGGATTCGCCGTTTGCCGCGGCGGCCGCTTGCTGAGCCATCAGTGGCAGTAAAACTGCGGTCGCGAGAAAAAACAGGATAAAAAGAGGTCTCGAAGCGCCCATCGACTCTCCTCCACGGTTATTGAGGGAAACGCACCCCGGCGAAACGGGTGCATCCTGGCAGGCAAGGCAAACCACCGGAACCCGGAACAAAAATGATAGGTGATTGAGGGAATTCAGTCAATCGCGAAGAGTGGCCGCCGGCGGGTTCCCGGGACCATTCGATATCGGGCTGCCATGGAGTATAATCGCTGCAAATCAAACCCATGAGGCCAACTTACGATGTATGAAAGACTGCTTGATCTGTTCTTTCCCCTGCTCTCCCATTGGGCCCTGTTCCGCCACCGCGGCATATGGGGACTGAAAGAGGCGGTGCTGAAGGCCTATCCCGGGGGACGGCACGAGCGGCTGAGGATGCTCTACGACCGGATTCTGGCCCGCCAGGGGAGCTGGATCGGCTACAGCACCGTCTTCGACGGCCTGCCGTGCTTCCCCCATCACATCAACGGGATCTACATCTCCGGGGAGGCCCGCATCGGGCGGAACGTGGTGATCCACCAGAATGTCTCCATCGGCTCCAACCGGCTGACCGACGGCAAGAGGCGCGGGGCACCCACCATCGGTGACAATGTCTACATCGGCACCGGGGCCTGCGTCATCGGCCGGATCACCGTGGGGGCCAACTGCCGTATAGGGGCCAACGCCGTGGTCTACGACGATCTGCCGCCGAACTCGGTGGCCGTGCAGCAGCCGACGAGGATCATCCAGCGGGAGGAGACCCTGGACAACCGGTTCTTTACCCGGCAGGGCGGGAAGCGGGTCTACTATGACGACGGGCGGTGGGTCGAGGCGGGGGAGGATCGTTGTTCCGGAAATGGGGAAGAGGTGTGAATCGATTGAAAAGAATAGCGTTTGTATTTGGAACAAGGCCGGAGGCAATCAAGCTGTGCCCACTGGTGCTTGCTCTTCGGGATCATCCTTTTCTTGAGGCAAAGGTATGCGTGACCGGGCAACACCGGGAAATGCTCCAGCAAATGCTCGATCTATTTGAAATTGTACCGGACGCCGATCTGGAGCTGATGACGCCGAATCAGGATTTGGCCGGTTTGACGTCCAGGGCAATCGCGGATGTTGACCGATACTTTTCGGTCGAGCAGCCAGAGATGGTTATTGTTCAGGGCGACACAACGACGACCTTCTGTGCCGCATTGAGTGCGTTTTACAGCAAAATACCTGTGGGTCACGTCGAAGCGGGCCTCAGGACCTGGAACAAGTTTTCTCCATTTCCCGAAGAAA
>JAQAZP010000266.1:0-3493 GCA_032127265.1 Acidobacteriota bacterium
TTCTGGATGGAAAGGCGGCGAGTGATCTCAAGGGGTTTGCCACCGAGCTCGAACGGCAGGGCTACCACCTGCGGATCACCAACGATCTCGACACGGCGAAGGACTACTTGAGAGAGCGCTACGCCGAGCACCGGGAGGCACGCTATGGGCTTGTGGCGTCCGCCAAGGACCGCGACCTGGTCGACTTCGGCATCCCCAACGACTTCCAGTCGACGAAGAGATTTCAGTTCGGTCCCTGGTACAGCGACCCGGAGGAGGCCTACGGCCGAAAGTCCTGCCGTCACCTCGAGACCGTGGTGACCGAATTCGGTGCCCAGGGGCTCGAGCTGGATGCGGTCCTCCTGGCCTGGGGCACGGATCTGCAGAGATGCAACGGAAAGTGGTCCAACCATCGAGCACGGGGCTACAAGCGAGGCGCCAAGGTGCGCGACCCGTTCCAACTGCGCCTCAATGCCTACCGGGTGCTGCTGACCCGCGGGAGGGATGCCACGGTGGTCTTCGTGCCGCCCCTCGAGGAGCTCGAGGAGACCTTCGCGTATCTGAAGGACTGCGGGTTCCAGGTGTTGTAGAGCAACTCAAGCGCTCGGTCCTACCTCGAAGACCTGGCCATCACCCTTCGCCCTCCGCCGGATGATCTTCCCCGGTTCCTGCCACGAGAACAACGATCAGCACGAGGTTCACGCCGCTGACGGCGGCAGATCGCTCATTGGATTCAGGTCATGGGATGCTGATAAAATTAGTCACTATAAATTCAAAATCAACAATAATATCAATAATTTATATTATATATTTAGTCACTATTCTGTTGTTTTTACCGACATCCTTGCGCCGCCAGCGGAACAGCTTTTGATCCTCTGCCCTTCTCCCGCCTCAATCACGTCTCGTCCCACCTGTCCATCCGGCACGTGAGTTGCACTATCCATCCCCGCGACTGCTGGAAGTTCATATTTCAAAACCCTTGGGGCTGCATACTCCCGACAACTCCGGTTGCCGGCAGGAAAGGGTGCTTGACATGCGCATCAAGAAGGTCCGGGTCGTGGTGGAGTGACGATGAGGACACGCCGGGATATCGAGGATCTGCTGGACCAACTCGATGAGCAGACCGCCGACGAGCTGTAAGGGCAGGACCTCGACTTCAAGGCGTGGGACGGGTCGAGCATGAAAAGTGCCGTGCGCACCGTCATCGACTGGGCCATCTGCATGGCCAATGGCGGGGACCATGAAAACTACTTCGATAATATCTTCTTTACAGCTTAACGTAGTCTTTGGTATATTCCCGATGGTTATAAATATAGCTTCGTTAATCGTAATTAGTGTAATTAACGTAGCCAATTTTACACAACCGGACGCCATGAGACCTGAAACCGATCATTCGAGACGCGGGACACACGGAACCCGCCTGCTCCGGGCGCTGAGCGAAGACGGTCGGCTCATCTTCTCCACGGCCGAAGCCCGGGAAACCGCTTCAAACATCGGTATCCCCGGCGGCTATCTCAACACCCTGCTCGCTCTCCTGGAGCGTGACGGCTGGCTGACACGGCTTCGTCGCGGCCTCTATGCCAGGGCCGGGTCGGCCCCGGGGGAAATGGCTGTCCACCCCTTTGCCCTGGCTACGCGCCTGGTCCCCAACTCGGCGATCAGCCACTGGTCGGCCCTTCACCATCACGGGCTGATCGATCAGGTGCCCCGGGCGGTCACCGCCAGCACCTTGAACAAGGTGGTGACCCCCGGCATGCGCCGGGGACGCACGGATGCCGCGGGCCGCATTCGTCACGCCTGGGAAATTTCGGGCATCCGCTATGAGTATTTCACCGTCCGCGAGGCGCACTTTTTCGGCATTGAGCAGACCTGGGTGGATCAGCAGTCCCGGGTGCCGATCACCGATCGCGAGCGAACCCTGCTCCAGCTGTTCATCTCCTCGCGGCTTTTCGGCGGGATGGGCGAGGCACTGGGCGTCCTGCACAATCACCTGGCGGGACTGGACCTGGAGAAACTGGTCGCCCATGCGTTGCGCTACAACATGATCTCCGTGGCCAAGCGGCTCGGCTGGGCCCTGGAACGTGAAGGCGTGAAGGCCGTGGTCTGGAAGCCGTTGCTCGAGGTGCCGGCAACCGGATATCACCTCCTCGATCCGTCACATCCGCGCCGCGGCACGTGCGACCGGCGCTGGATGCTTCAGTGCAATCTGGGGTGGCGGAGGGCTTGAGCCGATGAAACCGCTGCGTGGACGAATCGAGCAAGCGGCACACGCCGGCCGTCTCCCGCAGCCGGTGATCGAGAAGGACTATGCGCTCAGCTACCTGCTTGCCGGCGTGGCCGGACATCCGGCCCTGGCCGATACCCTGATCTTCAAGGGCGGTACCGCACTGAAGAAGCTCTTCTTTGGCGAATACCGGGTTTCAGAAGACCTTGACTTTTCCACACGGGTCGGGGCTCCCAAGGGGAATCGACTCGAAGCGTCTCTCCGCGAGGCGGCGACCGGGGCGCTCAATCTGCTCACCGGCCAGGGCCCCTTCTCTCTGGAGTTTGAGCGCTATCTCGAACGGGAGCCTCATCCCCAGGGGCAGGAGGCGTTCATCATTCGCCTGAAGTTTCCCTGGCATCCTGGTCCAATGTGCCGGATCAAGCTGGAAGTTTCGCACGATGAACCGGTCCTGCTCGCTCCGGAACGGCGTACCCTGATTCATGGGTATGGGGAGGATCTTGCGATCAAGGTTTCCTGTTATGCGCTCGAGGAGATCGTGGCGGAAAAATTGCGAACGCTGCTTCAAACCCAGCGCAAACTCCTCGAGCGCGGGTGGAACAGACCCCGGGCCCGCGACTATTATGACTTGTGGCGCATACTTGAAGCGTACGGCGAGCAACTGGATCCCGGAACCATCAATCGGCTGCTGATCCGTAAGTGCGAACACCGCGGTGTGGCGTTCAGCGGCATTGATGACTTCTTCGGCAAGGAGTTAATCGCCGAATCCCGGCGTCACTGGCAGGCGAACCTGGGACAGTTCGTGGATCAGCTGCCGCCTTGTGAAACAGTATTGATGCGATTGCGGGAGTTGATGCAGAAGATACGGCCGGTCCCCATCGGTTCGATATACTTCGGCAGGTAAAGCGGTTCGGCCGGCCGGGTTCGGGACCGGACAAACGTCTGCACGGCCGCCACTGACGCCGACCCAGTTTCTCCAGGAATCGGCCTACTGTCCGTTGCCCACCCTGGTTCAGGCGGCACGCGAGCTGTTTCACCATGGTCACCTGCGACCGATCCATCAGGCGCGGGCGGCCACCGACCCTGCCGTCACCTCGAAACCGTGGTGACCGAGTTCGGCGCCCAGGGGCTCGAACTGGATGCGGTTCTCCTGGCCTGGGGCACGGACCTGCAGATGTGTAACGGCAAGTGGTCCAACCATCGAGCACGGGGGTATATGAAAAAGGCCAAGGTGCGCGACCCGTTCCAGCTGCGCCTGAATGCCTACCGGGTGCTCCTGACCCGCGGGAG
>JAQAZP010000267.1:0-31732 GCA_032127265.1 Acidobacteriota bacterium
TCATGGTGCCCTCCCCAATACGAAGCGTGCCCGTTCGCGGCGCAGCATCTCGAACGGGGTCATGCACTTGATACCAAGCCCTATGCAGGCGTTGGGAATCTTAATCCTCTTTGTGGAGGCGGCAGCAATTTCATGTGTGACTACTGTGTTCCCGTGTGCAAGGGCATGTGCGACCAGGTAGTAGTCTGCGACCTGCAGAAAGGTACTTACGGCGGATTGATCGTAGCTCTGAGTTGTCGCCCAGGTACTCACGTCGCCGAGGACGGGCAGTATCGACTGGTCCGGTTTGAGGAAGAATCCATCCTCGAGTTGCTGAACCCAGACCGCAAGTTCGTCATTGCCCGCGATGATTTCATCGGCTACTTTTTCGATGCTGAAAACCTTGCTGGTTTTGTTTTGACCAACTAGCCAGTCCCAAAATGCGGGGCAAAAGTCCTGTCCGTAATGCAGATTCTTGGCTTGGATGAATACGTTTGCATCGAGCAGGTAGGTCATCACAGAACTCCCAGACTGTGCCCCAGTTCCCGGAAGGTGGCGAGTTTGGCAATACCCAGCATCCGGAAGGCATCACGGTGAAGGGTCCGACCTTCGAGGGTGCTGATGACCAAAGCGCGAGCAAAGCGTTTGCTCACTCGCGCTGCCTGGGTCAGGTAAAAATTTCCTCCACTCGACTTCGGCATAGCCATGAGGCGCTTGAGTTCACTTTCGTACACCTTCCAAAGTTCGTCGCGGGTCAGCCCGCCGACATCGTGAATTCTACGCAGGATCACCAGTGTGCTGACCTTGAAGCGCAACGCCAGACGCGCCAACTCATCTTCAATCTCGTTGGCCTCATCGTAGGCCTGTCTCAGCACCTCGATCGGAACCAGAAACTCAGCCGCGACCCGGTTGCACCACTGCTCGACTTCGTGCGACGAGGACTCAATTGCCTGGTCATCCGAAACAGCGGATTGACCCAACCAAATGTGGGCCAACTCGTGGGCCAGTGAAAACATTTGCGCCGATTTTGTATCGGCACCGTTGATGAAGACCAGCGGGGCCAATTCGTCCACTAGAGCGAAGCCGCGAAACTCTCGGGGGTCGAGCTTGCGACGATTGTTGCTTCCCACCACGCCGCTCACCATCACCAGCACGCCGAGTTTGTCGGCCAGTTCGATGAAGCGGCGAAGCGCGTCGTTCCATGTCCGTATGCGTGCGCGTTCTTCCAGGTCGAACCCGAGAATACCGCGTATCTCATCCGCGGTTCGAACGATATCGTCGTTTACCGAGGCCGAACCCACAAAGGGAAGCGGTGCGGTTCTTACAGCTCGCTCGAAATCATGGTACCACTCCTGCCGTTGCTGGCAAATATAGATCGTATCGAGCATGTCAGGAGTGGGCCGGTCGTAGTAACTCGATGCCATGGTGCGAAAGTCGGGGATGGGCACTTCTTCATCTGGCGGCTGTTGGAGGAAGAAGAAGCCAACCGGGGTGTATGTCGCCTTGGCAAAAGTCTCAAGTTGCTTGAGAGTTGGAGATACTACACCCGCCAGCCAGGCATCAAGTTTGGGGAATTTTTTGTCTAGCATCGTCGGGCTCTTCGCGCTCCGCTTCAAGGCCCATCGGAGCAACTCCGGTTTGACCTCCACGCGATTCATGCGGAACCCTCCTCCGATGCCAGACTGTCAGTAGAAGCAAACCGGTAAATCTTTAGCCGTAACCAGGGCCAATGATCAGCTATTTCTTGGATAAACTCCCCACAAACTGGCTTCGTTCTGTGGTTCAATCTACCGTAATCCTTACAGCGCAACCCCAGAGAAGGATGGCGCTATTATCGGGTGTTTTAGCCAGCATATTTGAGATAGCACTTAACTTGAAAAGCCCAATTGAAATTCGAGAGCCCGAAGGAATCGCAAGTCGTGCCTGAGGTGCATAGCTGCTCAATTCTTACGGTAGAAGCTATTCCGGTTGAGTTGTTTTATACCATATGGGGGATCTTCCCGCCATGTAGTGTGAAACAACACTCCTTCCCAACAACCCAGCTGAAGCTGTAACGGTTGTCGGCTCCCAAGGCCGGTGACTTCATCGAAATGCGGCAAAACGCTGCCTGAACACCACCGATCAGGCGGCCGGCGGGTATGGTGACCAATCCCGCGGCGCTCAGACCAGAGCGTTTTCCATGGTGCCGATCCTGATGATCCTGATCCGTGCCGGGTCGGCGATGCCGAGGTGGTGTTTCTCCTCCGCCATCCGGATGTGGTGCGGCGGGATGGTGAAGGGGACGTCTTCGCCAAAGTGGATCTTGCGCTGGGCCTCGAGGATTCGCAGGCCGGTGGCATCGACGGCTACCGGGTCCACGCCCACCAGCAGGCCGCCGTAGGGCCAGGTGTATTCCGCCTGGTAGTGGTGGGCCCCCTTGCCGTGGAACAGCGGGGTGAGCATCACCAGGATGTTCAGCCGAACCTTGCCCTTGATCCCCGGCAAACTCCAGAGGCCGGCCAGGTCGGCGCAGGAGTCGCCGTGCCAGTCCGAGGGAGAGGGGGTGATGGTGATCACATTCTTGAGCAGGCTCCCCACCCCGGACCAGTGGTGCGTGCGCATCGGTCTGATATTGACCAGGGCCGTGGCCCCGGTGAAACCCGGGTTTTCGTAAATCCCGTGATCGGCCACGCTGATCCGTGCCGCCGGCACCCCGGCGCCGGCCACCCGGCGGCGGATGGCCTCCTCCAGAGCCGGTGGTGTGGGCAGGAACTCCCAGTGGTTGGTCTTGATCCCCACCGTGTCGTCGGGGCCGAACAGGCGGCTCCAGGCCTTCTCCGGTGATTCCTCGTCGAACAGCGCGGCCACTGCCTGGTCGAGCATGCGCGAGACCACCGGGCCGTTGACCTTGCGGTTTTCATCCAGGGCGGCTGCATCCCGCACCAATACCACGGAGGACTTGCCGGGGGCCGAGGTGCCCGGCGGCGGGGCAGGGGAAGCCGCCGCGCTCTTGCTGCCGAGGAGGCTCCCCCCGGCGGCGCCAACCACGGCCGCCCCGGAGATAGCCTGCAAAAAATCGCGCCGGGTCAGTTCGGTTTTTCTGCTGGTCATCGATCACCTCGTTGGTTCGGGTTCGGTGGATGAACGGACCGCCTGGATCAGCGTCGCGGCCTCGTTCCGGTCAGCTGCGCCGATGACCACGGCCACCCTGTCGCCCAGCAGGCAGGAGGATGTCCAGCCACCACCGGCGGTTCTGATCGCTGGCTGTTCCTTCCACCCCGGCGTGTGGGATGCCCGGAAGTTTCGGTGGGCCAGGTCAGCGGCTTCGGACGAAGGATAGCGGATCAGCAGCAGGATGAAGGGCGGAGTTGTGGTGTCCCCGCTCGCGGCCGATCGGTAACGGGCCAGCAACCCCTCGGTGTGCCGGTTCAGCAACAGCGGGTTGCCGTCCCCCAGCCGGTAGCGCCGGGTCAGGCCCTGATGGTCGTGGAAGAAGTAGACCTGCTCGGCCAGCAGTCCCTCCCCGGGAAGTTGCCGGGTCAGTCGGGGAGGCTGAGCGTCCCCGGGGATGGCATCGGCCACCGCCCGGCCGATGCCGCGCACCGCCCTGGCGGTGAGGTCGGTCTCGTAAAGCGCCACCACCGAGACGTAGTAGCGGTCCTTCCAAAAGGAAAGCGAGCCGCCCTGGTATTCCGACTCGCGGCCCATGCCGGCAGATTCCCCTTCGCGGATGTCGTTGTGCCAGGCGCCGTAGGCGTCGGCAGCCGAGCCCATGTCAAAGATGTCGGCGATGATGTCGCTGGATTCGGGATGGACATAGCGGCGGTGGACGGTGTGCCGGACATTGAGTGCCCGGTAGATCTCGGCCCCGCCGTTGATCAGGTCGAACAGGGTGTCGGCGGTGAAGAAGCGGTCGGCTTCCAGGGGGCTGAAGCCCTCCACGGCTTGCGGCAGGAATCCGGCGATACCGGGTACCGCAGACTGATCGCTGGCCTCATCTGTCATCGCCCACTCTCCTGGTGTACTGTCCCGCATTTTACCATGGCGGGCCGAAAGCGGGAAAAGTGTGATTATCCTTCCCGGGTGCTGTCCTTTTTCGCGGATGCCTTGGGGGGCGTGGTTTGATGGCGGGTGTGATACATCCTGTCTGATGAAATCGTAAGCTGTTGACAGGGAACAGGATAAACATATTCCAGCGGAATGCTCACGATGGCACGGAGGTTGCTTCTCAGAGTGACGGTGAAAACAACAGAGGTGCGGCAAACGCATACTTGGTCAGTCATTGGAGGAGAGGGGAGTTGATGGATCGTCACCGGGGTAGCCCTTCGGGCAGCCAGAAGCTTGTTTCTGCGTTCATGGCGCTGTGTCTTTTTGCCTTTTCCGGCACCGGGTGTGTCAGCACCAGGGTGGTCCGCGAGGCCACCATGGACAGCGACACCTCGGTCAGCCTTTCGGTCTACCTCGAGGAGAAGGACCAGCGCCGGGGCCGGCCCACGGTTGATGGCGTGGTCACCGAGTTGTACTACCTCGATGATGGCCAACGGCAGTTGCTGCGCCGGGAAGTATCCGGCAACTGGCGCATGGCCGGGCTAGGACCCGGGCGGTATGAAGCCGTGGTCCGCTACCGTACCGGGGACGATGGTGACTGGGAGGAATTGAGCGGCGACACCCGTGAGTCCTTCACCCTGCATGAAGGCGAGAACGCTGACATCGGCATCGTGCTGGAGAAGACTCCGGTGGTCGTGATCGTGGCGGCCAGTCTGGCCGCCGTGGTTCTGGCGGTGCTGCTGGTCGACGCCCTGGACGACGCCGACATCGGTCTGGATGAACTGCTCATCCCGCCGGTGCCCGAGGTCGTGGCGGTGCTCGCACCGCCCCCGGAGATGGTCTGGATCGCCGCGGAGATGATGACAGCGCCGTCCGAGAGCTATGTTGTGCCGGGCGTGGCCGAAGCCGAACACCGGCTGGAGCAGCCCTCGGGTCTCATAGTGGTGGATCACCATCCCCGCCACCTCTCCACCGGGATCGACCCGGAGGCGGACCTGCGCTTCAAACTGAACCGGGCCATCGACCCCGACAGCCTCGACCCCCATGACCTGCTGCTGGTGGACAAGTCCGGCCGGCAGGTGATCGGCGGAGTGTATTGCCTCGATGATGGCAGGACCTGTGTTTTCGACCCGCTGAAACCGCTGGAGGCCGGCCAGACCTACACCGTCACCCTGCGCGGTGAAGGGTTGCTGGCTCTGGACGGGAGCAAGCTCAGCGAGGACTACTGGTGGTATTTCACCACCGTCTTCCCCGAAGGACCTCCTCCGGCATCCTGATCCCTCTTCAGGCATGGATATTGCTCATTACCTGGTGTAGTGTCAGGCAGCGGCATCTCTTTGTGCCAAAAAGACTGGAAACAGAAAGAAGCGGCCCCGGCCAGGGGGCGGCAGTGTCATTCTGGCCCGGATCGATGTCCGGGCGGATCGGCAATCAAGGAGGATGGATCATGCGGAAATATGTATACCTGTTTGCGGCTGTTTGTATTTTTGCCGGCGCGGTGTTTTCGGCCACAGCCGGGCCCGGCTGTGAGAAGCACGAAAAAGCCTTCAACAAGAAGATCGAGGCCGTGGCCCTCTCCGCATCGGAGCTGGAAGACGGCAAGGTGATCGAGGTGGGGGACGGCACGCTGACCATGAAACAGGATGGCGACGCCTGGACCTTCACTTACAGCGGCAAGGACGGCGCGGAAGAATCGGTCTTCACCATCGCCCTGGATGGCGAAGAGGGTGAACCCCAGGTGGTCAAAATCGTCACCACCTCCGACGGTTCCGACACCTGGACTTCGGTGACCACCGGCGAGGAAACCGAGATCGGCGGGCATCACGCCATCTTCATCAGTGACGACGCCCATACCGGCAAGGATTGCCACATCGTCACCAGCGGCGACAATGATGTCATCTGCAAGCAGTTCGAGACCGTCCACTGCGGCCTGGCCTACACCTGCAGCGAGTGCGGCCTGGTGATCTCGGTGCCCAAGGAAAAAGACAAGGGCGCCTACATTTGCCCCAACGACGGTACGGAGATGACCAAATCCGACCGTACGAAGGAAATCAAGAAACGTTACGCCTACAAGGTCGTCACCGACACCGACGAGGAGAAGGAAGTCGAGGTGGAGGTGGAGTAGGGGCTACTTTCCCCCCACCGCCTGCACCGCCTTCTTCGTCGCCGCCAGCAGCGGCTCGGTGGAGATGGGTGAACCGGTGGCCCCGCGCATCCAGGCGTCGGGGGTGATGCCGCCCTGGGCGCACATCCGCTTCATCTCCTCGGCCAGGTTCTTGCCCTCCATGTAGCTTTCGATCTGGAAGGCGATGATGTGCCCGATGGGGTAGTCGGGGAGGTAGAGCCCGGCGTCGATCATGTGCGAGTAGACGCCGAGCAGGATCTCGTCCCGGCTGCCGAACACCGGTGCGTAGTAGCGGTTCCAGACATCCCGGGCGATGGAGGTCGTAGCTTCACGGAGCTGGGCCGGGGCGGCATCGGGATTGTCGTACATCCAGTGCCAGACCCCCATGTCCACCAGGGCCACCCCGCCGATCTCGTAGACCGACCAGAAGTTGTCCAGCGCTTTGAGATGTTTGACGTTGGGGTCCTCATCGGTGACCCCCAGCAGCTCCAGGTCGCGGTCCTGGAAGATGAAGGCAAAGGCCTCGGTGAAGGCGGTGTTGGGCACCCCCTGCAGCATGGTGTGGTCGATGCGGTTCAGGGTCAGCACCTGCTCCACGTTGTGGCCGAACTCGTGGACCGCGATGTTGTAGCCCTTGAAGTCCATGCCCTTGGCTCCCACCCGGGTGCGCAGGTGGGCGCTGTCCTCCCGTCGTTCAGCTCCCGAGGCGTGACCCACCCCGCGGGAGGCGTCCACCACGATCTTGCCGGCCAGGAACGCGGCATCCTCTTTGCTGAACCCCAGCTGGCCCAGGATCACCGGCAGGTCGGCCTGGAAGGCGGCCACGTCGGGGTAACGCTCGCGGACCAGACGGTCCAGGTCTTCTTCGCGGTGGCTGCCCCGGGGGGCGAAGCCGTTGTACCAGATGTCGAAGGGCTCCAGCGGGCGGCCCAGGCGGCTGGAAACCAGTTGGCCCACCATGGCCGCTTCAGGGGAGGAGAGAATGCTTACCAGCAGGCTGGCCACTTCCTTCTCCGGGATCTGGCGGTAGCGCTCGAAGCGGCGCTTGATAAAGGTGGGCTGGTCCGGCGACCACTGGTCGGCCAGGCGCACTGCGTGGAAGACCTTCAGCAACTGGGCATAGCGTTCGTCGGCTTCCGGTTCCACGGCCACGGGTTCGGCCGGGGCCTGACCCTCGGCGGGCAGCGAAAAGACCTGGTTGCTCTCCGGGGCCCAGAGCAGGTCAGCATTGTCGATTACCTTTGCCGGGATCTCCTGGCGGACGATCCGCTCCATCACCGTCGTGATCAGCCGCTGCTTCGCCAGACCGTCCGGTTCGCTGTACTGCGATTTCAGTTCGTCACGGATGCCCCAGTGGGTGATCAGCCGCAGGCCCTCGGGGAAGGGCCTCTGGTTCTCGCCGCTGAGCAGGCGGTCCATACGGATGTTGTAGTTGCTGATGTAGTGGTCGGATTCCAGGAAGGCCTGGCTGATCTCCCGGGAGACCTCCGAAGGCAAACGCTCGGCGAACACCTGGGCCATGCGGGCCCGGGCCCACTCCCGGCGGTTCCAGCCGGGGCCCATCTCGATCATCTCGTCCAGGGTGTAAACCGGCAGGTTGAGCAGCACGGCAAAGGCCACCTTGTTGGCAAAGAGGTCGTCCTGCAGGTGGTTGCCCAGGTTGAGCCGGGCGGCCAGCAGGTCCAGGGGCATGATCGGGCCCTGGTCCAGGTCCAGCGGCTCACGGAGCAGGCGTCCCATCTCGTGCAGGTGGCCCCCGATCTGCTCCGTGATCAACTCGAAACGGTCGGCCATCTTGTCCAGCGAGCCATCGTCCGGTTGGAACTGCTCGAGGCAGAACGCGCTGAACTCCTCCGCGGTGCCGTCTTCCGCCCGCCACGAAGCCGCGGCCCGGGGCACACAACGGCCTATTCGCGCTTCCTCGTTCGCGCCGTACTGTTCCACCAGTTGTTCCACCACCGCCCGCACCGATTCCGCGGGTAGGTCAGTGGGAGCCGGGTTCACGGCAGTGCTGCCGGGAGTGTCGCCCGGTGCGGCGTGGAAGGTGAGAGGGAGGAGGATTCCAGAAATGATCATCAGTCTGCTCCAGAACGGTGTATTCATCGTTAAGCCCCTTCGCGAGTTCCGCTTCGGTGAACCGGTCGGTCAGCGGACATGCTACCTCCGGCGGGAGAAAAATGAAACCGGTTGTTTTCCGTTCAACAGTTTCGGGCCCGGTTGCGTCTTATACAGGTGAACGGAGAAAAATCGCACGGGAGGCCTGCAGCGTGGAGACGATGAGTGATACCCAGTTGATCGTGCTTTCCCAGGAAGGGAGCCGAAGGGCCTTCGGTTTGCTGGCCCGGCGACAACAGGGGTCGCTCTACCGCTTTCTCCGCCGGCTGCTCGGTGACGAGGAGGAAGCACGGGACACCTGCCAGGAAACCCTGTTGCGGGCCTTTCTCAATATGAATCGGCTCCGCGAGCCGCGCCAATTCAAATCCTGGGTCCACCAGATCGCGCTCAACCGCTGCCGTGACCGGGGCCGCTCGGCCTTGAGGGACGCGGCCGGTCCGGGCCGGGTGGACGACACCACAGTGGAGGATCTGGACGCCGCGGTGGTGGCCGGGTCTTTGGCCGAGGGAGAGCGGGTTGATCTCTCTCTCGTGCGGCGGGAAGTATTGGGGCGGCTGCCGCTGGAGCAGCGCACGGCGATCCTGCTCCGCGAAGTGCAGGGGTTCACCTCGGAGGAGATTTCCCTGCACCAGCAGAGAAATTACGAGGACTTGCGGGCCCGCGTCGAGCTGGTGGCCTACGGTCTGGCTGCCTCGCAGCAGGATCGGTCCGGCCAGTGGCAGCAGCGGTCCCGTCAGACACTGAATCCGGTGGAGGAAGATCGATGAATAGACGACACAACGACATGAGAAACAGACTGGCCAAAATCGCCCTCACCGCGGCGCTGGTCTTCGCCCTCTCCGGGCTGGTGGGCGCCTGGAGCGCTCCCCCCGGCGGCGAAAGCACGCGGATGACGCGCAAGATGAATGTGCTGGAGAAGATCTTCGACGAGGTGCTCAGCGATAGCACCAATGTCTTCGTTTCGGGAAACGGGGCCACCCGCGGGCTGCTCCTCGACGGCTACGGCGCCCTGTTCACCTTCGACGGGTCGCTCACCGGCGGCGGTCTGGGCTACTTCCCTGTGGGGAATTACAACGGCGCGCTTAGTAATTTTTCCCGGGCGAGAACTGAATGGGTATCTCCCGCACCGCCGCCGAGAGCGCCAAAAGCGTTGAAAGGTGGTGATGAAGAGGAGATCCGGGTTCCTGAATCAGTCGAAGAACTGGCGGAGTCCTGGGAAACCAGGCGTGAGGAAAACGCGAAACAGGCCCGGGAGCGGCTGGCCGGTCTGAAATCAGAACTGACCGAGACTCTGCTTGACTATGGCTCCACCCTGGGAGGACTCAGTGACGGCGGCTGGGTGGTGGTTGCTGCCTTTCTCGGCGGCTTTGACAAGGACGGCCCCGAACAGCTGGTGCTCAAGGTGAAGATGCGAGACCTGCGGCAGTACAGCGTGGGCCAGTTGTCGCTTGAACAGGCCAAAGGCCGGGTCAGCATCGAAGAGCAGTAGGCTCCATAGCCGCTCCCCGGCCAACACCGGGGAACTGGCCGCTGCAGTCAGGTCTCCCAGCTTTTTTTCTCCTTGATGACTCACAGTACTACCCCATTCCGAATTCGTATTGTGCCGGTTTGGCCTGGCACAACGCCTGATTGACCTGATTTCAGGACATATTGGATGGGGTTTTCATCCCTCTTCTAGACCGGCTTATATCCTGAATTACCATGTATATAGTAGTGTAAATATTCAATCGATCGCTTCTTCGATTTCTGGTACGGCAGTTGCTATACTTGGCAGAGTCTGTCGTCCCGAAATGACTTGATCAACACTTGCGTGCCACTGGCCCGCCGCGGATTTACACGTAATCACATGAAATACGTCTCAGCATCCGACCACGGCATCCTGCTCACCGGGGCCACGGGGTTTATCGGCAGTGAAGTTCTGCAGCGGCTTCTCGATGCCGGGCACAGTCCAGTGGTGCTGGTCAGGGGTGAGAGCGGGGAGCACGCCGCCGAGCGTCTGTCTCGCGCTCTGGAAGCCGTTCGGCCAGGGGATTTCGGGCGGGTTTCGCGGTGCCATGTCCTAGCCGCTGATCTCCGGCAGCAATTGTTAGGGCTCTCCAAGACCGAGGTTGAAAAACTGGCCGAGACCGTGGACACCGTAATCAGCGTGGCGGCCTGCACAAGTTTCGATTCCCGGCCCGACGGAGAGCCGTGGGCCACCAACGTGGAGGGACTGGGCCGCCTCACCGACTTTGCTTTGCAGGCCGGGGCGGCGGTGCACCACTTTTCCACGGCCTTTGTCTGCGGTGACCGCCCCGGTTGCTGGCCCGAATCGCCGGCTGAGCCGGGTGAACATCACAATGCATACGAGGCGAGCAAGTGGGCAGGTGAGCAGCTGTTGAGGGATGCCGCCAGCCGGGGGCTTACCTCCCTGACCGTATATCGCCCTTCGATCACCATCTCCGATCGTGCGGGGCAAGCCCTGCCCGGGGAACATGGGATCAGCGTACTGGTCAACAGCCTCCGGACGGCGGCCAGGCTTGTCGGCCGGCGCCAGGGTGGTGGTCACGGGCAACAGGTAGATCTCCGCCAGCTGCGGGTGGATGCCGGACCGCAAAACCCGGTTCACCTGGCGCCGGTGGGTTGGGTGTCCGATGTGTTTCTGCACATCTTCTCCGATCCGTCCCTCCATGAACGCACCTATCACCTGGCGCTTTCCGAACCGCCAACAGTGGATCAACTTCGCCAGGCTCTTGAATCGTGTCTGAATATCGACCTCGGCCCATACACGGATGAGGATCTATGGAACGGAGAGTCGTGTTCGGGCATCCTCGAAACACGGTTCTATCGGCTGGCCCATTCCCTCCGGCACTACTTTCGCCAGTCAATGTCCTTCAGCACCGAAAACCTGGACGAGGCCCTCTCCGGCAGCCCCCTGGCCGGCCTTCGCTTCCGGGAGGAATGGTGGCCCACCATCTTCGAATCCACCGCTACCCGGCCGGAGCGGGTCACCGGGAAACGGAAGACGCAGAACCGTGATCCAGGAATCGAATGCCGCGATTACTTCGAGCGCTGGCTGCCCGACCGGGCGCCCCGGTCGGAACTTACCCGGCTCACTTCGCTCACCGTGGACGTGGGTTTCTGGATTCGGGGGGCCGGCCGGTGGACGCTACGTTTTCGTTCCGGGCAACTGGAAGATGTGGAACGGACGGCGTCCGCGGCCCGTGTTCGCACCGGGTTCCGTACCGGCCTGGATACCTTTCAGGACGTGGTCAGCGGCAAACTGGCGCCCCAACAGGCTTTTCTCACCGGACGGGCAGAGATCGTGGGCGACGTGGAGGCCGGGTTGAAATTTGCCATGATTTTGCAGCAATTTGTCCGCGAATTCCCCTGGACGCCCGGGGGGACGGATACGGAAAAGCGGTCGGAGGCGGGAAGGTGACCGGGATCGTCGAAGAGCAGGTGACCATTCCCGACGGCAGGGATGGGCTGGCGGGTTTGCTGGCCTATCCATCCGAGGGTCGGCCCCGGGGGGGGCTGGTTGTGGCCGGGCCCCACCCGTTCCTCGGCGGCCAACTGGAGAACAACGTGGTGCAGGCCCTGGCCCGCTCGGGTGCGGAAAGCGGTTGGCTGACCCTGCGCTTTGCCTACCACTCACCTGGCGGCGACCTGGCCGGGCAGATGGACCGGTTCTGGGCCACTGGTCACGCGCCGCTGGACGGGGAACTGCTCCACGACCTGCGGGCAGCCGTAACGTGCGCCGGGGCCATCGAGCCGGTGACCTGTCTTGCTTCCTATTCCTTCGGTTGCTGGCTGGTCTCTCGGCTGGCCGCCGAGGATGGCTTCAACGGCGCTGCGGTGCTGGTGACACCGACGGTGGGGCACCACGATTTTTCAACCATGCGGCAGTGGAACGGCCCGAAACTGGTCGTCGGGTCGGAAAACGACTTCGCCACACCGGCGGAGCTGCTGGCCGGCGAAGTCGCTACCTGGCGGCAACCGGTGACCTTGCGAATGTTCGAGCGGGCCGAGCACTTCTTTCGCGGGAGGGAAGGGGAACTGGCGTCCGTGGTTACCCGCTGGCTGGCCGACCTGCCCCTGCGGGTCCGGTGCAGCGGTGAGGATGGGGGTTGAGATGACAAACCGCTTCATCCGCCGCCTCGCTTCATCCCTTGTGAACCACAGGGCCCTGTACCTGCTCGTCCCCGCGATATTCCTCATCATCGGATTGGCCGGGCTGCCACGGTTCCGGATGGACAACGCTCTCGATGTCTGGGCCGGGGCCGATCCACGGATGGCGGCCCTGCAGGAGGAGTTCGCCCATGCCAGCGGAGTGGATGATTTTATCCTTGTCGCCTGGAGCGCCCCGGAAGCGATGGCCGACGAGGAGATCGCGCGAAGCACGGAAGTATCAAAGTCCCTCTCCGGCCTCCCCTTCGTCCGCCAGGCATTTGCCGGGCCGGTCCTGGCCCGTCTTCTCGGTCCCGAAAATGCCCTGGTAGACGGGCTTCTGCTTCGCCGGGACCCGCAGGGCAATGACTGGATGGCGGTGCTGGCCCTGCTGGAAACCGACCGTGATGCCACGGCGGCCCTGGTGGCCGCCGAAGTGCGGCAGGCCCTGGAACCGAACAGGCCGCCGGGCGGATTCCGGGTCGGCGGGCCCACGATCATGAACAATGCCCTGGATGAAGCGAGCAACCGCGCCCTGGGCCGGATCATGCCGCCGCTGGTTCTGGTCATCGCGCTGGGCCTTCGAATAGCCCTTGGACTCTGGCGGCTGGCCCTGCTGCCACTGGCCTCGGCGCTTCTGGTCACCGGCACGGTCATCGGATTTCTGGGCTGGCTCGGTGAACCTGGAAACATGCTGCTGTCGGCCCTGCCCGCCCTGCTGATCATCATCAGTCTCGCTGCATCGATGCATGTGGTCTGGCACTGGCGCGGCCACTCCGGTACGCGACAGCAGCGTCTGGAAGCGGTTCTCTCCCGGACCCTGATTCCCGGGAGCCTCTGCGCCTTGACCACGGCCCTGGGCCTGGTCTCGCTCAGCAGCAGTATGATCCGCCCCATTTTTGTATTTGCCCTGGCCGGTGCCGCCGGCGTCCTGCTCTCCTTTGTGCTGGCCTTCAGCCTGGTTCCGGTTCTGCTCCCCGGTGCCGTCCGGAGCGGGGGGCCGCCAGTGGAAAGGAAACACCATTCACCGCTACGCCGGGGTCGGGCGCTCACCCTGGCCCTGTTTGGCGCGGCCGCCCTTGTTTCCGCCCTCACCGTATCCGACCTGAAGTTTCTCGGCAGCCCGCTGGGATTCTTCCCCGAAGACGAGGTGCTGGCTCGCGACTATCGGGATATCGAACAGCACCTCTGCGGCCTGACACCGGTGCAGGTTGTGCTGGCGGGAGAGGAGGGGGCGAGCCTGGATCAGGCGGCGGACCGTCTGCTGCCGACACTGCGAGCGGTGCCGGGTGTGGACTGGGCCCAGCGGATCGGCATCTGGCGGCCGTTCACCGGCGGTGACACGCCCTCCCCCGGGCGGCGATATCTGCTGGCCATGTGCCGGACCTCTTCCGTGCCCGATCTCGGCAAGTTGGAGGCGGAACTCGGCGAAGCGGCCGGTGTCGATGTGCATCTGGTTGGGGCGGTGGCCTCGATCATCCGCATCCAGGCCCGTTTGCTGCAGACCCTCCTGCGAAGTCTCGGGGCGATGATAACAGTGGTGCTGCTGATCTTCGTTATCATTCTCCGACAATGGCGCCAGGTGACGGCCGCGGCGCTGGCCAATCTTCTCCCGGTCTGGATCGTGCTGGGCGCCATGGCCCTCTGGAAAGTGCCGCTGGATGCGGCCACGGTGATGGTGCTCAGCATCGCCCTGGGCCTGGCCGTGGATGACACCGTGCATCTGCTGTTCCATTTTCGCCGGTCGCTTGCTGATGCCGAGGCCCCGGATCAGGCGGTGGAATCGGCCCTGGCCGAAGTGCGCGGCCCGGTGATCCGCACCTCGCTGATCACCGCCGCCGGTTTCGTGCTCTTCGCGCTGGTCGATTTCCTTCCCATCGCCCGCTTCGGTGTGTTGCTGGCCCTGGCGGCACTGATCGCCCTGGCCGCCGACATCTACCTCTTGCCGGTGCTGCTGTGCGGCGGCCGGTCACGGAGGGCCGCAAAATGAACGCATCCGCCCCACTGACCGGGCACCAGCGAAGGGTCCTCGAGCTGCACCTCGACCCGGATCGTGGAAGCCGCTACTGGCTGGAGCGGGCAGCCGGGCTGCGCCATCGAATAGAGCGGCTGGAAACTCACGGAGAACTGCGGCAGCTCTTCGGGGCGATGGAGGAAAACGACCTGCGAAGCCGGCCGGTCCGCGATTTCGTGCCCCGGTCGCTGCAGGATGACCCCCGGGTGATGATTCTTGGTGAAACGGGTGGAGCCACCGGGATTCCCAAGCGAACCGTCTATCTCGAAGAGGAGTTTCACCAGGCCTTTGTCGAACCCTTTGTCCGGTCCGCGGCCCGGCTGGGCTTTCCGCGGGGTGTGGACTGGCTCTGGGTCGGGCCTTCCGGGCCGCACATCATCGGCAAGGCGGCGCCGCGGCTGGCGGCGGCCATGGACTCGGCAGATCCCTTCAGTGTGGACTTCGACCCCCGCTGGGCCAGGATCCTCGCTCCCGGTTCACTGGCTCGGGACCGCTACCTGTCCCACGTGGTGGACCAGGCCATGGCTGTTCTGAACCGTGAGGAAGTGGGCGTGATCTTTACCACCCCCAGCGTTCTCGAGACCCTCGCCAAGCGGATGACTGCCGCACAGCGCGAGGCCATCGCCGCTGTGCACTACGGCGGTCAGCGCCTGGAACAGGACGCCCTGCGCCGTTTCCAGTGCGAGCTGTTTCCGCGGGCGGTTCATCTGTCGGGATATGGCAACACCCTCTTTGGCTGCTGCCTCGAGCTCGATGTCACTGCCGGCCGGACGCCCACCTATTACCCTTTTGGTGAGCGGCTGGTTTTTTACCTTGGTGACCTCGAAGATGGGGCGGATGCTCCAGCGGCCGGAGACGGACCGCGGAGGGTTCACTTCAGCCGGTTCGACCGGGGGTTCATGATTCTCAACATGCCGGAGCGCGACGTGGCCCGGCCCGCGGTTCTGCCCGCCGGGGCGCCCGAAGGGTTTTGCGGACCGGGGCTCTCCGACCCGCGCCCTCCGGAGACAAAGGCGGAGACAACCGACGCCGGTTTATACTGACTGGAACCGGAACCGGAGCCGGGAACGCGGTTTCGGCTCTGATGCGAGGACGATGCACCATGCCCGGGATTGAGATAAAACCAGAACTGCTGGCTCCGGTGGGGCGGCGGGATGTGCTTGAAGCAGTTATCGAGGCCGGGGCCGACGCGGTCTACCTGGGGAGCAAACGGTTCAGCATGCGGGCTCACCGCAGCGATTTCCATTTCGATGATCGTGGCCTGGAACAGGCTCTGGAATATGCCCATCGCCGGGGGGTCAAGGTCTATGTCACGGTCAACAACCTTCTGGCCGATTCTGAACTGGACGACGTATCGGCCCTGCTCCGCTTTTTCCAGGATAGCGGTGCGGACGCGGTGATCATCCAGGACCTTGCCGTGCTGGAGCTGGTTCAGCGGTCGGGTCTGTCCCTGCCCGTGCACGCCAGCACGATGATGAATGTCCACTCCAGCGAGACGGCGCGGCAATTGAAATCCATGGGAGTCAGCCGAATCATCGTCTCCCGGGACATCGACCTCACCGCCGCGGGGCGGATCGGACACGAGGCCGGAATCGAGGTTGAAGTTTTCGCCCATGGCGACATGTGTGTCTGCCAGTCGGCCCAGTGTTTCCTCTCCGGACTGGCCCTGGGCAAGAGTTCGAACCGTGGGGAGTGCATGAAGCCGTGCCGCTGGGACTGGGATCTGCTGGCCATGAACAACGGGGAGCTGCCGGCAACGGTGGCCTCGGGGCACCTGATGGCGATCAAGGATCTTTCGATCCTGCGTTTGATCCCGAAGGTGGTCCAGGAAAAAATTGCCTGCCTGAAGATCGAGGGCCGGATGCGGGACGCGGTCTATCTGGGGCGTGTGGTGGGTCTTTACCGCCGGGCGATCGATGCCTATTTCGATTCGCCGTCCACTTTTCATCTCACCGCCCAGGAAGTGGGTGAAGTCTTTTCTCACCGCTCGCGGGATCTTTCGAGCCTGGGTCTGGGCGGCACATCCTCCTCGGCAGTGATGTTCGATCCCAGCGGCCGAAAGGAAACCATGTTCCTCTCCAATGGGGCGGAAGAGCCGGGCCTTGACTGGCACGAGGCCCAATCGGCTGTGCCGGCCGGCGAGCCGCCCGCCCAATGTCCGGTGCTGGCCGTCTCGGTTTTCGGATACCGGGCCGCGGTGGCGGCGTTGGAGGCCGGAGCAGACCGCATCGATCTCGCGGCCGAGGTCCCGGTGCTCAAGGGCGTTGGCTGGACTCCGGAAAAGGTGGAAGCATTGGCCGGCCGGATTCGTTCCGGCGGGGAGGCGGCGGTCATCGGGTTGCGGGGCCCGCGGATCGCCGATGAACGGGGAATGGCTGAATTCGAGTGGCAACTCCGCCAGTTTCATGGCCTGGCCGGGGCCGTGCTCGTCCACCAGCTGGGGACGCTGGCCCTGGCGCGTGAGATCTGCGGAGAATGTATGCCGGTGGTCGCCGACTATGGATTCAATATCCTGAACAGCCTTGCCGCCACCCGGCTGTTCGGTCTCGGGGCGGACGCGGTGACCGTTTCGGTGGAAGCCGGCTATCCAGAGCTGGAGTCGATCATCGGCAGAACCGCGGGGCCCTGCGAGCTTTTGATTCACGGCACCCAGCCGGCCATGCTGCTCGAGCACTGCCTGGTGGCCCATCATGCCGGCGGTGGCGGCGGAGCGGAATTCTGCCGCGCGCCGTGCCAGCACATCGATTTCATGCTGCGGGATGAAAAGGGGCAGCTGCGCCGGCTCTGGGCGGATCAGCATTGCCGGAATCATGTGACGGCGGGATGCGATCTGGCCCTTCTCGGGCAATTGCCGGTGTTGGTCTCCCGCGGTGTGGCCACCTGCCGTATCGAGGGTCAGCTCTACGATCCCCAGGCGGTGAGTGCCGTCGTTGGCGTCTATCGCCGTGCGCTGGACCGCCTGACCTCGAAGCGTCCGGAGCCCGGTGAGTTTGGAGAAGATCAGTGGGAAGCCCTGCGGAGTGCCGCCGGAACCGGATTGAATATCGGCCCCTTTGTCCGTAGTATCACCAGTGCCAGATCAACCACCGAAGTTGTTCGAGCGGGAAGGGCCGCGAGAGAATGACCACGAAAGACGAAGGCGGCCGGTCACCCCAACCGACCGGTGAAACGGCTGGAGCGGTGCGCTCGCACTCGGGGCCCGAAGAGATCCTCGCCCTCAAGAAGCAATACCTGATCCCCTGTGTCTACCATTTCTACAAGCGGCCGCCGCACCTGGTGGCCGCCGAGGGTGTCTGGATGTTCGACAGCGCCGGGCGGCGCTACCTCGATGCTTACAGCGGGGTGACGGTAATGAGCGCCGGTCACGGAAACCGGGAGATCCTCGACGCCGCCGCGGAGCAGGCCTCCCGTCTCCAGCACACCACTACCATATACCTCACCGAGCCGCTGGTGCGGTTGGCCGAGGCGCTGGCCGGAGTTGCGCCGGGGGAACTGTGCCGCAGTTTTTTCTGTGCCTCGGGATCTGAGGCCAATGAGGGCGCCATGCTGCTGGCCTCGCTGAAAACCGGCCGTAGTGATTTTCTGGCCCTGGACCACGGGCTGCACGGCCGGACCAAACTGGCGGCCAGCGCCACCGGATTGCCGATGTGGCGCACCGATCCCCGGCCGCTGGAGACGGTCCATTTCATTTCTTCCCCCTATTGCGCGAGATGCCCCTGGTGCCGGACGTATCCCGGTTGCGGAATGGAGTGTCTCGATGCCGTGGAGCGGAAAATCGGCGAGGTGGGAGCCCACCGCCTGGCCGGAATGATTCTTGAACCGGTGGCCGGCAACGGCGGCATCATCGTTCCCCCGCTGGAATATCTGTCCGGCCTCGCCGACCTCTGCCGTCGCTCGAATATCCTCCTGATCCTCGACGAGATCCAGACCGGTTTCGGCCGAACCGGTCACTGGTTCGCCTGTGAGGCGAGCGGTGTTGTGCCTGACATCATGACCGTGGCCAAGGCGCTGGGCAACGGGTTTCCCATCGCCGCTTTCATTACCAATGATGATATCGCCGGGGCATATACCAAACCGGGGGCCAGCACCTTTGGCGGCAACCCGGTCTGCTGTGCCGCGGCCCTGGCCACGCTGGCCGTCCATCGTCGAGACTCCCTTGCAGACCGGGCCCGGGAATTGGGCCTCTGGCTGGGGCGGCGCCTGGAGCGGCTGGCCGGCTCGTCCCCGGTCCTCGAGGTTCGCGGTCGGGGCCTGATGTGGGGGATCGAGCTGGTCGATTTCGCGGGCGAGCCGGATGCCGCACTCTGCGACGATATCCTGGAGCGGGCCAAGGACGAGGGCTTCCTCATCGGCAAGACCGGGCCGGGTCGAAATGTGCTGACCCTGATGCCCCCGCTGGTGGTGGAACAATCCGAACTCGAACCGCTGGTGGACATGCTGGAGGCCTGTCTGTGCTGATCGACCGAACCAGACCTCGAACCATTCTCTTTCCGGTCCTGGCGGCTGTGCTGCTGCTCAGCGGTATGCTGACGGGCTGCCAGCAGAAGCGGCTCACCGAGGTGCGGTCCGAATCGCCGTCGGCCAAGGACTGCGGTAAATGCCACGTGGAAATCTACGAGGAGTGGCACGGCTCGGCCCACGGCCGCGCCTGGACTTCGCCCCCTTTCCGGGAGACCACCGACGAGTATGCCGTGACACAATGCCTCCCCTGCCACGCCCCGCTCACCGTCTTTACCGGCGGGGCCCCGCCGGTCACCCGTGCTTCCCGGCGGGAGGAGGGTGTGACCTGTATCACCTGTCACCTCGAACGGGGGGTGCTCAGCGGTCCGCTGAAGGCGGTACCGATGACGCCGCACGCCACCTCAGGAGAAAATCCGGTTTTCAGAAACTCATCTCTCTGCGGGACCTGTCACGCGGGCACATACGCTGAGTGGGAGATGCACCGTGACGTGGACCCCGAGCGGCGCACCTGTCAGGAGTGCCACATGGAAGCGGTTCGCCGCAAGATGACCCAGGCCACCGGCGCCCTGTCCCAGGCCATTGTCGCGCTTCACGAGGAGCACGACCTGAGACGCCACGGATTCGATCTGCGGACCATGGACCGCTTCACCGGAGAACTGACCATCAGTCTGCACCGTCGGGAAGAGACAACAGTGCTCCGCCTGCGGAACAACCTCCCCCATACCATCCCCACCGGTCAATACGGCTATCGTCATGCCAGGCTGACCGCCGAACTCCTGGATCTGGAGGGGCGGGTCATCGGCCGGCAGACCCGCGACCTGTTTATCGATCTGAAAACGGGGCTCGAACCGGGAGTGGATACGGACTGGCCGCTGGAACTTGGTGATGGGGCCGGGACGGTCCGGGTGAGGCTGGAGCGGCTCGACCGGCGGAGCCGGGTGTTGTTGTTGATTGCCGATGCGCTGCTGCCGGTGGACGGAGCGCAGAGATGAACAGGGAACTGCAATGAGAGTGAGGCGTTTCAACAGAACCGAACGATGGGTGCACTGGACCTCGGCGGCCGGGTTCCTTGTCCTGTTGATCAGCGGGGCCCTGATGCTGGTCATGGAGAGCCCGGCGATACCGGGAAGAAAGCGGGCCACGGTGCTGCTGGTGGTTCACCTGGCCGGGGCGGTGGTCTACATCGCGGGGCCAGTGATCAGCTGGGTGGCGGGAGACCGCCGTTCCTGGGTGCGATGGGTGAGGGACGCCTCGGCCGTGAGTCTGTCCGATGTCCGCTGGCTGGCCTCGCAGTTGAGCGGCATTTTCAAACCGGGAACCGTGCTTCCGCCCCAGGGACGGTTCAATGCCGGGCAGCGGATCAACATCTGGGCCCAACTGATGCTCAAGCTGGGGTTCCTGGCCAGCGGCTGGATCATCTTCATCCAGCAGGGACAGCTCTTCTGGGTCTATGTCCATCTTGTTCTGACTATTGCAGCCATTCCGCTGGTTCTGGGTCATGTCTACCTGGCCTTGCTCCACCGTGGCACACGCCCCGGTTTTTCGGGTATGACCAGCGGATGGGTTGATGCGGCCTGGGCCCGCCATCATCACCGGTTGTGGTATGCGCGGCTCGGCCGGTGGGATTTTGATGTTCCGTCCAACACGGACAACGGCGCCACGGATTGATTCCGGGCTGGCGGCCGGGCCCGGAACCGCGCGTCGGGCAAACGAAACAGGACGTTTGATGAAAATGAGGCTATCGAACCAGATCCCAGCTGAACGGCCGCGGACGTCGATGCTGGTCCTGTTGATCAGCCTCCTCATACTGCCCGCGGTCTGTTACCCGACGGCGGCGCAGCAGCAGGATCAATCCGATCCGGCGGCTGGTGTGCTCGATCCGCTGAAGCATTCCCTGGCCAGGCTGGCCAGTCCGGGGATGCTGGCCGGTCCGCACCGTGAACTCGACCATCCCGAAAAGTGCAGCCTCTGCCACTCCGGTGTGGAAGGGCTGGACCAGGGGCGGTGCCTCGAGTGCCACAAGGAGGTCGGCGGTCGTCTTGAACAGGGCTCCGGTCACCACGGCACCCTCACCGGGAAGTGCTGGGATTGCCACAGCGATCATCAGGGCCGCGAATATGCCATGGTGACCCTCGACGAGGCCGGTTTCGATCACCGTCGGGCTCTCTACGATCTTCTGGGAGCACACCGCCGTGTGGAGTGTCGCAAGTGCCACGACCCCCGGCCTGCCGGAGCCAGGAAATTTCAGCAGAACTACTACCTCGGTTTACCCACCGACTGCGAAGGCTGCCACCAGGATCCGCACCAGGGGCAATTCCGGCTGGCCTGCGCCACCTGCCACGACGAGAGATCCTGGAAGCCTGGCGGTCCCGGTTTCGATCATGACATGAGCCGCTTCCCACTGAGCGGTGCCCATCGTGCGACCCCCTGTGCCGGATGCCACAAGAGGGGCGGGGCGCCGTACCTCGATCTGCAGTGTGTTTCCTGCCACGCCGACCCCCATGGCGGGCAGTATGGGCAGGTCTGCCAGGACTGCCATACCACCGGGGGGTGGATTGGGGAAGCGTCGAGGGTGGACCATGAAAAGACCCGTTTCCCGCTCAGCGGCGCTCATCGCGGTGTGGCCTGCGGCTCCTGTCACAAGAAAGGGCAGGCCGAGCGCCCGGGCCTCGACTGTGTCTCCTGCCACAAGGACGAGCATCGGGGCCGCTTTGGTCCGAAGTGCGGCGATTGCCACACCACCGGCGGCTGGAAGGGCCGGTGGCTGAGCGCCGATCACGAAAAGACCCGCTTCCCGCTCAGCGGCGCCCACCTCTCCCTGTCCTGCGCCGGCTGCCACAAGGAGGAGGGCAGCGGCCGTCTGGAACTGCCGTGCGTCTCCTGCCACGAGGACCCGCACCGCATGTCCGTCGATCGGGCCTGCGAGCGGTGCCACGATGCAAAAAGCTGGCAGAGCGGTTGGCCCGGACGGCTCGATCACCCGGCATCGCGGTTTCCCCTCGACGCCACCCACGCCGCACTGGAGTGCGGTGCCTGCCACCAGCCGAAGACCCTGGCCGTGGAGGGGCTGCTCTGCACCGAGTGCCACACCGATGTGGCGGAGTTTTTCCGCGGGACCTATCTTGCCGGGCTGCTGGCCGATGCGGAGCCGGACATGATGCAAGGAAAGGTGGCCTGCGCTGACTGCCATGCCGCCGATGACCGGGGAGCCGATCTGCAGGCCATCCTGCACCGCTGCGAGGGCTGTCACCCGCGGGAATACGGTGACTACGCGCTGGCCTGGATGTCGGTGGTTCACCGTGAAGGCCGGCTGGCGCTCGAAACAGCCGGGCCGCAGGGAAGCACCGCTGCCGATGCCCAGCGATACCTGATCACCCGGATCACCCGCCTGGCCCCGCACAACTTTCTCCGGGCCGCCCGGATGCTGCGCACTTTGCAGACCGACGGTTCAGCTGACTGAAGTCTCCCTTGCCCGTCCGAACATGTTTCCCGGAGGCTTGGGATCAGCAGTGACGAACTGGTCGGTGCGAATATCTTCGATGTTTTTTCAAGCGAGGTCGGCCAGGTCAGACGGCAGCATATGGAGAGCGTGATCCGTTCGGGACTGACCGTGCACTACGAGGATTCGATCTTCGACCGATCCGGCGACATCGATCGTTTCGCCGTTCTGACCGTGGACGTCACCGAGAGTCACCGGACACAACTCCAGGTTGAGGGGCTGAACCGCATGCGGGAGTCCCTGCTGGCCCAGGTACCGCTGGAAGAGAAACTGCACCGGGTCACCGATGGGCTGGTGGAGATCTTCGATGCCGACTTCTCCCGGATCTGGGTCATCCGGCCCGGTGACCGGGTGCTCTCACCTTCGGGGCCGCCGGCCGGCGTTACTGGCCCTGTTCAGCAAGCGGACCATCTCGCCCGAGGAGTACCAGTTGATCGAGAGCCTGGCGGCCACGGCTTCCCGGGTGATCGAGACTGACAGCATCGAGACGGAACGGGAGGAACTGATTGCCGAGCTGCAGCAGTCCATCTCCAAAATCAGGCAGCTGAGCGAATTGCTGCCCATCTGCGCCAGAGCCCTCTATCCCGGCTATTTCGACGAAGAGCAGTGCAGGCTTCACCCACACCCATCCAGCCAGGAATCAGTCACCGGATGTATTTTGCGATAATTTGAAGTCCTTGCCCCGCAGGGCGCGGAGAGATGCTATTTCTTCACCCGGGGGGCCAGAATGCCGGTGGCCAGTTCTTCTTCACCAGCGGCGTATTGCTGAATCAGCTCGGCCGCGCGGCGGCGCAGGGCATCGTAGTCGGCGGACTTCATCTCGTCGCCGCCCGCCTGAAAGGCCATGCCCACGGTATCAGCGGTGAAGGGTCTGATCCCGGCCTCACCGGCCATCGACCGCTGGGCACTGATGATCTCCGATGTGACCTGCTCGGGAAGCGCGGGGTCGCCGAACCAGATCGGTGCGGTGGCCAGGTTGACGGCCCCCGGTACGATAGCCACCACCTTGCCTGACGGGTAGCCGGTGTTGACGCGCTCCGCCGTGCTGTCGCCCACGTAGAGCACTGGTTCCGCCGTCTGCCGCGGCAACACCAGGTCGGGGTTGACCTCGAGAACCAGGATCATGCCCCTGGAGACCATCGGGCGTTCGGCCAGCCAGCTGAACTCGTATGGCTCATCGAGCGAGAACGCCTGGGCCAGGATAATGCCGTCCACCGCGGCAGGTGTGGCGGGGATCTCCGGCGGACCGGCAATGACGCCGGTGGAGAAGATGGTGAGCAGGACCATCAGGCTGAACAGCATCCTGATTTTCATGGTTTTGAACCCTTTCATTTTCGATACGGATTGCGGACGATACCGCAGTGCAAGGTTAACAAGGTGGTCTGAATGACCATATCCGGATGGACCCGCCTTCCGGGCCGTCAGGATATTCATCTAGCACGTAATATTAGGCAATCTCACCAAAGTTGGCAAGTGTGCAAATGAAATGAACGGTCCGGCGGGGCCAATTGCCCCCTGCGCATTCGGATAAGTCCGAATTTCCCCCAAAAAAGTGTCCTGCGCGGAGAATCCACTGGCAAACAAAGAGTGAAATGAACTATATACTTACTATACACAACCGCCCGGTAGTAATAGTGGGGCGGTTATTTTCGATGTTTCCTTTTCGCCCCTGCTTCGTTCGCATGTGCGGGGCGCGAATATCCACATTTGCCGTAAGAGGGCGGCCGTTACGATCTATCCCATGTGGCCTGCAGCCGCGCAGCGATTTCCAACCCCGAAATCATCCCCTGCCTGAACGGAGCCATTACCGGGAGAAACGTGCCGCCGTCCCCTGATCGACCAGGAGGAGTGTTCCAGTGTCACTATTCAAAAAGGTCTGTGGTTATCCGAGTCCCGCAACGTATCGTCGGCCGTCCCGTCTCGCCCTGGCTGTTCTGCTGCTGGCCGTCATCCCGGCCCTCTCCTTCGGCGCCGTGCCGCCGCCGGAGCGGCAGACCGAGCTGGCCGGGAACTTCCTCGCCGGCTATCCCTACTTCGAGTACGTCAAGGCGTTCAACGTCGACGCCCCCGTGCGCGTGGGCATCGATCCTTTCCGTTTCCCCGGAGTAGTGGGTCAGACGGCGGACATTTATGTAGTCGTGGCCAAAGATGCCGGCCAGTGGGCAGCGAGCCCCGGGTTGACCGATGTGGCCGGCGGCCCACTCACCGTCACCTTCAGCGGGGCCTCGATCCAGGCCAACCGCTGGCTGGTGGCCGCGGCCAACACCCTCAACGCCGATGCCGGCACCGGCCTGGGGGTGGGATACGACATCGTGCTGGACATGAACCAGAACGGGCAACTGGACGATCCGGACTACATCGACGGCCTTGGCGACGAGGCGGGCCTCTACGCGGTGCACGACACCACACTGCCCGGTCCGCTGGCCGTGACCGAAATCATTTACAGCGGCGGGTCGTGGCTCGGCCAGGACACCTACTATCCCACCGACATCGCCACCATGGGCCTTCTTCCCCTGGTGGTGATCAGTCACGGCAACGGCCACAACTACCAGTGGTATGACCACATCGGCTACCACCTGGCATCCTACGGCTACATCGTGATGGCCCACGAGAACAACACGTCGCCGGGGATCGAGACCGCCTCCACCACCACCCTGACCAACACCGACTACATCATCGCCAACCAGGGCTCCATCGGCGGCGGGGTGCTCAGCGGGCACATCGACGCCCACGCCATCACCTGGATCGGCCACAGCCGCGGTGCCGAGGGGATCACCCGGGCCTACGACCGGATTGTTGACGGCTACACTCCGGGCAACTTCACCATCGAGGACGTGCGGCTGCTGAGCAGCATGCTGCCTACCGACTTTCTCAAGACCGCCAGCTCCAACCCCCATGGGGCGAACTACCATCTCTGGACCGCGGCCGGCGACTCCGACGTCAACGGCTCGGCCAGCTGTGATCTCTGCCAGACCTTCCACCTCCACGACCGGGCCACCGGCTACCGGCAGTCCACGGTGGTCCAGGGCACCGGTCACGCCTGGTTCCACGACGGCGGCGGCACCACCTGGTTCACCGGGCCCTGCGAAATCGGCGAGGCCATAACCCACCAGATCCAGCTGGGCTACTTCCTGCCGCTGATCAAGCACTACATCAACGGCAACATTCCGGCGCGGGACTTCCTCTGGCGCCAGTACGAGAAATTCAGCCCCATCGGTGTGGACACCAGCAATACTTGCGTGGTGGTGACTCACGAATACCGCAACGGCGGGGACAGCGGAAACTTCTTCATCGACGACTTCCAGAGCGAACCCTCCACCAGCACCAGCAGCTCGGGCGGTGCAGTGACCTACACCGTGGACAACCTCGCCGAGGGCCGGCTGGATGACGCCAATTCCGATTTCGCCTGGAGCACCTCGGACCCGTTCAACGGCGCCACCCAGGCTTCCTCCGAAGGCAGCGACGACAGCGCGGGCGTGGTTTTCAGCTGGACCGGCAGTGACCGCTACATCGAATGGGGAGTGGTCTCCGCCCAGCAGGACTTCAGCGATGACCTCTACCTCTCCTTCCGCGGCGCCCAGGGCACCCGGCACCCCAACACCCTGGTGGCGATGACCGACCTCGACTTCAGCGTGACCCTGCGCGACGGCAGCGGAACATCCAGCTCGATCAATGTCGGTGCCTACGGCGGCGGCCTCGAGCAGCCTTACGACCGGTCAAGCGGCTGGCACAACGAGATGGAGGTCATTCGCATCCGCCTCACCGACTTCCTGAACAACAACACGGGTCTCGATCTCACCGACATCGCGGCGGTGCGCTTCGACTGCGGGCCTTCCTGGGGCGCCAACGAGGGGCGGATCGTGGTGGACGAGCTGATGCTGACCAACGACGCGGCGCCGTCAAACCCGGGCTCGATTTCGATTACCCTGCCGGACGGCGCGCCTGCGCTGCTTGCCCCCGGCAGCCCCACCACCTTCAGCGTGTTGATCGTCGCCAGCAACGAGTCCTATGTCCCGGGCAGCGGCACCCTGCACTACCGCTACGACGGCGGCGCCTGGCTGACCACGGCCCTGGTGGCGGCGGGCGGCGACTTCTACGACGCCACTCTGCCCGCACCCGACTGCACCGACACGCCGCAGTTCTACCTCAGCGCCGAGGGTGACGTGACCGGTCTGATCACCAGCCCCGGCGGCGCTCCGGGTGTCTACTACACTGCCGGAGTGGGGGAGTTGACCGCCTTCTTCACCGCCAGCATGGACACCAACCCCGGCTGGACCACCGCGGGCCTCTGGGCCTGGGGCCAGCCCACCGGCGGCGGCGGCCAGTACGGCAGTCCCGATCCCACCAGCGGCTACACCGGGAACAACGTTTACGGCTACAACCTCTCCGGAGACTACGAGAACTCTCTCTCCGAGACCCACCTCACCACCCCGGCCATCAACTGCTCGAACAAGCAGGGGGTGACGCTCAGCTTCCGGCGCTGGCTCGGCGTGGAGCAGCCGGCCTACGACCATGCGTACCTGCGTATCAGCACCGATGGGTCCAACTGGACCACGCTCTGGCAGAATGGCAGCGAGATCGATGACGGTTCGTGGGTCCTGCAGGAATACGACCTGTCGGCGTACGCCGACAACCAGGCCACGGTCTACCTCCGCTGGACCATGGGGACCACCGACGGCTCCTGGCAGTACTGCGGCTGGAACATTGACGACGTGGTCGTCAGCGCCTTCTCCTGCGACCCGGGGGTCATCACCGACACGGTGAGTGTGTCCCTCGATGTCATACCTGATACGGGCACCCTGCCCTTCACCTCGCAGTTCATTGCGCGGTTGACCAACCTGACCACCCAGAACCGTCGGGCCGCCGGCCGGATCGACGTGATGCTGGCCAACGGCTCGACCTACACTAACTGGCGCGCCGGCTGGACCAATCTTGATCCAAGTGAAATCTTCGCCCAGGTCTGGAGCCAGACCTTCCCCGGCCTGGCCGCTCTTGTGGGCAGCAACGTCTTCACCCTCACCGGCAACGATGTGACACCGGCCCCCTACAACCAGCCGCCCTATGCGGCAGCGGGCGACACCGACACCGCCGTCGTCACGGTGACCGGCGTCTCGCCATAGCCTATGAACCCCCGGCCGTCGGTCGGCCGGGGGTGTTCCTCCACCGAATGGCCTTGATTGTGGGACCATTATTCCCTATCCTCTGCCCGACACGGGGACTGTTGTGCGGAGTGAAATCATGTTCGGAAAGAAATCGGGTAAATCCGAAAATATCCTGATCCTGGGGCTTGGCGGGGTGGGTTACTACCTGACCAAGCGACTGGCCCACGAGGGGCACGCCATCACGGCCGTGGAACAGGATGCCGGATTGCTGCGCCGCGCCGACGGAGAGGTGGATGCCCGGCTGATCCAGGGCGACGCCTTGCGGTTCAAGGTCTGGCAGGAAGCCAGCGCGCGGGCCATGGATTACATGATCGCAGTGACCGACAACGACGCGGTGAACATGATGTCCTCGATGATCGCGGACCGCATGGGCATCCCCATCAAAATCGCCCGAGTGCGGTCCCTGGAGTTCGGCCTCCCGGACTCGATCATCACCGCCCGGGACATGATGATCGACATGGTGATCCACCCCGAGGAGCTCACGGCCCAGGAAATTCTGCGGCTGATCAAGCTGCGTACGGGAAACGTAGTGGTGGACATCGCCGAGGGCCAGATGCGGGTGATGGCCACCCGGGTGCAGGAAGGCTCGCCCATCGTCGGCCGGCAGTTGAAAGAGATTGCCGGGATCTACAGCCAGTTCCCCTTCCGCATCGTCTCGGTGGCCCGGGGCATCACGACCATTATCCCTGATGGTGATTTCGAACTGCGGGCCCATGACCAGGCTTTCATCCTGGTGGCCGCTGAGCACCTGCCCAACCTGATGGAACTGGCCGGCGTGGAGCAGGAGCAGAACCACCGGGTGATGATTCTCGGCGGGGGGCTGGTGGGCTGCCGGGTGGCCGAACTGCTGGGCGGGGAGTTCGAGGTCAAGCTGATCGAGAAGGACGAGAAGCGGGCGGGAGAACTTTCCGCTCGATTGGAGCACACCGAAGTGCTTCACGGTGACGGTTCCGATGCCAACACCCTGACCCAGGCGGGCCTGCTGGACATGGACACCATCATCACCGCCACCTGGGACAACGAAACCAACATCATGAGCTGCCTGCTGGCCAAGCACCTGCTGCAGGAAAAGGGCGGCAGTTCGAAACCCAGGCACAGCAAGACCATCGCCCTGGTGAACAAGGAGGAATACCTGGTTCTGGCCGCCACCATGGGCGCGGACATCGCGCTGAACAAGAAAGTGCTGGCGGCCAACGAGATCCTCAGGTTCATCCGCCGCGGCAAGCTTCTTTCGGTGGCCCACCTCCACGGTCTGGACGCCGAAGTGGTGGAGATCGTGGCCGGCCCCGATGCGCCCATCACCCGCAAGCCGCTGAACCAGATGGATATTCTCAAGGACAAGGTCATCATCGGCGGGGTGCGCCAGGGCGGCGGCTGGGAAACCGCCGTGGGCCGCACGCACATCCGGCCCGGCGACCGGGCCATCGCCATTTGCACGTCACTGGGTCTGAAGGAACTGCAGCGGTTGTTTTTGTAAAGCGGCCCCGGAACTTCGCCTGAGGCCCGATAGCTGCGTTGCCGGCCTCCTCAAAATGCTCACATACGACAAGAGTATGCTGCGCTTTTTCGTCAGCCGGCGCCTTGCTCTCGAACCACAGACAAGGTTCCGAGACCACCTCCAAATCATGTGACAGTCGTAGTTTACTTCCGCCAGAACGAGGGGTAGAAAATCACCAGCGCCGAGAACATATCCAGCCGGCCCACCAGCATAAGCCAGGAGAGGAACCACTTGCCCACGGCCGAGATCTGCGCATAGTTCTCCGCCGGCCCCACATCGCCGAAGCCCGGCCCGATATTCATCAGCGTGGCGATCACCGAGCTCATGGCCGTGGTGTAGTCCATCTGGTCCACCAGTACCATGACACAGCCGCCGCCGAGCACGAGAAAGATGTTGACGATGAAGTAGCAGAGGGCCAGGTTGACGATGGCTGGCTCCACCGGGCGCCGGTTCAGACGGATGCTGGTCACCGCCAGAGGCTGCAGGAACATTTTCTTGATCGAACCCACCAGATGCTTCCAGATGATGGCAAAGTGCACCACTTTAATGCCGCTGGCGGTGGAGCCGGCGCATCCGCCGATGAAGCAGACCGCGTAGAGGAACATTTGGGCTGATTGGGGCCACAACTCATAATCAGTTGTGGCGAAGCCTGTGGTGGTGAGCAGTGAAACCACCTGGAAACTCGCATAACGCAACGAGTCCAGCGGGCCGTCACAGGTCCCGTTGGCCCAGAGCAGCAGGGTTACGGTGAGGCAGAAGAAGAGCAGGAAGCCGGCGTACCAGCGCAGCTCGGTGTTGATCCGCAATTCCCGCCAGTTGCCCTTCAGGCCGTGGTAGAAGAGCATGAAGGTCATCCCGCCGAGGACCATGAAGATGATGATCACCCAATCGAAATAGGCGCTGTCGAAATAGCCGATGCTGGAGTTGTACGGCGCATAACCTCCGGTGGAGATGGTACCGAAGGCCGTGCACAAGGAATCGAAGAGGCTCATCCCGCCGAGGCACATCAGCAGGGTCTGCAGCAGGTTCAGTCCGAGGTAGATGCCCCAGAGCCAGATCATGGTGTCCTTGTTGCGGGGCAGGAACTTCTCCTTGGTGATCACCTGTCCCGGGCTCGATTCGGCGCGGAAGATACGGAGGCCGCCCATGCCGTGGGGCAGAAAGATCACAGTGAGGGTCAGGAATCCCATGCCGCCCAGCAGGTGGGTCTGGCTGCGCCAGAAAAGCAGCCCGTGGGGCACCGCCTCGATGTCGGTGAGGATGGTGGCCCCGCTGGTGGTGTAGCCGGACATCATCTCGAAAAAGGCGTCGGTGAAAGAGGGTATGGCCCCGTGGATCATGAAAGGCAGGGCCGACACCGAGGAAATCAGTGTCCAGCCGGCGACGGCGATGAAGAAACCGTCGCGGATGTTCAGTTCGTCGTGCCGGCGGAAGACCCACCAAAGGGGCAGGCCCGCACCGGTGACCAGCAAGGTGGAAATCAGCAGTGCCGCGAGATCGCCTTCCCCCGGATAGCAGAGGGCGCAGATCACCGACAGCAGCATCGTGGCCCCGGTGACCACCAGCAGTTTCCCCATGACGTGGGTGATAGTGGCATAGTTCATCGATTATGCACGGCGTTCGGCGCCCTTCTCCGCGAAAACTACTGAATCATACACTTTTCCCGGCATCTCAAAAGCCCGCAAAGGATAGGGAACAGCGGTTCGGCAGTCAAGTGGGTGTGCCGCACTAGCGGATTGTCCGAAGCAGAATACCAGGGTGAGCTTCAGCTACAAGAGGTGAGGGGTCTGTACTGTCATTGCGAGGAGCAGGCGAAGCCGGAGACGAAGCAATCTCATATGCAGTATTGACATTAAAGCGAGATTGCTTCGCTGCGCTCGCAATGACAGCAGCAATTGGTTCAGTCCACTTCGTCGCCGAAGTGTCCCACGGTGACGTTGACGCCGCGGGTCGTGTCACCGAAGAAGTGGAATGCCAGATACTCCGCTTCCTTACCGTGCTGAAGAGTTCGGCGTATTCCCCCGCGTCCCCCGGCGGCTCGTCGCCGCCGCTGGTTTTCGTCGCGGCAGCCGTTGAGCTTGATGGCGGGATAGGCCCAGATATTGTAGTAGTACCTCCTCGCATCGTGCCAGGGGGAGGCGAACTCATCGTAGTACATGAAACAGAGGAACTCGTCCTCGCCATATACGCCCATGCCGTCGATCAGCCCCTGCTCCGCAGTGGGACACGATCCTCACCAGTCACCCGCGGTGATTTCGGCCAGCACTACACGGTTACTGCCGGTATTCGGCACGCCGCTCTTCACCGCCTGCAGGATCTCCTTGCTTTTCGCGGCGTGGGCCGCCCGGCCACCAGCAGTGCCAGCAGCACTAGTGATGCCGACGTGAGCCAGTGGAATCTTCGGGCCGGTGTTTGCATGGGTATTTCGCCTCATAATAAAAGGGACAGGCCCGCCGCCGATTAACGGTTGACCTGCCCCTTTGGAAATCAGTCAGGATCCACGCCGAACTCGCCCACGGCCACGTTGACACCGCGGGTGGTGGAACCGCTGAAAGCGGTGTACGATCCTCCCTCGATGATGGTAGAGCCGTCAAAGCTGAAGACAGCTACCTTTGAGTTGAAGCCCGGGCCTTCTCCCCGGCCGGCGACGATTTCGGCCATGCCGTCACCGTCAAGATCGCCGGAGGCCACGTTGACCCCCCAC
>JAQAZP010000268.1:0-37363 GCA_032127265.1 Acidobacteriota bacterium
CCGATGATCTCGTACCCCGGCATGGCGTCCTCGTAAATCTGCAGCGCCACGGCGTCGTGGGAGGTGCCGAAGATGGGCACCAGGACCTTGGTGTTGAGGATCAGCGAGTTGGTGTAGGCCTCGGTGTTGCCGTTGCCCACCGGCACCCGGATGATCTCGTAGGGTGTGCCCCAGGAGCTGGTCAGGGTCTGGAGGAAGGCGACGTTGGCCTCCAGCTCCGGGTCGACGGGGGTTTTTTCCTCCACCAGGATGGTGTCCACGTCGAGGAACTTCTTGGTGCAGTCGATGTGGTGGATGCCGCCGGACTCGGTGTAGGGCAGCGGGAAGTAGTCGGTGATGCCGCAGTAGTCGAGGAGGATCTGGTCCACCTGGGCCTCGGTCATCCCCGGGTTCTCGTCGGGAATCAACCGGGTGCTCATGCCCACGCCCAGGCCGTCACACATCCAGTTGCCGCCGGTGGCCACCAGATCCATGCCATAGACCGGGATACCGAGGTAATCGCCGAACTCCTGGGGGATTTCGTCATCGTTGGGCCGCGGGCGGTTGTAGATGTGGTCGACGATGCCCTGGTCGTCGTCGCCGGTGTAGACGAACCAGGGGCCGTAGTCGCGGGTCCAGTAACTGTCGGTGCCGGCGATGAAGAAGTGGCAGTTGGCCATGGTCACGCCGTTGGCCGAATAGGCACTCTCCGCGGAAGCCTGCTGGGACGCGCTGCCGACGATGGTCCAGACCTCCACGTCCTCGGACATCTCGGCGATCAGGTCATAGGGAATGCCCAGCGGCCAGCGGATCAGCACACCGGTCACCGGCTCGAACTCGCCGGCCATGCGCACCGGGGTCGTGGGCGGCGCGGTGCCGCGGAAGTTGATGCCGATCTCGTCCTTTCGCGCGTCCTCTTCCGGGGTCATCCAGATGGGGAGGCTGTCAGGATTTTCCTCGAGCCACTTCAACTGTTGTGCGGTCAGCGGACGGCCGCCCTGGTCGGCAAGGACCTGGACGGCTCCACAGAGCAGGACACAGATCAACAGGTAGCGCAGGATCGACGTTGGAGAGCTAGACATGACTTCAAACACTCCTCTGGGGTGAGTAATGTTCGGTACGCGGGATGGCAATTTCCGTAGCGCACCGTCGACGATGGGTGATGACAACCCATCAGCATCAAGCAGGCACAAGGGCTCGCTTGTGTGCCGAAGGTGGTGTGGCGCAATCGGTTACAACACGCACCACGGCGGGCAAGGCACTTCTTTAATATAAGTCAATTGTGCCGCAGACGCAAGAATCGAAGATGGTTCAATATCAGACTGGAGATGGAACCACTGTCTGGACCGGCATGGTCAGATAGAAAGGAATGGCAAGAATGGATTCTTGATTCAGGTGGCGAGGGCCTGCTTGACCTTACGGTCGATTTCCTTGAGCGAGAACGGCTTGTGGATCACCCCCATAACCCCTGCGTCATCAAAGGCCTCACCCGGGGCAAAGCCCCGGGCATGCCCGGTGATATAGAGGATTCTGGCCTGGGGATCGATGTGGAGGATCTTACGGCTGGCCTCCACCCCGTTCATCCGCGGCATGACCACATCCATCAGAATCAGGTCCACGTCCTCCCCGCGCTTCTTGTACAGCTTCACCGCGTCCAGCCCATCCACCGCTTCCAGCACCCGGTAGCCCATTTCGCGGAGATATTCACCGATGACACCGCGGGCACCGTCCTCGTCATCGGCCACCATGATGGTCTGAAAGAGCTGGCTCTGGCCCGCGGGACCTTCCCCGGACTGCTGGAGGGACTCGGGAGTGGCCGACGCACCGCTGCCATTAACCGCTCGACCGGGAACAGTCATTCCCGAGCGGACCGGCAACAGGACCTGGAAGGTGGATCCCACATCGGGCGTACTGCTCAAAAGCAGATATCCCTTGTGCTTGCGAATGATGGAGAAGGCCACCGAAAGCCCCAGGCCGGTGCCCTCACCCGGTTCCCGGGTGGTGAAGAACGGCTCGAAAATTCTCGACTGGATATCTTCGGTCATCCCCACTCCGTTGTCCTCGATAGTAACCGAGACATAACTCCCCGGCTGCGCCGGATAGTGCGGCCAGGGGTCGCCCTCCTCGTAATCGATCCGCGATGTGGAGACCTGGATGGTCCCGGGGACTTCCGTGTCCATTCTGGACTTGAGGGCCATGGCGCCGTTGACGCAGATATTCATCAAGGCCTGGTCGATCTGCACCCGGTCAGCCATCACCAGCGGCAGCTGCCACTCCAGTTCGGTGCGCAACTGGATCTTCTTGTCCAGCGAGCGGGAGAGCAGTTCGATGGCGCTGTTGACAGAAGCGTTGGCATCCAGCGGCTCCATGCGGGGTGCTTCCCGGCGGCTGTAGAGCAGCATCTGCTGGACCAGGCCCCGGGCCCGCTCGCCGGCCTGGTTGATCCGCTGGGCATATCTCATCTTTGGATCGTCGTTCTGCAGATTCATCAGCAGCATTTCCGAGTAGCCGAGGATGGCCATCAGAAGATTGTTGAAATCGTGCGCGATTCCGCCCACCAGTGTGCCCACCGACTCAAGTTTCTGGGACTGCAGCAGCTGATCCTCGATCAGGCGTCTCTCGGTGAGGTCACGGGCCACCACGATGGCCGAACCGCCGCGGCCGACGCCCGGCTCCGGGGGTACCGCCGAGACTGTGGCGTGATAGACCCGCAGACTGCCCGAGCCGCCGTTGGTCCGCACCTCTCCCTCCTGGCTCCGGTTCGGCAGCTCGAACTCGAAGCTCATCGGTGACCCGCTGTCCACGGTCAGTTTCACCGCCGCGGCAATGGCCTCAGCGGCCTTGCGGGGAAAGATATCCGACGCGGTCATCCCGGCCGGCTCTTCGGGCAGCCCCATGGTATGGGCCACTCCGGCGACCCAGGCCTCCTCACAACGGCCTTCCCGGTCAAACACCATCACCAGGTCAGTCATGGCGGCAAAGAGTCCGCGGTATCTGGTCTCATCAGTGGTGGACGCCATTGTCATCCGCAGTCGAACCCCTGGCCTCCCCCTGGTCACGAGGAAAAGCCCGACGAGTTCACGGGCCGCTCCCGGCGCCGGAGATACCGGCAACATTGCCGGCAGTTCCGTTCCGCGCCAATCGCGCAGTCCGGTGTTGGTACAGACCCGTGAAAGCTTCTGGTGTTGTTATCGGTATATGCGGTGCCGAGTTGAGCCCCCGTGCTGAAAACCTCCGGGAAGGCTCCACCGGCATCACGGGCGCCAGGCCGTCACGGTGCAGGTGTCGGTGGCCACGCTGTCCGACGGCGGATATGGCGGCTGGTTGTAAGGCGCCGACGTGACATCCTGCGCCACCAGCCGAAACAGGATCGACCCGTCCAATGCGGGCAGGTCGGGGAAAAACTGGTTCCAGCAGAAGTGGAAGTTCTCCGCCGGAGCAAGGTTGGTGTAACCACTGCGGTAATTGGCGTAATACTGCCCGCCGGGCAGCCAGACATTCAGGCTGCCGCTCGCGTTGCGGGGATACTCGCTGAGGTTGAGCAGATCCACGCACATAATGCCGGTGAAGGGCAGGGTGCCCGAGGCCGGAGCGGCGGTGAGGCTGGCCTCGATTGTCTGCTCCACCGATTGTCCCAGGTCAGTCCGGAGCACGAAAGCATCACAGCTGCCGTTGTGGAACTGATCGTATCCCGTGCCGGGATGCTGGAAGTCGGCGCTGAATGTGTATCCGGCGAGAAATGCCGTGAGGCCAGTGCCGTCCAGGGCCACTACATAGGCCTGTTCAAAGCTTCCGCCCCCCATATAGGAGCTATAGTACAAAGTGCTCAGGTCTGGGCTGAGCCGGATCACGAACCCATCAAACTCACCACTGTATCCGGTGTCAAAAGCACCCGGGGTTACCTGGAGATCGATGGAGTGAGTGCCCCCGGCAATCACCAGGTCCCCGTTGGCGTCAAGGACTACAGAGTAGGCCTTATCCAAGTGCCGGCCGCCGAGGTAACTGGAGTGGAGCACCGAGCTCAGGTCGCTGGTGAGCACCGTCACGAAAGCGTCGTAAAACTGGGACTCGCCATCGTTGAACACAGTGTCAAAAACGCCCGGGGTGATCGGGAAATCGATGGAGTGGGTAGTCCCCACCAGCACCAGGTTGCCCTGGGCGTCGAAGATCATATCGTTCCCCTCGTCGCAGCCGCCCTCGTGCTCGCCGCCGTGAAACGGTTCGCCCCAGTCATGACCGCCGAGGTAGGTGCAGGCGTCAAGACTGCTGAAATCCGAGGAGAGCAGCGCGATGTAAATATCGCGAGAACCGCCGTTGTGGTCCAGGTCATAGGCACCGGGGGTTGAAGGCAGGTTTTCGGAAGTGGTCCAGCCGGTAACATAGTAGCGGCCATCATCGTCGCGCAGAATGGCCCGGGCATAATCGTTCAGGTCACCACCAAAATAGGTGGCGGCGGACACCGAGGAAAGGTCCTGGGAGAATCGGATCAGAAAGACGTCCCGCTCGGCCCCGTTGTACCCGGTGTCGAAGGCCCCGGCGGTGACCGGAAAGCCCACCGAACGAGTGTCCCCCCCCACCACCACCGTGCCCCCGGGTTCAACCACCAGCGTCTGGCCCCAATCCCTGTTCTCGCCGCCGAACAACGTGGAGTGCTGCAGGGTGGCCAGATCAGGGGACAGCCGAAGCACGAAGGCATCCTCGTAGACACCGTGGTGCGCGGTGCAGAAAGCGCCTGCAGTTGTGGGGAAATCGAGGGACATGGTAGATCCGGTGACCAGGACACTCCCCGCGGCATCGAGGGTCATGGCCGGCCCGGGAGTGTCAAACTGAACGTAATAGTCGTACAGGAAATCGAGGCCATCGCTGTCCGAACCACCGATATAGGTGGAGGAGATCAGCGTACCCAGGTCGGGGGAGAGCTTGATGACGAACAGGTCGCTGGCACCTCCGGCATAGCTCCCGCCAGAGACACCAGGGGTCACCGGGAAGTCGTCCGAGCCGGTCAAACCGAGCACCAGCACGTTCCCCTGGTCATCGATCACCAGATCGTAGGCACACTCCCGCATGCCGCCCCCCGCGAAAGTGGAGAACTCCACAGCCAGGGCAGGACCGAAAGACGCACTGAACAGGAACAATATCACCAGGGAAATGCCGATGAATCTGAGCATTGATTGATGACTCCAAAAATCAGGATGACCGGATGGTCAATTATTGAACAACCACCGCTGGCCAGGCCGGGGGAACTTCACCCCACACCCGAGATCGCCTGCATCAAAACTAATTCAACAGGCATCAGACGACGCTTTACCAGCATCCCCAAGGTATTAGTATACGTATGCTTATTTTCCCTCGCAAGAGGAATGTTGCTCATCAGACCGGCGGTAAAGGCAAAAATATGCGGGGGATCCCAATCCCCCGCCAAGTCCGGATAGACATTTTCAGTCCCCTCCGGATCCTTCGGGCGGACTCCACTAAACCGCTCCGCCCCCTGGAGCCGAAGTCATGCCGGAAAGAAAAAAGGTCGATCGCAAAAAGTCGATTCCGGTGACCGTCGTTTCGTGATTCAGACAGCGCCCGTCCCGGGCAACATGGCCACAAACATGGTCAACAGCGCAATCCAGAACATGATTTCCACCATCTGCTTTACCTGTGTCATGATCCCCTCTTGGATTGCGGCTCCTCTTGTTTCCCGGTCATCCAGCGGCCTGTCCTATTTTCTTCACAGCCACCGCTCCTCATCGCAGTGAAAACAATACAATTCCCGTGCCAAACCGTAGCGGTTCAACCGTTAGGGCGGGGCCAAAAGGTGGCTTTATTCGTATACTACTGATAATTAAGGGATTACATGGATATAAAGGACAGGACTATTCAGCAATCTTCTTGAATCCGATCAGGGGGTAGCCAGTGAGCGGACCGGAATTCGCGCTAAAATAAAAAAAACACACCCGGTGAGAGCAAAACATTACCACCATCCACCGAGGTGTGTATTCTTTTTCCACTCCGGCCCGAGCACGCGCTGCAAGCAGGATTCTCTCAACGGCGTGCCGGCCCAGGAAATGGTTTCGATCAGAAGCTTCCGCTGCTCAGGTTCCAGGTGATGTGATCGGCCGGAATGGAAACCAGCAGAGACCGTTTGAAGGCCCCGTCCTGGTAGACGTAGGACCGAACCTCGTGCTGGTCGTCGGCGGCCACGTAGATCTCCAACTGCCCGTCACCATCGAGATCGGTGAGGTAGGTTGTGTGCTCGAACCCGGACGAGTCGGCGTCAACCTGCTCGGCGGTGAATTCGCCTTTTTCACCCTGCCAGAAGACCCAGAGCCCCGACTTCATCGCCGCCGCCACCAGGTCCTGCCGTCCGTCTCCGTTGACATCGCCGGCACAGAGAAAGCGGCACTGGCGGTCCTGCAGCGTGGCCACCACCTCGGACGTGACCTCACCGTTATCGGCAAATTGGTATCGTTTGATCTGCACCGGCACCACCACCGCGGCATCCTTGCCCTTCTTCTCGGTTTCGGCTTCCATCACGCTGAACAGTTCGGAAATGCCGTCGCCGTTCATATCGGCGGCCAGGATCTCCTTGGCGTGGCTCCCATCGAATTCGTCCACCACGGACTGATCGAACCCGGTGCCGTTCCACTTGTACATGTGTACGTGCCCCGGCTGGGAGTGGCCCGAAGCCCGGTTGGGCTCGGAAGGCGTGGTGAAGAACTCGTTCAGACCGTCACCGTCCACGTCACCGATTTCCACCTCGTGGACAAAGGTGGACGGGGTCCGGCTCATTTCCTCGATTTTCCAGCCGTCGGCGGTGCGCATGGCCACGGCGATCACGCCCTGGTCATGGGTGGCGATCACCAGTTCATCCACCCCGTCACCGGTGACGTCGCCGATCTCGATGTCGCGCAGGCGATCCCACTTGCCGCCGAACACCGGGTTCCAGAGCATGGTGTCCTGCCATCCGGCCTCGCTGGAATAACGCCAGATCTTCAGCGCCGCCTGGTTGGCCCCGATGGTCAGGATGCCCGGCTCCTCCCCTTCCACGTCATAGGGCAGGGCCTTGTGGAAGACGTTGCTCAGCGGGTCCTCCAGGACCACTTCCTTCCAGCCGCTTTCGGTCTTGCGGATGATCACCAGTTTGGCCGGACCTGGCTTGGGACCGCTCTTCCCGTCGGGGCCGACCTCGTCGATGAACTGCGCCTGGACCATCAGCAGTGAAGGGTAGGGGCCGCCAGTGAGGCTGTCCCGGACCACTTCCCTTGCCGCGGGCGTCTCCACCGCCGATTCGCCACCGCAGCCGGCCAGAAGGCCGCCCGCCAGGATCAACAGACTTGCCAGAACCGATACACGCTTCATTGCTTCGCACCTCTTTGCGCCGTATGCCGCCAGATGGGAAATTGACAACCTGCGACCCGCCCGGCCATTGGCCTGCGGCCCGCGAATGAAGACGTATATATACCATGGCCGATATTGATTGTTAAGCAGAGAACCGGTCAGACCGCTTGAACTTCGCCCTTTCCCCCGACTTGACGAAAAACCTTCGATCCGCTAAAACAATCCGTGGTACGTGTCCACCCGGCCCCGCTTTTCTCACCAGACATGGGAGACAAACTCGTGAATCCTGCAGAACCCCAGCGGTTGGAACGAACCGCGCTACTGCGGACGTCTCTCGCCTGGGGGATGATGGTGGGATCCACCGCCGGAGTAGTGGAATCGATCTGGGCCTTTCTCTTCGGTTACAACGTCACCCTGAACCAGTTGGTCTGGATCTTCGGTTTCGACTGGACCGTGGTGACGCTGATCTTTGTCGGCATGGGCTTTGCCGCCCCCCTGGCAGGGATCAGGTCATGGGCCGGGATACTGGGGGCCAGCCTGGGGACCTATCTCCTCTGGGCAGGCTCGATGCTCCTCATCTTCAATTTTCACATCCACCGCTTCCTGACAACCCCCCGCACCCAACTCTGGATCCTCGTTGTGGTTGCCGGCGCCCTGCTTGCGGGCCGCCTGGTCTTCATCCTGGCCGGGAAGGTGCGCCACCGGACCTTCCGGTTTTCCGTTCTCGGTTTGGTCTGGCTGGTCGAAACGGTTATCGCCTTCACCGGCTGCATGCAAACCAGGAGCATGGCCTTTAATGACCCGATCTCCTCGAAGCTCTGGTTGGCGATCCTGCTGACCATCCCGGTAGTTCTGGCCGGTTATCGGTACCTGGCCCTCCGGCCGCGGACCGGCAGCGGACGGGTGGATATCCCTGCTCCGGCAGGACTGCGTTTGACACTGCTGCATATTCTGGCCCTGGCACTGGTATTGACGCCAATCGGCTGGTGGAACCGCAGCCAGACCCGGCCCATCGAGGTCCCGCTGACGGTCCAGGCCCCGGCAGGAGAACAGCGGCCCAACCTGCTGCTGATCATCATCGATACCGTCCGCTCCGACCGGCTGACCATCTATGGCGCGCAGCGCAATACGTCTCCCAACCTCAAGGCCTTTGCCGACGAGTGCGTGGTCTTCGACCGGGCCATCGCCCCCTCCTCGTACAGCCTCCCCTCCCACGCCACACTGTTCACCGGGCTCTACCCCGCGGTGCATCGGTGCGACAAACAGCTGATCGGCAACACCGCGGAGGAGTCACGGATAGTGCCCACCACCCTGGCGGCCGAGAACCAGACCCTGGCCGAGTGGCTGGCCGGCGAAGGGTATCTCTGCGGCGCCGTTTCGGCGAACAGCTTCTTCATCACCCGCAAATTCGGCTTCGAGCAGGGGTTCCACTATTTCAGTGACCGCCACGGGAACCGCCTCTGGTTCTACCCCCGCATGGCCTTCGTGGGCTTCAAGATCCTCTCCCGGTTTATCGGCGGCATCTGGGACATGGATGTCTACCGCGATGCGGGAAGCATCGTGGACGAGTGCGAGGGCTGGATGTCCGGCATCCCCGACGACCGCCCGTATTTTCTCTTCATCAACTTCATGGATGCCCACTATCCCTACACCCCGCCGAACTCGCACCGGGGCATATTTTCCGACGCCGCCGATTCCGACTGGGCCTCGCTCGAGGGTGAGGGCTACGACAAGAAGAGGCTTCGCTTCTTTCAGAACTGCCGTGACCGCTACGACGAGGAGATCGCCTATCTCGACAGCCAGCTCGGTCGTTTCCTCGAAACGCTGCGCCGGCGCCCGGACTGGGATCGGACCGTGGTGCTGATCACCAGCGATCACGGCGAATCCCAGGGCGAGCGCGGCAAGAAGGGGCACGGCTGGTCGCTCTACTCCCCAGAGCTGTGGGTGCCGATGATCCTTCGCTTACCCGAAAGGCCTCACGGCACCCGCGATTCGCGGCTGGTGGAGTTGACCGACGTGGCGCCCACCGTTCTCGAACTCTGCGGAATCGAGGCCGGGCAGGAACTTCCCGGGTCCTCCCTGCTGGCCGAGCCGGGCGAGGACCTGGCCATCTGCAAGTTGAGCGGCGCCGGCGCGCCGGACGAAAACGGGATGCCCACCAACCTCTGGGCCCTCTACCGGGACGGCACGAAACTGCTGGTCAACACCGAAAAGGGCGACTGGCTCTTCGACTACTCCGAATCCATGGTGGACGGGGACGACATCTCGGCGGCCCATGCCGGTCTGGCCGAGGAGCGGGCCGCCGAACTGCAACGGTGGATAGCGGAGAACGATGCCGCCGGCCCGGGCGCCGGGGATGCCATTCTTGACGACAATGTCCTTGATCTGCTCAAGGCCGTGGGGTACCTGGAGTAGTCGAATCATTGCTCGGCCCAAGCCCGCATGTGGAATTCAGCGACCACTCCTGAAGATCCGGCAAGTTGACGGCATGGCTCGTCATGAGTAAAGTTTTCGCATATCGAAAAAATCGTTGCGCAAAGAAGCCCGGGGGTCCATATTGGACAGGATTAAAGATCTGCTACAATAACTCCGATGCAGAGACCAGCCTTTGCTGGCTCAGGACAGGCGGAAACGACCGACGGTGCATGGCGTTGGCGTCAAAGGTGGGCGGTGATCTGGGAAAAACTCCAGGCAATATTTGTTGACCAGGATAGTGAACCGGCTGTTCGCCGAGGAAGCGCCGTCTGGTGGAGTATTCTGGTGTCCGGGCTCTTCGTGACCCTGGTGGTGGTATTCACCGCCTCGATCCCCCTGGCCGTCCTCCCCTTCATCGTGATCGGCGTAATGGTCTTTTTCTTCTTTCGGCCCTCCTGGGGCCTGGTCCTGCTGATCCTGCTGACCACCGTCAAGCGGTTTTTTACCGTGCTGGTTGGCGATGTGGGGTTTCTCTCCGTCAATCGCGGGCTGTTCATCTGGCTCTTCATCTCCCTGATGCTGCAGCGCTTTGTATTCCGCACCAAGGATTCTTTCTACCAGACCCCCCAGAACAAGTTCATCCTGCTCTACGGCATCTGGTATTCCATCTGCTGCGTCACCGCTCTCAGCTTTCCACATTCCGTTTACATGTTCCCCAACATGATCGGCAACCTGCTGCTCTTCTTTCTCATCTACCAGTTGATCGACAACGAAAAGATCCTGCGCATCGCTCTTCTCGGGTATATCTTCATGCTCGGCGGCGGCGGCGTGGTGGCGCTGGTGGGGCATTGGCTCACCGGTTCCGATCTCTTCGGCACGGGAGAGCTGCTCCCCGGGGGGCAGGTCGACTCCAGTTTTCGGCTGGAAGGGATGGCCGGCCTGAGACCGAACAACTTTGCCGTCGTGGTGGTCTTCTTCATTTTCACCCTCACCATCATGCTCTGGTGGAAAGATCTGAAGCGCTGGCAATGGTGGGCAGTTCTGGGGGTTGATATCAGTTTCGTCTTCATGCTCTCCCGGACACTCTCCCGAACCGGGATGCTGCTGTTCATCATTACTGCGTTGTATTATATCGTTCGCTATCATCGGCGGATTGGATTGCGGCAGGTCCTGGTGGGCACCGCGGCGGGCTTACTGATTCTGGCCTTAATTGTGAACGACGAGATGATCGACCGTTTTTCCAGCATCGCCAAGGTCAAGACCCTGGAACTCAGCGAGGACCAGTCGATCAGCAACCGAATCGGCCTCACCCTGCTGCTGCCCAAGTTGGTGGCCATCAATCCTCTCTTTGGCGTGGGGCCAGGAAACATTCCCTATCTCACCGCCAAGAGCGAATATCGCGAATTCGTGGCCCGCAACCTGGCGGGCTCAGGCTACCGCTCCCACAACCAGTATGTACAGATCATCGGTGAAACCGGCATCATCGGGTTCGTCATCTTCGCCTTCATGATCGGCTTCTGTGTTCGTGACCTGATCATCAGCAGGCGGCTGGTCGCCTCCAGCGAGGGTTCGTTTCTCTGGTGCCTTGTGGAGGCGCTGACTCTGATCATACCGCTCTACTTTCTCGCCGCCGCCACACTGGAGTTGATCACCAAGACGACGTTCTGGCTTTTCATCGCCCTGCCGATCATCACCAGGCGGCTCCTCGAGCAGCAGCAGGAGCCGGTGGAAAGTCGAGAGTCAGGCCTTCCTTGACATTCCTTCCGGCCGATCTAGAATAAAATCCTGTTGTTCGCTTCCATTGGCCCGGCTCGAACCGCCGGTTAGAGGACTTGATCAATGCCAAGGGGAAGAGCTCTGGATCAGCCGCGCGCCCTGATCAACCAGCACAAACGACTGGATGTGTTCCGCTGTATTCACGATGCCCACCGGCACTTCAATTCCCGGGTGTCGGTCTACCACGTGCTCGAGGCCAGACAGTGCCACCCCGGCGGCTGTGTCTATTTCCGCTGGCACTGCCAGCGGCTGAAACAGGGCCGGGATTGCCCCAGGTCGTTCAACTATGTCGGCCGCCTCTGCCACGGCTGTACCCACCTGGCGGATGAGAAGATGAGCAACCACCTCGAACAGCTGCTGGACGAAAAAGAGGAGCGGCGGTTCCGTCGCGAGCTGGGAGAATACGAATTCTGGCTGGAGAGCCTGCGGGGCCACGACATCACCTTCTATGGTGAAGTCTTCTCAGTGAAACCGAAGGTGCTGCGGATCGTCCACCCTTCCGGCAGTACGGAAAACCGCCTGGACGGGTTCCTGGCCGGGTTCCTCGAGGGCTACATCGGCTACACGTATTTCCAGGATCCGCTGTACCTCGTGCTGGACCTTGCCCTGCAGCGCCGGCAGCGGCTGAGCGCCGGAGACACCTTCCAGTGCCAGGCCAGGCTATTCACGGACCGGGGCCGGCTGGTCCTGCGGCGGCCGCGGGCCTTCGAGTTCGATACCCGGGCCGACGGGCGGTCGACCAGCGAGAGTGAGGCACGAGTGGCCGTTCGCACCGCCCGCTACCGCCGCCTGCAACCGGAGAAGTGTTTTGCCTGCCCCCACGGTGTGCTGGCCGATGTCCGTGATCTGAGCGGCCCATCGGAAAAGCACTACCGGCGCATGGCCTGCCTGCGGGGAGTGGAGACACCCATGAAGTGCGTCATCCCTTCCCTGGAGTCCATCGAGAACGAAGTGTGCCTCGAACACCTGGAAGCCGGGCGGACCCGCTCTCCGAGTCGCAGCGGAGGTGGCCCATGGAGCGGGTAAATCCCCACCGGACAATTCAGATCATCAGCACACTGGGGCCCTCGCTGGCTGCCGAACAGACCCTCCGTGCGGTGATCCGCGCCGGGTCGCGAATTTTCCGCCAGAACATTTTCTTCGAAACCACCGAGGAGATCGATCAGCGGGCCAGGGCCATGCGTGAGGCAGCGCGCAAGGAAGGGGCGGATGTGGAGCTGATGATGGATTTCAGCGGCGGCCGGCCCCGGTTGGGCAGTTTCGAAAAGCCGGTGAACCTTCGTCCAGGTGAAACCCTGGCCTTTGCCCGGGTGGACGGCCACTCCCCCGCCGGCAGCGAACCGACCGTTCCCCTGCGCATCGACCAGGAGACCTGGGAGGCAATCAACGAAGGTGAACGGGTGATCATCGCCGACGGCCGGATCCTGCTGCGCATCCTCTCCCGCGAGCCGGGCCTGATTCGCTGCCGCATCGACCGGGCGGCCGCGCCATTGCGGCCTTTCCGCGGGGTGAATCTGCCGGACACCGCCACCGCTTTTCCGCCCCTGACTCCGGAGGAAATCGCCCGTCTCGGCGAGCTGGCCAAGGTGGGCTTCGACTACTTCTCCCTTTCCTTTGCCAGCAAGGCTGAGCACCTGCACCAGATCCGGTCGCTGCTGGACAGCATACATCCTGAGAAACCGATCCGCATCCTGGCCAAGATCGAGGACCGGCGCGGGCTGGAAAACCTGGACCAGTTGATCGAAGCGTCCGACGGGATATTGGTGGGTCGGGGCGACCTGGCGGTGCAGACCTCGTTTGCCGAGCTGCCCGAACTGCAGGAACTGATCCTCACCCGCTGCCGGGAGAAGAACGCCTGGGCGGTGGTGGCCACCCAGTTCATGGAAACCATGATGCGCAGCCCGATCCCCAACCGGGCCGAAGTGATGGACGTGGCCCAGGCGGTCCGCCAGGGCGCCTCGGCGATCCTGCTCTCCGGAGAAACCGCCCGGGGGCGCTATCCCGCGGAAACGGTGGAGATGGTGCGGGAAGTGGCCCAGCGGGCCGCGGAGCGGGAGTGAAGCGATGAGTAACGTGGATGGCGGGATAGAACAAGTCGAACGCACAAAGAATACAAATGCACTCTTGACTTATAACGTTATACGTTATACTCATAATCCATGATACGGTCATTCAAAAGCAAGGAGGCTGAAAAGCTTTTCGGTCGAATCCGCTCGGCGAAGCTTCCTGGCAGCATTCAGCGGGTGGCCCTTCGCAAACTGCGGATGGTGAATCGGGCGAAAATTCTTGCCGACCTTAGAGTTCCTCCTGCGAATCGCCTTGAGCGGCTGTCCGGTGACCGGGCCGGGCAGTACAGTATCCGTATCAACGAGCAATGGCCCATCTGCTTCCGATGGGAAGCGGGCGACGCCTTCGAAGTGGAGATAGTAGATTACCATCGAGGGTGAACATGGCAAAAAGCAAACTCGATCCAGTCCATCCAGGTGAGATCCTCTTTGAGGAATTCCTCAAACCCATGGGGCTCAGCCAGAATCAACTCGCCAACGACATCGGTGTGCCTCCCCGTCGAATCAACGAGATCGTCCATGGCAAACGCCGCGTTACGGCCGACACGGCCTTGCGTCTGGCTAAGTATTTCAAGATGTCTCCGGAATTCTGGCTTGGTCTCCAGATGGACTATGAACTGGACCTTGAAATGGACCGCCTCGGCGACCGGTTGAGCAAGGAAGTCGGCGAATACTCAAAAACATCATAGTAGAGGCGTCAAACAAGCTCATCGACTGTCAACCAGGTGTCACGGCCCTTGCCGAAGCAACGGGTCGCCTCCTGCCCGCAGTTGATGGGCACATCGCTATCCACCCTTCAGGAGAGATGCGGAAGGGGAAATGAGCTGCAATTGAGCGACGAAACGAATCTACCGGGTCCGAAACTTAGACGAGTGCTCAGTCGTGCGAAAGCACTGCCCCCCCTGGTCCTGATGACCGTTTTCACTCTGGTGGCCCTGTACCCGCTCTCCGTACACCCGGGCACTAAAGTCCTTCACGGCTCACGGGACAGATTCATCTTCCTCTGGGACCTCTGGTGGGTTCAGCATGCACTCACCTCGCTCCACCAGACACCGCTTCATACCGACTTCCTCTTTGCCCCCTTCGGCGTTTCCCTTTCCTATCACACGCTGAATCTGACCAATGGACTCATCGGTATCCTCCTCGGGTCAAAATTCAACATCATTCTGGCTCACAATCTGTTATTGATGACTTCCTTCGTTCTGAGCGGCTGGTTCACCTACCTTCTCGTCCTGGAATTGACCCGCTCCCGCATCGGCGCCCTCTTCGGGGCCATCCTGTTCGCATTTGGTCCGGCCCGCTGGCTCGCGGTGTGGAGCGGACACATGAACCTCTCGTCCACACAGTGGATTCCGCTGTTCCTCCTGCTGCTGGTCCGCTGCATTCGTCGAAGGCGCCGGCACTACCCGCTTCTGATGGCGTGCACCCTTGTCGCAATCTTCTACACAAGTTACCAACAGGTCGTTTTCACATTCACGATGACCCTCCTTCTGCTTCCGCCCCTGCTGATCGAACAGTTTTCCTTTGTGCGGACCAACCGGAATTTTCTGCTCGCCGGGCTGGTGCTGTTTCTCGCCCTGTTCCTTCTGCTGGCCTCTCCCATGCTCCTCGAAATGTGGCAGCAGAACGAAAAAGCGACCGTCATGGTTCGGGATCTCGAATGGCGGAACATGTCGGTCGAGCCGGGGAGAGTCCTTTACGGGATGAAGTATTACCGCCGCTGGAATGAAGCAGAATTGCCCGGCTTTTTTTCGCGGCTGTGGCCTCTCATGCCGGAATCCGGCCCAGTCACCGGCTACGTGGGTGTGATGATCATCCTCACCGGGTGGGTAAGTCTGTTTGCCGTCAGCCGGCAGATGAACCCAGAGAGAGAGAGAGAGAGAGATGGACCATCATCTACTGGAGCCTGTCCCTGTTTCTGTTTCTCTGGATGATGATGGGGCCCGAGCCTGAAGTTTCCGGTGTCCGCATCCCATCCGTCACACCGCTCCTGAAGATTTTGCCCGGATACAATGCCGTGCGCGTCGTTCTGCGTTACACGATCCCGTTGACCCTGTCCGCGTCCATCCTCTCCGGGTATATCTTTGCGCGGGTCGAGGGGCTGCTCAACAGCAGACGTCGGTCGTCAAGCCGACGGGGAAGCATCGCGCGACGATCCTTCGTCACGGTCCCGGCGCTGTTCGTTCTTGCGCTTTACGGAGAATTTCTCAAAGTGCCGCTCGACCTCGACGCGCTGCCGGCGGTTCCACCGCCATACTGGGCGGGTGGCGCCGTATACCAGGACCCGCTCGCCGAGTCCGAGACAGGAACTCTGCTCGAACTCCCATACTGGTGGTCCGGGGGAGGGTACTCATCAAAATCGAGTCATTACGAAACTCTTTATTATCAAACGATTCATCAACGAAAAATGCTCGGCGGGCATATATCAAGGCTTGCGCCTTCGATGATCTTCGAATCGATGAATGATCCGGTTCTGGAATACTTCTCCCACTCGCGGCTTACCCGCGAAAAACAACCCTCGACCAGCGATATCCTGAGATGCTTCTCAGATTTCGATGTTCGATTCGTCAATGTCTCCCGCCGCCGCTATCGTACTGGGGAGGCGCAGGTCCTAAAAGACATATTTGAAGAGAAGTTGCATGCCCAGATCATCCACTCGAGCAAGGCGTTCATCACCTACGAGTTGCCCGAACGCTCCAGCCCGGCGGCACGGCGGAACTGACACTGAAGGCTTAATGTGTTTCAAGAGTTTTTAGCGATGGAAAGAAAAGTCACAAGCCGTATCGGCCTGGTCCTTGTTTTACTGACCATCCACTTTATTCTGCTTCTGGGCAGCGCCTGGGCGAAAAGCCCCACCAGCGGGGCGCATCATCGCGCATTAACAGTATCGTCGGGATCTACGATGGCAATCGTTCCCGCTGGCTCTTCGAGGATCATCGACCGGCTGCTTCGTTCCACGGCTCTCACCTGATATTCGACGTTGAGAGCTACGCTGACGAACCCCTGGATCAGGCTCGATGATGATCCGCTTGCCCGGATCGGTCAATCAAGTGAGGCGATGCTCACCAATGGTTCGACCGGGCAGACCGGCCCGGCCTTGCGCCGGAACCTGCGGTATGGGAATTATCCGGGGCCTGAGGTCACTCCCCTGCCGGGGACGGCGATACTGACCAGGACAGCTGCCAGCCGGCCTTCTTCGCCTTCTCCAGGCAGGCCACGGTGCCGGTGGTGAAAATCACCGGCTGCTGTCCGGGCTCCAGTTCAACGAGACGAAAGAGCAGGTTGCCGAGGAACGGCAGGTGGCTCACCAGCAGCAGGTCGCACTTGTAGCGCGGAATTTCGCGGGCCGCCGCCTCGCAGGGGTCGAGAGGGTTCATCCCGGACATGGACTCCGGCACGCAATCCGGGGCCAGCGCCCGGCCGAGGATCTCCGCCGTCTCCGCAGCCCGGAGTTTGCCGCTGTGGAAGATCCGCTCCACGGTGGCGCCCTTTTCGGCGAGAATCTGCGCTATCTTCTCCACCTCGGCGCGACCTTCGTCGCTGAGCGGGCAGGTGGGGTCGGTCTGCTTGTCCACGGCGTGGCCGTGACGGGCCAGTAACAGTCTCATGGTGGTCATCTCCCTTGTGATCAATGTCGGTACAGCGCCTGCGGCTGCGGCCGGCCCATTGTAACGGCCGCCCCCCGGCAAGACAATAGCCGGTAAAATCGGTATAATTTTCAATTCTCATCGATCGATATTTTCGATAGTGGGCCAGATGGAGATCGAGATGGACAACCCTGACCAGCAAAAACGAAAATCCGGCCTCAGCCCGCTGGCCTACGAACGGCTGGAGAAGGGCCAGACCTATGAGCCCTACATCCCGGTGAACGCCATCATGGCCGAGTTCACCATCAGCGCCTGCGTGCTGGGCGGGATATTCGGCATCGTCTTCGGCGCAGCCAACGCCTACCTCGGCCTCAAGGTGGGCCTGACCATCTCCACCTCGGTGCCCATCGCGGTGATCACCGTGGCGGTCTACAAGGCGATCGAGAAACTGATCCGCAAAAAGGCCACCATCCTCGAGGCGAACATCGCCAAAACCGCCGGTTCGGCCTCGTCGTCGCTGGCGTCGGGGGTCATCTTCACCATCCCGGCGCTCTACCTCTGGGGTCAGGGGGCCCAATTGCTGCAGGTCACCGCCCTGGCCCTTTGCGGCGGCACCCTCGGCGTGCTGTTCATGATCCCGCTGCGCCGCTACCTCATCGTCGAAGAGCATGGCAACCTGCCCTACCCCGAAGGCACGGCCGGTGCCGAGGTGCTGGTGGCCGCCGAGGAGGGCGGTTCGGCGGCCAGACAGGTCTTCTACGGCCTCGGTTTTGCCGCGCTGTTCAAGTTCCTGATGGCGGCGCTGAAGTTGTGGAAGGACGAGATCGAGATCAAGGTGCCGCTGCTCAAGAAGGGGGTCATCGGCGTGGACCTCACGCCGGCCCTGCTGGGTGTGGGCTACATCCTCGGCTACCGGGTGGCGGCGATCATGGTGGCCGGCGGCCTGTTGGCCTGGCTGGGAATCATCCCGCTGATCGCCTTCCTCGGCGCATCGATCACCTCCCCGCTCTACCCCGAAACGGCGAAAACCATCGCCGCGATGAACCCCCACGAGATCTGGACCAGCTATATCCGCTACGTGGGGGCCGGCGCGGTGGCTTCGGCAGGGATCATCACCCTGATCCGTTCCGTGCCCACCATGATCCAGAGCTTCCGCATCGGCATCCGGCAGATCAAGGCCGGCGCGCAGAAGGCGGCCGAACACATTCCGCGCACCGACCGCGACCTCTCCCTGGTCTGGGTCGGCCTGGGGGCGCTGGTCATCGTGATCATCCTCGGCCTGACGCCCAATGTCTTCGGCGGCAACCTGCCCCTGGCCGGCAAGTGGCTGGCCGCCGTGCTGGTGGCCATCTTCGCCTTTTTCTTCGTCACGGTCAGTTCACGGATCGTCGGCCTGGTGGGGGTCACCTCCAACCCCACCTCGGGGATGATCATCGCCACCCTGATCGGCACCTCCTCGATCTTCCTCATCCTTGGCTGGACCGGCATGGAGGGCAAGATCGCCGCGCTGACCATCGGCACGGTAGTGGGCATCGCCGCCTCGGTGGCCGGCGACACATCCCAGGACCTGAAGAGCGGCTACCTGCTTGGCGCCACACCCTGGCGCCAACAGGTCGCCGAGATCCTCGGGGTGGCAGCCACTGCCGGGGTGATCGCCTGGACGGTGATGGTGCTGGCCCAGACCTACGGCTTCGAATACAGCGCGGCCACTCCCACGCCGCTGGCCGCCCCCCAGGCCAACATGATGAAGCTGGTGATCGACGGGGTGCTGGACCACTCGATTCCGTGGGGCCTGGTGCTCTTCGGCGTGGTGATCACCATCTTCTGCGAAGTGGTGAAGATTCCCTCCCTGCCCTTTGCCGTGGGTGTCTACCTGCCGTTGTCCACCATGAGCCCGGTTTACCTGGGCGGGGTGATCCGCATGATGGTGGAGAAGCGGTGCGGCAAGGACGAGAAGAAACGCAACGAGCGCCGGGAGCGCGGCATCCTCTTCGGTTCGGGCATGGTGGGCGGAGACGGGATCATTGGCGTGGCGATAGCCGCCTGGGCCCTCTACACGAAGAAGAAACCCGAAGGGTTCGGTTCAACCTGGGCCGGAGGCGACATCGGCCAGACCCTGCTGGCCCTGATCCCTTACGCCCTGCTCACTATCCTGCTGATCCGGGCCACAAGATTGAAAAAGGACACCTGACTGTATCGAGGAACACCCGATGGCAAAAACACTGCTCCAGCTGATGGGCGAAAAGGTGGTCGTCTTTGACGGCGCCATGGGGACCAGTCTGCAGGCCCAGGACCTCTCCCTCGACGACTTCGAAGGGTTGGAGGGCTGCAACGAACTGCTCAGTGCCAGCCGGCCCTTTGCTGTGCGCCGGGTGCACGACGAGTTTCTCGCCGCCGGGGCCGACGTGGTGGAGACCAACACCTTCGGCGGTGTGCAGGTGGTGCTGGCCGAATACGGCATCGAGCACCGAGCCCACGAACTGGCCCTCCGCTCAGCTGAGCTGGCCCGGGAGGTGGCCGCGGCCCACAGCACACCGGACCATCCGCGGTTCGTCTGCGGGTCCATCGGCCCGGGCACCAAGCTCCCCTCCCTCGGGCACATCGGCTACCGTGATCTCCGCCAGTCCTTTCTGCCCCTTGCTGCCGGACTGGTGGAAGGGGGTGTCGACGCGCTGATCGTTGAGACCTGCCAGGACCTGCTGCAGGCCAAGGCCGCGCTGGATGCCGTGCGCCAGGCGATGTCTGACGGCGGACGCCAGCTGCCGGTGATGGCCTCGGTGACCATTGAAGCCAACGGCTCGATGCTGGTGGGATCAGATATCGCCACCGCCGCGGCGACCCTGCTGCCGCTGGGCCTGGACAGCCTGGGCCTCAACTGCGCCACCGGACCGGACCAGATGATCCGGCACGTACAGTTCCTCTCGCGCCACGGGGCGAACCGTCTCTCGGTGATGCCCAATGCCGGCCTGCCGAAGAACATCGATGGCCTGGTGGTCTACCCCCTTGGCCCTGAGGAACTGGCCGACTGGCTGGAGCGTTTTGTGCGGGAGGAGGGCGCGGGCATCGTCGGAGGCTGCTGCGGTACGGTTCCGGCGCATATCAGGGCCGTGGCTCAAAGAGTGGGCGGCCTGGAGGCCCCGAGCCGCCAGCCGCAGCGGCTGCCGGAAACGGCCAGTCTCTTCCAGGCGGTGACCATGTTCCAGGAACCTGCGCCGCTGATCGTAGGCGAACGGACCAATGCCAACGGCAGCAAGGAGTTTCGTGATCGGCTGCTGGCCGATGACCTGGAGGGCATGGTGGCCGTGGCCCGGGACCAGGAGCGGGGCGGCGCCCACCTGCTGGACGTTTGCGTGGCCTACGTGGGCCGGGACGAACGGGCGGACATGGAGCGGCTGATCCCCCAACTGGCCCGCCAGGTTCGAATGCCGCTGGTGATCGACTCCACCGACCCGGACTCCATCGAAGCAGCGCTGGAACGCCACGGCGGCCGCTGCGTGATCAACTCGATCAACCTCGAGGACGGCGAGGAGCGGCTGGACCAGGTGGTGACCCTGGCCCGCCGTTTCGGGGCGGCGCTGGTGGCCCTGGTGATCGACGAAGAGGGGATGGCGCTCACCGTGGAGCGCAAGCTGGCGGTGGCCCGACGGATCCACCGTATCTGCGTAGAGCGCCACGGCCTGGCCCCCCAGGACCTGATCTTCGACATGCTCACCTTCACCGTGGGCAGCGGCGATCCGGAAATGCGGCGGGCCGCCCTGGAGACCCTGGAAGCCATCGAGCAGGGGAAACGCCTGCTGCCCGGGATCCACACCATCCTCGGCGTCTCCAATGTCTCCTTCGGTCTGAAACCGGCGGCGCGGCGCATCCTGAACAGCGTCTTTCTCGCCGAAGCCGTGGAACGGGGCCTGGACCAGGCGATCATCAACGCCCGGGGCATCACCCCGCTGCACCGCATCCCCGACGAGCTTCGCGACATCTGCCACCGGCTGATCCACGCCGACTTTACCAGTAATGGCGACCCGCTGACCCAGCTGCTGGAGCACTACGAGGACGCGGTGGCCGCCGGCCAATCGTCGGAGGCCGTCGAAGATCTGCCGCCCGCCGAGCAACTGCGCAGGAAGATCATCAACGGCGAGAAGAAGGGCCTCGAGGAACTGCTGGACGGTCTGCGGCGGGACGGACGGGACCCCCTCGAGCTGGTCAACGGTGAACTGATCCCGGCGATGAAGGTGGTGGGCGACCTCTTTGGCAGCGGTCAGATGCAGCTGCCCTTTGTGCTGCAGTCGGCGGAAACCATGAAGGCGGCGGTAGCCCTGCTGGAACCGTATCTGCCGGCAATGGAAACCCAGAGCCGCGGCACCCTGGTGCTGGCCACGGTGAAGGGCGACGTTCACGACATCGGGAAAAACCTGGTGGACATCATCCTCTCCAACAACGGCTACACAGTGGTCAACCTGGGGATCAAGGTGCTGCTGGAGGGGATGCTGGAGGCCGCGGAGGAACATGGGGCCCACGCCATCGGCATGAGCGGGCTGCTGGTCAAATCGACGCTGGTGATGAAGGAGAACCTGGAAGAGATGAAACGCCGGGGCCTGGAGATACCGGTTTTGCTGGGCGGGGCGGCGCTGACCCGTGAATATGTCGAACAGGACCTGCGCCGGATCTACGGCCCCGCCGTGCATTACGGTGCGGACGCCTTTGCCGCGCTCAACCTGCTGGGCGAGATCCGCAGCGGCGTCACCGCTCCCGAAGCGGCTCCGGACCCCGACACCGACCCGCTCACCCGGCCCCGGGCAGAATCGGACAAGGCCATTTCCACCACCACGCCCCGGCCGGGAACCGGACCGCAGATCTTCGGCAGCGAAGAAGGCGGAGGCGATGACCTGCCCGCGCCGGAAGTGGACCGCACGGTGGCCGTTCCCCGGGCGCCCTGGATTGGTGTGCGTGAGGCGGACCACATCCCGCTTGAACAGCTCTACCCGCTGCTCAACGAGACGACCCTCTTCCGCGGCCAGTGGCGCTATCGCCGCGGCAAACTGAGTCGCGACCAGTTCAATGAAATGATCGAGAACGAAGTTCGACCGGTATTCGAACGGATCAAGCTGCAGTGTCTGGGAGAACCGCTGCTTGTCCCGCGGGGCATGGTGGGCTGGTTCCATTGTCACAGCGAAAACGGCGCCGTGGTGGTCCACTCCCCTGACCCGGGAGGTGAACCGGTTAGATTCACCTTCCCCCGCCGGCGTACGGAGCCCCACCACTGTATCGCCGACTACTTCCGCCCCGGCCCCGGCGGTGAACCGGATCTCATCGGTTTGTTCGTGGTCACCGTGGGCCCCTCCGCCTCGTTACGGGAGAAGGAGCTGTTCGAAGCTGGACACTACCGTGACTACCTGCACCTTCACGGTTTTTCGGTGGAAATCGCGGAAGCGGCCGCCGAATGGCTGCATGCCCGGATGAGGGAGGAGCTGGGAATCGCCGGCGGCGACCAGACCGGTGTTGAGGCCATGGTCCGCCAGGGGTATCGTGGGTCGCGCTACAGCTTCGGCTACCCGGCCTGTCCCGACCTGGAGCAGCAGCGTCCCCTGTTCACCCTGCTGCAGCCGGAACGCATCGGGATCACACTTTCCGAGAGCTGCCAGATGGAACCGGAGCAGTCGGTGTCGGCCATCGTGGTCCACCACCCGGAAGCCAAGTACTTCAACCTGACGTAACGTGAGGGAGAGACATGAACACTCACTGGGTTTGTGTCAACTGCGGCTATGTCTACCGGGTCGAAGAGGGGGATCCCTCCCAGGGAATCGCGCCGGGCACGCCCTTCGAAGAGCTGCCCGACGACTGGCGCTGCCCCATCTGTTACGTGGGCAAGGACGAGTTCGACCCGGAGTAGTTGGAGGCGTGGCCACTCTGGGCGTGGCCACTCTTGTCATTGCGAGCGTAGCGAAGCAATCTCCTTGCAGCGTTGTTGGTGCTATCGAGAACGCCACGTCGCAGGCTGCGCCTGCTCCCCGCGATGACAATCAGGGCTCTGCCCTGATTGTCACTTGTACCGCTTGTGGCAGCTCTTCTCGGCAGCGGTCAGGGCGGCCATTTCCTTGTCCGCCGCTTGCCGGTCCCCGGTTTTCACTGCCGCGGCGAACGTCGCGGAGATTTCGCGGAAAGCGATGATGTCGGCCTTTTCACCCTTCTTCGGGTAGTGGAGCATCCGCTCGGCATCCTCATCAAAAAGACGGGCCAGCTCTGCATCGGGCAGGCACCCCGCCCGCAGCTGGGCCCTGATCTGCTTGAAGGTCGAGCTGATCCGCTTCTTGATGCTCTTGTAGGACGGGATTCCCGCCGCACCGGGTTTTGCCTTTTTCTTCACCGGTGACGGCTCTTCCGTATCCCCGGCATCAATACTCTTCCACTGCAGCTTCAGCGAAAGGCTGGCCGAACCGTCCTTCGATTTGCCGCTGACCTTGACCTTGAGATTGCCTTCCGGGACGGCACCCTCATCACCGACTTCAAGTGTGCCGCTCTCCAGCTTGTCCGCCAGTTCACGCAGCAACCGGGCGGCCTCGTCCGGCGTCAGGGGTTTGCTTTTCTTCGCTTTTTCCCGCTCACTCATCCGTATTCCCTCCGCTCACCTGATCAACGACGATTGTCGGACCGCATCAACCGGCTCTTCGGGTTCGCGGCTTGATTTTCCATCATAAAAGAGCAGCATCAGTGCAAGCACGATGATCGCCCCAATCAGGATACGATACACCCAGACTTCTCCCTTTTTCACCTGCCAGCGCACACCGGCCCAGCCCCCGATCATGGTTCCGGCGGCCAGGGTCAACCCCCAGACCCAGTGCACATTGCCCAGCGCGGCAAAGATCACCAGAGCGATGGCCTGGATCATCAGGATGCACATCACTTTGATTCCATTGGAGCGAACCAGCCCCAACCCACCGAAGCTGCCCAGCGCTGCAATGATCACGAATCCAACGCCGGCCTGGATAAAACCCGAGTGGAATCCGACGAAGAAAAAACTGGCGTAGAGGGCCAGCGGGTGCCGCTGACCAGCCGCTGAGGCCGGCGTCCCCCCGGACCCGGATCTCCGCCGGCGATGGATGATGGAGACCAGCACCAGCAGCATGATCGCGGCCAGTACCCAGCGGAAGAGCCGGTCGTCCATTTCCACGGCCACCAGGGCACCCAGTGCGGCGCCGGGCGCCGCGGCCAGCATCAGCCGCAACCCCAGTCCGGCGTCCAGCAGTCCCTGCCGGCGAAAGGTGGCCGTGGCCACCACGTTCTGCAGCAGGATCCCCACACGGTTGGTGGCGTTGGCCACGGCCGTGGGAAGGCCGAGGAAAATGAGCACCGGCAGGGTGAGCAGCGACCCGCCGCCGGCCACCACGTTGAAGAACCCGGCCACCAGACCGGAGAAAAACACTGCCGCGATATACGCCACATTGGGGTCGCTGATATCCATCAGATAATGCTAATTCAACCACCCCGATCACACAAGCCGCCGCACCGCCGCTCGCCCGGCAGGGGGCGGGGAAGGCTGCCGGCTCGGCAGTGAAAACTCTCGGGAAGAACGGCCGCGGTCAGGGGTGATGGACCGAGATGGTGGGCGGGGGGCCGTAGATGGCGGCACACAGGTCGGGAAAAGGACCGATCTTCCGGGGATCAGCGGCCTGGGGAGTCCCCGTTTGCCGGAGATGCTCCACCAGGTCTGCCGAGGACATGGGCTCACCGGTCCGGGCCTTGTACCATCCCTGAAAGGCGCAGACAACGCCGGCCGTCATCGCCCCGGCACCGGAGGTGCCGCCGAACCAATCGGTGTACTTGGCGTTCGGACCTCCATTGAACAGTGGTCCATAGCCAGCAGTGACGATCTGCTGGCCATGACCGTGAAGATCCAGACGGCTGCCATAGTTGGTCCAGCAGGATGGCTTGCAGCTGCCTGGAATCGCCGCTCCCACCAGGATGGCACCGGAATCGCGGACGGTACGATCGAAGACGCCCCCATACCGCGGATGGTCGAGATTCATTGAACCGTTACCGGCGATTTCCACGCAGATCACCTGGTTGGCCGTGGCGGCGGCGATGACATCAAAATTGGCCTGCCAGTACTCCAGCGGCACGTATTCGAAAGACTGACAGGAACAGCTGCAGTTCTCACCCGACGGCGGCCCGAGAGCATGATATTCGATCAGCATCACGTCACCAGCCGCCAGGTACGGTGTCAATGCGCTGATCGCGTCGGCGATCACCGGAAAGGGCGGCTCGGTATCGAAGATGGAAACCTGAAGCCGGGCTTCCGGCGATATGCCCATGATGCCGAACCCGTTGTGCTGGCCAAGAATCTCCCCCAGCACAGCTGTCCCGTGATCGAGGTTTACGTCCTTGCCGATCCAGTTCTCCGGCAGCGGGAGATCCTCGTGGTCCGGGTTGAGCCCCCGCTCCACCAGACCGATCCTCACCCCTTCACCCAAACCACCGGGTAGATCCCAGGCACTGACGGCATCGACACCCAGGGGCGCCGGCTGGAGATAGTACTGAAGTTCGGAGAAATCGGGCGTGATGCGACCGGCATCCCCCTCCCCGGCCGCACCGTGGGGCATGGCCTGGGGAATCACACCCCGTTGGGCCAGCGGCTCGAAATAGGACAATTCCACAACCGGGAGGGCGTTGAGGTCGTCCACCAGCAGCTCCGGGTCGCCGCCGGTCACCGGCGTAAGCAGATAGTAGAGATTCAGGTCGGCCAGTTCGCACCCCGAGAGCAGTTGCCCCGAGGTCCGTTCCTGTTCCAGCACCGACTCGGTTCGGGAAAATAACCGCCTTACAGCGGGTTGGCCGTGATCCAGAAAAACCTGCCGCAACCCCTGCAGAGACTTGCCGTTCAGGCTCACCAGCAGCCCTTCGCGCAGGCGTACACCGCTTCCCTCGGCGCACTTGAGGACGATCAGATCCTGCCGCCCGCCCTGCTGCCACCGGGTGTGCAGCGGCTTGGGTCTCACCAAGCGCGGACGGAGGCTTTCCACCGACCCGGCGAGAACTGGAGCGGCAAGCCCACAGAGCAGTGCCGAACCGGCCAGCAACAGCCACAGCCTCCCAATTTTCCATTGGCTGCGCATTTCCACGCCCCCAAGGAGTGGGCCGCAAAAGCGTAGAGCCCAGAAAAGATGAGTCTGGTCATAACATGCGATTTGAGAGACGAAGCAGGAATGGCCCAGGTCGGTGTCGCGGCAGAACAGAGAAAGCTAAAGGATCCGCCGGTCAATCGGCACCGGGACAACTGCTTCCTTGAAAAGGAATATAGGCTCTGTCAGATCCCGGAGTCAATGGGGAAAATTTAAAAAAATGTCCGGGTCCGAGCCCGCGGCGGCCAGCTCTTCGGCCAGTTGCCTGGAGAAGGCTCTGGCGCCTCTTTCAGTGGGGTGACACCACCAGTCAGCGAACAGTTGGTCCGCTGCCACACGAACATACGGCCCCACCCAGAGAAGGGCCGGCCGACCGGCCAGGGTCCGCTCCCAGAAGCGATTCACCTGGCGATTGTAGCCCCTCGCCGAGTTGCGATTGAACAGGCTGAGCGGTTGCGGCGTGGCGCAAAGAAAGAGCGGGACACCATTGGCCGAGCAGAGCTGCTCCAGGCGATAGAGCTGCTCCACCCGCCAGGGCAGCACATTGAATTTGGCGTTCCAATACGCGCTTTCGGTCCGCGACCGACTTTCCAGGGTGCCGTCCACAAAGGGCACGTATCCCGTCTCGGTATCCAGACGGGACCACAACGCTCCGGGCGTGCGTAAGAGCAGACCGCTCTTCTCCCCTTCCGCCGGATAGCTGAAGCTGCCGGTCTGCAGACCATGGCGCAGGTAGGAAAGCCGGGCCCGCGAAGGTATCCGCCCTTCGAGCCAGTTCAGCCACGGATCGAGACCCGCGGCTACCCCAAGGCCGGCCACGTCGGAGAACCGGTAGAGGGATCGCACCTCGAAACCGCCGGCCAGCGGTTTACGCTGGCCAAGAAAGAGCGGAACCACCGACGCGACGACCGCCCTGGGCGGCGGGTGGTGTTCCAGATACTCGTCGAGGATGATCACCAGGGTCTCCACCGGACAGCCGTTGATCCCCAGGTTGACACACCGCAAGCCTCCGCCCCAGACATCCTCCATCTCCCGGGGAACAAGCCCGTTAACCACGCGGCTGGCCCCGAGAAGCAGCACGTCGGCATCAGGCGCCCCAGGGTCCAGCTGCTCCATTTTCCAGCGGAGGATGCATTCCTCGTAGCCCAGCAGGCTCGCCCCGCTCAGCCGGAAAACAATTTCGCCGCCCAGCACCAGGGCCAGCGCCAGGGCCAGCGCAATCCATCGCCGCCGCGATGGATCAGAACTGGAAGTAGATGAACGGTTGGGCATCGGGTGTCCCCAGGATGATGATCGAAAAATAGAACAGAGCGTAGACCGCGCCGCGTACCGCGGCCGGCAGCCGGAAAATCACCAACTCGTCGTCCGTGCGATGCTGCCACAGCTCCATGGCCGTGGCCAGCGGGAAGAGCAGGAGCAACACCGTCTTTTGCGTGGCCAGCAGGTCCAGGGTGCGGGGAAGATTGAACCCGAGGTCAATGACCGACTGGATGGACCGGGCGATGAAGGCCAGCGTCGGCGCACGGAAAAGCACCCAGCTGCCGCAGACCAGGACAAACATCAGCAGCACACCGCACAGACGAACCAGGGCAGCCGGCAGCCGGGCCGGCGCGTCCGCCGCGCCACGGCGGGCCCTCAGCCTTTTCCCGAACGAGCCGGCCAGCCGGTAGGCCACCAGCAGCACGCCATGGTACAGGCCCCATAGAACAAAGAGCCAGGAGGCGCCATGCCACAGCCCCCCCAGGAGCATGGTGACCATCAGGTTAATCCAGGTGCGGGCCCGGCCCCGCCGGTTACCGCCCAGCGGGATGTAGAGGTAGTCGCGAAGCCAAGTGGACAACGAGATGTGCCAGCGGTTCCAGAACTCGCTCGGATTGGCGGCGAGATAGGGAATGTTGAAATTGCGCATCAGGCGGAACCCCATCATCCGGGCCAGCCCGCGGGCAATGTCGGAATATCCCGAAAAATCGCAGTAGATCTGGAAAGCAAAAGCAACGATCCCCACCAGCAGTTCGCCTCCGGCCGGAGCCACGTTCCCGGAGAAGACCTTGTTGGCCAGCAGTCCCAGATTGTCGGCGATCACCATCTTCTTAAACAGGCCCCAGAGGCAGAGCCAGGCGCCAATACGCAGATCCTCCGCAGTTGTCTGCCGCGGCTGCTCGATCTGCGGCAGCAGGCGCCCGGCACGCTCGATGGGGCCGGCCACCAGCTGGGGGAAAAATGCCACGTAGAGCGCCAGGTCGGAGAGGTTCCTGCGGGCCTCGAGGTTTCCGCGGTAGACCTCGATGGTGTAGCTCATGGTTTGAAACGTGTAGAAGGAGATGCCCACCGGCAGGATGATGTTCAGGGTCACGTCGTCGGCCCGGACGCCAACCACCTCCAGCAGCCGGGCCAGGGAGGAGGCGAAGAAATTGAAATATTTGAACAGACCCAGCAGGCCGAGGTTGGTGACCACGCTGGCGATTAGCCAGCCGCGGCGGAGGTTGGCCGAGGAGCCGGCCTCGATCCTTCTGGCGCTGATGTAATCCACAACGGTAGATAGCCAGATCAGGCCGAGGAACCTCCAGTCCCACCAGCCGTAAAAAACGTAGCTGGCCAGGAGGAGCAGCGCATTCTGCCGGCGGTGCGGCAGGAAACGGTAAAGCGCAAACACCAGTGCGAAGAAAAGCCAGAAAACAAGGGTGTTGAAAAGCAAGGTGTCTCCCGGGTCAGCGGAACGTCTTGTGCTCCGTCGACTCGTATGTGCGGGTCAGCCGGAGCACCACCTTTCGCAGGGCGAGAATGGCGATCAGGTTGGGCAGGGCCATCAATCCCAGCGCCGCGTCGCCAAACGCCCAGACCACCTCCAGGGAGAGGATCGCCCCGATGAAGTGCACTACCACAAAAGCCACCCGGTAGGGAACGATGGCCCGCCGCCCGAGGAGATACTCGATGGAACGGTCACCGTAGTACGACCAGGAGATGGCCGTGGAGATGGCAAAGAGGAAGACAGCGAAGGTGACGATGAAGTTCCCGCCATCGAAGAGGAAGGACAGACCCCGCTGGAATCCCCAGGCAGTGAGCGGTGAAGAGTTGAGCATTGCCCGGCCCCGCAACTGCACGTTCTCCGTCACCTGCCCCCGCGAATCAAAAAACTGCGGCCTTCCTTCGGGTTCGGCTACCAGCAGTGACCCGCTGAACGGCAGATCGAGATGGACCAGCACGGCCTCCTCCATCAACGAGTGGCTCTTGACCAGCGCCAGACCCTGGGCAACCCCGTCCACAACTTCGGCGCGGCCGGTGAACAGGCTCTCCTCGGCCAGTACGCCGGTGGACAGCACACCGCTGCCCTGAAGGACAAAGACGATCTCCTCTTCGGCGGTGAAACGGAGGGTGACCTCCTTCTTCTCCTTCCACACGCCGGTGGTGACGATCACCAGGCCGGTGATGGTGCAGATCACCAGTGTGTCAATGAAGGGCTCGATCAGCGCCACGATCCCTTCCCGCACCGGTTCCTTGGTCTTGGCCGCGGCGTGGGCGATGGGGGCGCTGCCCTGCCCCGCATCGTTGGAGAAGAGCCCCCGCTTGACCCCCCAGACCAGGGTGAACATGAACGCCGACCCGGCAAAACCGCCCACCTGGGCCGGCGGGCTGAAGGCCCCGCTGATGATCTCCCAGAAAGCGGCCGGGATCTGGTCGTAGCGGTTGAGCAGGATCAGCAGTCCGGCGGCGGTGTAGACCGCGGCCATGAAAGGGGCCAGCCGCGAGGTGACCGCGCCAATGCGCCGGATACCGCCGAGGATGACCATCCCCACCAGCAAGGCGGACCCCAGGCCGGTGACCCAGGTGGGGATCAGGAAATCGGCCTTCATGGAATCGGCCATGGTGAAGGCCTGGATGGCATTGCCGGTGCCGAAGGAGCAGATCACCGCCAGGATGGCGAAACAGACCGCCAGCCAGCGCCAGCCGGGCCCCAGCCCCTTTTCGATATAGTACATCGGCCCGCCGGAGGCGGAACCGTCCGGGTTGATCGTCCGGTAGTGGTGGGCCAGAGTGCACTCCACGTATTTGAGCGTCATACCAAAGATGGCAGTGAGCCACATCCAGAACAGGGAACCCGGCCCGCCATAGTGGATGGCGATGGCCACCCCGGCGATATTGCCGATTCCCACCGTGGCCGAGAGTGCCGCGGACAGAGCCTGGAAATGGTTGATATCCCCCTCGTCATCCGGATTGTCGTACACGCCGCGGATGACCCGAAAGGCGTGCCGGAACTGCCTGATCTGAATGAATGATAGCCGCAGGGTGTAGAAGATACCGGTCCCGAGAAGGAAAACCACCAGGATCGGCATCGCCGAGGGGAAACCCCAGACGGTATCACGGACGAAAAAGACAGCGGTGCGCAACAGGTCGAGAATGAACTGGACAGCCTCCATCAATGAACCTCCGGGAAAGGGGTGCGCCGGCTGAGGAACAGTGGGTGAAATTCTAGCCGGGTGCCGAGAAGGTGTCAACGAACCGGCCGCCGGCTACCAGTCGGTGATCAACACCGGTTTCGCCGGAAGGGCCAGACCGAAACGAAACGGGGCCATCCGTCCATCCGACAGGGCCAGGCGGTATTGCTCTCCGGTGAGTTCGAGGGGGCCGTCACCTTTCCCCAGACACTGGAGAAACAGGCCGGCCTGGGTAAACACTACGGCACGCTCCCTGCGGGAAAGTCCCCAGCCGGTGCCCTGCAGACTGGAGAGGCTGTGTTCCACATCCTCCCGGCGCCGCAGCAGGTCTCGTAACGCAGCCACGTCCGATGCGGCCAGGGCGACCGCCGGACGGCAGGGGCGCCGCCAGCGACGGTGGCGGGGCAGGCGGCCGTCAAAGGTGAATGTCAGCCCGTTGTCGACGATGAAACAGGCGCCGTCCGCCGGGCGAATCTCCCAGTTGTCACCGTGGATGTCACCGTTGTGGGTGATGATGGCCAGCAGGTTCATTCTCCCCAGTTGCCTCAGGTAGCGGTCCGGCCATTGATCCAGCGGTTGAGAGGGATTCGGCTTGACGTGACCGCCGAAGAAGCCCGACTGCTCGGCTCGAACCGTCAGCCCCCCCACAGGGCTGAGGACACCCCAGACGACTCCCTCCTTCGCCCAGTTGCTGAGCCGCCGTGCGGCCCGCCGGCCCACCAGCGGGAGCAGGGATTCCAGGGGAAAGCGGCGGATCACGCTCGGTTTGACGATTCCCCCCTCGGGGAAGAGCAACCGGGATAACTCATAGCACGCCACCTCGCGCTTCAGGTCCTCGTTGCGTCGGGTAACCGCCGGGTCGACCACCACCCTGAACTTGGCCTGCCACCCGCCCTCCATCTCCAGGTAGAAACTGGAAGCGGTGTCCGACTTGGCGTTGTGCCGGGCGGAGAGAATCCGGAGGTCCTCCGACAACAGCAGTTCCTCTACTTCGTCAAAGGTCAGTCGCTGTCCGCCGATCCAGAAACACAACGGAGCGGAAGGCGCCTCGGAGCCGGCAGCAGCCAAGGTGCAGAAAACCAGGGCGATCACCAGCCAGGCCCCTGAGCGGCGAAGATTCATCGCAACCTCCTGCATCGGTCAAGATGGAACGTGAGTGCCAAAGATGATACCGTTTCCTTGTCGGACATCAAAACGGGATCAACACCATGAGTACTCTTGCCCACCTGCTTTACCGGCGGCAGACGGTTGTCTGGCTGCTTGCCATCCTGCTCCTGGCCTCGTCGGTCAGGGCAGAAGACCCGCTACTCCCCAAGCCTGGGGCAGAACCCCTGCCCGACAATTTCGGCAGGATGGAAGACTGGCTGTACCGCGGGGCCGCGCCCGACCCTGAACAGCTCAGATCACTGGCCGGGCTGGGCGTCAACACCGTCATCGACCTGCGGCATCCCGCTGAACGGGGATACGGCATACAGGTACGCCAGCTGGGCATGGAATACATCCGCATCCCCCTCCGTCCCCGATCCGTCCCGTCTGAAGAGCAGCTGCAGAGATTCCTCTCCCTGCTGGACAATGAAGAAAACCGTCCGGTGTATGTACATTGTCGCAAGGGGAGACATCGCACCGGTCTGCTGCTGGCGCTCTACCGTCTGCTGCGGCAGGGGGAATCTCCGAAAGCGGCCCTGGATGAGATGCAGGCCTTCGGTTTTGGCCGGGGGCACCGCCGGATGGTGGCCTTTTTTCAATGCCGAACCGGCGGCTCGGGAAATGCCCCGGGCCGGACCGGAGATCGAAATTTGGACTATTGAACGGGCCGGAAACGATTCCAACAATAACTGTGGAAAACCCTGCGGAAAAAAGAGATTTGGGTTCTGCAAGTCGAAGCGGAGCAAGGACTTTGCTTAAAATGACCGAAAAGTGAAACTTCGTATTTCACTGCAAACAATAAACTTATGATCACAGCTCGTCCCGCGCCCCGACGGACGCCAGTACTCACTCGTTAATGCACTTTTTCCACACGCCCAAGGGCAATAAAAACCGCCATTTAGTCTGAGAAGGGTAAAGACTATTTTCCAATGTACCGATACATGATACGAGAAATACTGTACGCTCCCGGGGCTCAAACACCGATCTGCCCCACTGCTGATGCCCTTTGTTCCGGATTGACTATCCCGCGCATTCAACTACAATTAGCAGCGCATGGGCAGGAACAGCTTTTTTCGGGTGATCAAGCGGCCGATATGATCACCCGAATCAAGACCGCCACCGAAGTGATCCGGGTTACGCAATTACCCAGTATACCGATATTCATTCAGAATTATTCAAGGTCATTGATCAAAATTATTCTGGATTTGTCAACGGGCAAAGGAGGCTCAAGATGTCCGAACGTATTCGATGTGCGGCAGGAACTGTGCTGTTCGCTTTCATCGCCGTGGCGGCAGTGGCGGATATCCCCGTTGACATTCCCGGAGTCTACCGGGACTGTGTATGGCCCGGCACGGATCGCACGGTCTGTGTGCTCGAGCGGGTGGACGGAGGTTTCGACCAGCGGGTGATGGCCCCGCCTGCTCCTGCCGGCGATCCGACTGAACCGGGCACCAGGGTGGCCGGAGAAATGTGGCGTGTGGAGGACTGGGACGGTGCGTACGGCGCCATTGCCGAGGACGTGCAGATCTCCGGCAACGGGCAGCGGATCCTCACCGCCTGGAACCTGAACTACGAGCGGTTCAGCCTCTTTTCCATCGACAACGACACGCCGCTCTGGGAGTATGCTCTGGCCGATGGCTCGACCCAGGTGGGCGGCTACGTCCGGGTGGCCATCGCCGATGACGGGATGAGCATGGTGGGCGGCGCCGCCCGCATGGACACCATCCCGGCCACCGGCGAATATTCGAAGGTCTTCCGTTTCAGTACCAGTGCGACCCCCGACTGGACGTTCGACCTGCCCACCGATCCGGAAATCTGGCACCTGCTGGACGTGGCCCTTTCCGGCGACGGCAGCACCGTGGGAGTGCTGGCCATCGACAACAGTTCCACCACGGGCCGGGTCTACGTGCTCGACGGCCTTTCCGGCGCCGAGCTCCACCAGTGGGACTTCGACTACACCGTTTCCAGTTCGCTCTACAACATCGATTTCAATGGCGACGCCTCACGGCTGGTGGTTGGCTGCCGCAAGCTGATCCACGTCTACGACATCCCCGGCGGGCTGCTTCAGACAATCACCCTGGCCTACGATTGCCAATGCGACGCCCGGATCACGCCGGACGCGAACTACATCGCCGTGGGCAACCTCCGCGGCCGACTCACTGTCTATACCCTCGGAACCACGGACGGCACTCCGGAGCTCTACACCGAGTACTGGACCTACACCATCCCCCCCGACTACTACTACCCCTGGATCCAGACGGTGGACGTGGCCGACAACAGCAGCCGGGTGATGGTGGGATCCTACCAGCCGAACCAGACGAGCAACCACGGCTACCTCTACTTTTTCGACATGGACGGCAGCACCCCGGAGTGGACCTCCGAGGACTCGGGCGGCCTGGTGGAAGCGGTGGCCTGCAGCGCCAACGGCACCATTGCCTGCGCCGGATCGTGGGGTGACCTTGACGGAGCCATGGGGTGGTGCTGCCTGATCGCCAAGGACAACGGCGCCAAATACACCCTGAGCAGCGTGGACTACGGCGGGTCGCTTTTCACCGCCGACATCGATGACGCCGGGTATTTTGCCGCCGGCGGGAGCAAGCGTGTTCACGCCTACGAATTCGGCAGCGGCGGCCACACCTTTGCCATGTTCTCCGGGATCAAGGTGGAAACCTTCCTCATCGACCTGGCCAGCACACCGACCTCAGGGACGCTGCCCACCAGGGTCATCATGCACGTCACCCTGACCAACCTGACCCTGGGACCGCGCACCTGCGCGGGCCACGTGGATCTCATCACCGCCGGCGGCCGCCGGTGGAATAATCTCCGGCGGGGATATGCCAACGTGCTCGCAGGAGAAGTGGTGCGCATCGACTACCCGCAGAAACTGCCGGCAATGGCCACGTTGATCGGAGACAACACCTTCATCCTCACCGGGCAGGACGTCACGGCCGCCCCGTATAACCAACCGCCGTATTACCCGGAGGGCGACAAGGATCTGGACACGACCATCGTCACCGGTATCTTCCAGCCCTGACCGAACACAGTGCGGGGGTTCGGAAAGATGCCCGAGGCGGAACAGGAATGAGAGAGGGAGGCCCTGGCCGTCGTTCAACGCCGGTTCCAGGGCCTTTCCTTTGCACCCTCGCGATGGTTGGCCAACCGGGCAAGGGTGAACAGGGTATCGGAAAGCCGGTTGACGTAGGCCAGCGGCAGAGCGCCGGGCGGTTCGTGGCCCAGCTCGACCAACCAGGTCAGCTTTCGTTCGGCCCGGCGGCAGACGGTCCGGGCCTGGTGCAGTGCGGCAGCCGACGGCGACCCTCCGGGAAGGATGAACCCGGTGAGCGGCTCCAGTTCCTCATCGGCGGCGTCAATCATCCGTTCCAGGTCCTCCACCATCTCCGGTGTGATGCGCGGGTGGTCATCCCCTTCCCGGCGGCCGGGGTTGGCCAACTCGGCCCCCAGGACCAGGAGGCGCCCCTGGATCGTTTCCAGCATCGCGGCCAGCGCCTGGTCCCGGCAGTGGGCGGCGGCCACTCCCACCACCGTGTTCAGCTCGTCGATGGTTCCGTACGCATCGGGACGAGGATCGTGCTTCTTGACCCGCCGACCGTCAAAGAGCGAGGTTTCGCCGGCGTCACCCGTCCTGGTGTAAATTTTCATTCGATTCAAACCATTGTGCGGCGAAGGATCACCTTCTGACGGTGAAGCTGACGCCGTACTTTCCTCAGGCCCTCGCCGTCCTTCTCTTCCAGCGCCTTGGCCCGCAGGGCCTTCAGCTCCTGGATTCGTTTCTTGATCGCGCCCTTGCCTTTTGCTTTCTTTTTTCCGGCCTTCGGTTTCGCCGCCGCTTTTTCGATGCCCAGCTTGTCGGCCAGCACATCGAGCAGCTCGTCCTTCTTCATGCCCGACACCCCGGTGAGGTCGGGGTATTCCACGGCCATCTCCCTGAGCTTTGCGACGGTATTCTTCTTCAGTTCGGCAAAATCCATGGGTTTTTGTTCTCCCGGCAATACCCGCGGCCCGGTGGCCGCCGGTGGTTCTCCTCATCAGCCCGAATTCCCCCGAGCGCCCGGAAATGGTCAGGCTTCCGGCCCGTGGGGGAACCGGTCTGGAAGTCTTGAGCAGACAATAGTTAGGAGAGAAAAAATAGCAAATGCAAAAGATGCTGTCAATTATGTCCCGTGGAGCGAAAGAAATACTACCATTATTCCGAAAGGTAATAAGAGGGGGATTCACAGCCCGGATGTGCCGCCCACAGGCCCGCCTGGCAAGATGAGGAGTTCTATCCAGTGCTACAGGTCCGGTCCATTTGATGTGCGCGCTTTTGACTGTACTGATTGGCTGGCCGGGGGCATCGCCCACGATTTCAACAACCTGCTCGCCGTGATCCTCGGCTATTCCGAACTGCTGCTCTCTTCATTGGATACCGGCAATCCGGCGCACCGCCAGGTGGCGCTCATCGACTCCGCCGGCCGACGTGCCGCCGCGGTGACCGGCCTCCACCCCGGTCTCTGGCCGCTGGAAGCCGATCCGGGCCAGGTCGAGCAAGTGCTGATGAACCTGATCATCAATGCCCGTGATGCCGTGCCCGAGGGCGGAGTTCTGGACATCAGCACCAGCAACGTCACCTTTGACGAAGCCGACAACCACGGTCAGTTCTCCATCGAACCCGGCGACCACGTGGTGCTGCGGCTGGCCGACACCGGCAGCGCATGGACCGCATGGAGGGTCCCCTGCACCTCATCCTCACCGACGTGGCGATGCCGGGAATCAGTGGTCCTGACCTGGTGTCACGGCTTCAGCCCCGCTTTCCGGACACCCGGATCCTCTACATGTCGGGGTACACCGACGATGTCATCGTACACCACGGGATCCTGGACAAGGGTGTCAGCCTGCTGAACAAGCCGTTGACCGTACATGAATTGCTTCAGGGAGTGCGCAGCGCCTTGGGCGAGCGAACAGCGGTCTGATCCTTTACTGTCCCCATTTTCCCTCGCAGTGACAGGTGAGGCCGTCTAGCCTGAGAAGAGATTCAGCAGTTCCAGGGCCGCCGCGGTGGCAGTGGTTTCGCCGGCCATCACCGAGCGTTCCAGTTGCGGCAGCCGATCCCTCACAGCAGGGTGACCGAGAAACCGTTCCCGCAGTTGGTGATTGAGCATGGCGTGCATCCAGTCCCGCTCCTGCTCACGGCGCCGCCGATGGAAGGCGCCCGAGTCAGTGGTGCGGCGAATGAACGTCTCCACCGCCTGCCACAGTTCCGGGATACCGGCGCCGCTAAAGGCCGAGGCGGTGACCGCCCTGGTCTCCCACCCCTCGGTGGCCGGCCGCAGGTAGTGCAGGGCTTGCCCGTAGACACCGCGGGCCCGTTCTGCCGCCTGCAGGTTGTTGCCGTCGGCCTTGTTCACCAGCACCGCATCGGCCAGTTCCATCACCCCCCGCTTGAGGCCCTGAAGCTCATCCCCGGCTCCGGCCACCAGCACCAGCAGGAAAAAATCCACCATGGCGCGGACGGCGATTTC
>JAQAZP010000269.1:0-9083 GCA_032127265.1 Acidobacteriota bacterium
ACCTCGATCTCCTTCTCCCCGCGCTGGACAGTGAATGTCACGGTTTCGCCCCGCCGCCGCATCAGCGGGCGAATCTCCCAGGCGTCGAACTCCGTTGCCGTGCGGCCATCGATCCGGGTGACGTGATCCCCAAGCTTCAGCCCGGCTTCGGCCGCCGGGGAACCAGGGTGCAGGCGGACGATTTCCAGCCAGTCCCCCGTGCCCCCGAGCAGGGCCACACCCGACAGGTCGTGTTCGAACCGCTCCCCGAAGGTGTGGTTTGGGGTGATGAAGATCCGCCGGCCGGGGTAGTCGAAGATGAAGTTGAAACGGGAGAGCAGGGAGAGCCCCACCACCGCCTCATGGAACACCTTGCCGCCGTAGTCGGGGGAGGTAAATGCGGCCGCCACGCCGTCGAGTTTGTGCGGCCCGATCTTGACCGAAGAGACCCGGCCGTAGCAGCCGGTGATCTCGCCCTGGATGCCGAAACCAAGAGTGGCCTCCACGACATTTTCCGGTGCCGTGAGCTTGTGCGGGCCGCGCTGGTCCAAAGAGAGCGGATTGCTGTCGCCCAGATCCATGGCCAGGTCGATCTTCACCGTACGCCCGTCTTCCAGTTTCAACGTGGCCGGGATGGCCCAGGCCCCGTCACCCAGCGGCTTGAGTTCGATCAGGTCACCCTTGCCGGTTGTTGAGAAGTCTTCCGGCCGGGTGAGGGTGAGGACCATCCGGTCGAAGTTGAGGCCGACAACAAAGTGCTTGAAGAAGGTGGCGCAGACCTGGCCTTCGCACCCCCACCACATGCGCCACACGCCTGAGGAGGTGGGTGTGAGAACAGCCGACTGGTCATAAAACTCCACACCCGGGAAACAGATGGTGATGCCCGAGGCGGTTTTCGAAGGCACCGGGTCGCCCTCCCCGTCACCCTCCACTTCGATCTTGCCGTCGGTCTTGATACCCAGCGCATCGACTTTCGGACCACCGAAAAAGAGCAGCGGATCCCACATGAACCCGTTGTCGAGCAGCATGCGGATTTCCTTCCCGTTTACCTCGGCTTTCATCCGGATTTCCACCGGCCCGTTGCCGCCGGTGATTTTGTAGGTGCCGGGTGGGGTACCGAGCTCGGGGTCGATCTCCTCACCGGCCAGGACCTGAATGGGGAGGAGAGTGAAGAGAAGCAACAGGGCGGTCAGTGGACGGAACATGAGAATACTCCTTTCAGGCGGTGATTCCCCGGCGGAAGAGGTCGATGAAGTGCTCCACGTATTCCACGGGATCGAACCGGGCGAACGAATACCCGGGGGAGAGGGCCCGGTGCAACACCGCGCGAAGCGAATAGAGATACTGGCTGATACAGAGGTCCACATTCAGATCGGGACGGGCGCCGCCGTCCTGCACGGCGCGATTGAATATCTGACGAAGCCCTTCCGCCAGCGACTGGTTGATCTCTTTGAATGCGGTAAAAGTCTCGGGAAGGTATCGCTCGGGGTCGATCCCCTTGAGATCCCACCAGACCTGGAGCGGCATGGAGTGCTGGTGTTCCTGAACGTGGCGGAAGAATGAACCGGCAAAAGCAGCGATCTTCTCCATCCCGCTTTCGATTTCGGCAATGGCTTTCTGCTGTGCGATTATTTGTTCATGGCTTTTTTGCTTCGAATCAGGTATTCATGGACAATATCCTTGCTGATTCCATTCCATCACCATGGAGGACAGCCGATGAAGAGGACCTACCTCAAGCCTGACATCCAGTCCGAACTATCATTTGAAACAGATGCGCTGGCCTGCGCCAAGAACCCCGACCCTCCACCCGGGTCGTGGCATTTCGGTTCTGCTTATGACACATTTACCGGCCATCGGGGAGACGGGTTCGGCGGCAGCGAATCGGTGAGCGGTTCTGCCGGCATTGGTTACGGACCCGGTGGCACCACCCAGTCCTATGCCTACTCCGGTTTGTGCGCCAACTGGGTGACGTTCAGCAATTCCTGACCAGGGCTGCCGGTGGTGTGCGGACAGTTACCGAGGTGTTCCAGGGTCCCTTCTCGAAAACCTGTTTACCAAATCGGCAACCGTGTCGATAGGTAGGGCAGGGGGAAAGAGCGGATCTCGCTCGCACGCATATTCAATCTGAAAACTAATGCTGTACTCATACTGAACGGGTCCACCTGGATTACCCGCGGGCATCATTCGGAGAGGTGTCACGGGTCAGCCATAGTCATGGATCTTTTCTGAGGGAGTTTCCCATGCTCACCACTTCGTACCGCGTGTCAGCGACGATCTCCGGCATCGTGCCGATCCTCTTCCTCTCCGCCCTGGTCCTGTTCGTGGAACTACCGGCCATGGCCACCAACGGCGATGAACTGATCGGTGTCGGGCCCAGTTCCCGGGCCATGGGGGGCGTGGGTATCGCCTTATCGGATGACGTGATCACGTCGGTGTTCTGCAATCCGGCCACGCTGACCACCCTCGAAGGGTACAGCTACATCTTTGCGGTTTCGGTGCTCAAACCCACGGTTAGGGCTCGGGTCAACTCTCCGGCGCCGCCTTACGGGGTGGGCAACTGGAGCGGCACCAGCAAGGATGCGGTCTATCCCATTCCGGCCATGGGGTTCAAGGTGCCGTGCCGCACGGGCAAGCTCTGCTTTGCCCTGGGCGCTTACGGGATCACCGGTATGGGCGTGGATTACCGCAACCAGGACCCGATGAACGTCAATACCAACCTGGCGGTGATGCAGTTCGCACCAGCAGTGGCCTACAAACTGGACAAGCTCTCCATCGGCCTGGCCCTGAACATCGACTACCAGTCCGCGGATCTGGGGGCGGGAGAATCGCACAACTTCGGCTTTGGCGCCCGTCTCGGGGCTCTCTACCAACTGGGATCCGTCTCGCTGGGCGCCACATACACCACGCCACAGCCGGTGACCCACAAGCGGCTCTACGATTTCGACATGGACGGATACTACGATGACCTGGACCTCGGCTTGCCGCAGAAGTTTGGCGTTGGCCTGGCCTGGAAAGGGAACGACCGTTTCCAGGCGGCAACCGACGTAAAGTGGATCGACTGGGCGGGCGCCAAGGGATATCAGGACTTCGACTGGGAAAACCAGTGGGTTTACGCTGCCGGAGCCCAGTACCGGCCGACTCCGGCAACCGCCATCCGTATGGGTTACAACTACGGCCGCAACGTGGTGGCCGAGCACAACGGCTGGAACCCGGGCGGGATGACCTCAATCCAGGGGTATCAGATGAGCACCTTCGCCTACGAATACTTCCGCATCGTGGGGTTCCCGGCCATCGTTGAGCACCACATCACCGCCGAGTTCGGCTGGCAGGTCACCGACCACTTCACCCTCAACCTGGGCTACGTGCGCGGGCTGGAGAACACCCTGAACGAGGTATCCGCCGGCGGAGCGGTGGAACTGGAGTCCTCGCTCAGCGAGGACTTCTTCGAGTTCGGGTTCGGCTGGACGTTCTGAGACCTGTTGCTGCGGCCGGGTGTGACAGACGCTGTTATGTCGGGGGACGCGGATCAGCCGGTGGCTGACATTTCCGCCACCGGTTGGGCGGCCAGTTCGGTGACCAGTTCGTTGAACAGGTCCTTGACCGTGGTCATCCTGTTGACCCGGTACGCGTTCTGCCCGCAGAAAATCAGGCCGTTGTCCACGTCGCCAAAATACGATTTCACCAGGGCATCGGCGATGCAGTACTTAGCCTTGTCCACCTTGCAGGCGGTCAAACAGCGGTAGGGGCAGCGGACCCGCTGTTTCTCGCCCTGTTCCAGCCGCTTCAGGAACGGGTTGCGGATGGCCCGGCCCGGCATACCCACCGGGCTCTTGATGATGACGATATCCTCTTCAGATGCATCGATAAAAGCCTGCTTGAACTCCTGCGACACGTCGCACTCTTCGGTGACCACGAACCGCGTGCCCATCTGCACGCCCGAAGCGCCGAGATTCAGCATCCGGGCTATGTCCTTGCCGGTATAGATGCCGCCGGCGGGGATGATGGGGATCTTCCTACCGTACTTGTCCTCGTAGGGCTTGATTGCTTCCAGTACCGCGGGCAGCAGTATGTCCAGGGAAAAGTCGTCCGGGGTTTCCAGCTGTTCGTTGGAAAAACCGAGGTGTCCTCCGGCCAGCGGCCCCTCGAGGATAAAGGCCTCGGGGATACGCCCGTATTTCTTGTCCCAGGACCTGAGGATGAAATCCGCGATCCTCACCGAACTGATGATCGGCACCAGGCTGACGTCGTAACCATCCACCAGCGGGGGGATTTTGGTGGGCAGGCCGGCGCCGTAGACGATGATATTTATCCCGGCTTTGGCCGAGGCAACCACCAGGTCTTCCGAGTTGGAGAGCACACCCATGATATTGACCGCCAGGTGGCCGTCGGTCATCCCTTTTGCCTTCTGGATCTCGTTGATCAGGGCGTCACGGGACATCTCCTCGTATTTTTTCTTGGACTGTTCCAGATCTCCCAGTCCGATGCTGGAAATGGTGCCGATGCCGCCTTGGTTGGCCACGGCCGAAGCCAGGCCGGCCAACGAAACCCGCACCCCCATACCGCCCTGGACGATTGGTATGTCCGCGGTAATGCTGCCGATAGTGAGTTTTGGTACTTTCATGTGTCTCCCTCTGACTGATGGGATTTTACCACTTCAGCCGTTTGGAGCAACATGTATTATACGATTTTCGATTGTAAAAGAAATGTAATGGCTTTCCTGGTCTGCAGGTTTGCTGAAGTGAATGGGCGGAATACTGTCAAGTATCTACCGTGCGCGCGTTCCGCTGACTTTCACACCGTAGTTGAAATCATCGGGGTCGTAGGCGACGAAATCGATGCCATCCAACGCCTGAATCTCCACGCCGTCGAACGAGAAAGCCTTGACCCAGGCATCATACTGCGGTTTGGGTCCCGGTCCGGTGAGGATCTCGTCGATCCCGTCCCCGTCCACATCGGCACAGGCGATGTTGGCGCCCATCTTGCGGTAGTTGTTATCGTATGCGATGAAGTCCACTCCGGCGATCGGTTCCACCGGGTCGACGCCGTTCCAGTCCCATCCCCTGATGTGAGCGGTCAACTGCGATCCGGGCCCGGGGGCGGTGATGATTTCGGCCACGCCGTCGCCGTCGATGTCGCCGCAGGCCACATTGACCCCCCGTTTCAGTGTGTCGTAGGCCATGAAGTTGATCTGCTCGATGGGAGTGGTTTCAGCCAGGCCATCCCAGTTCCAGCCGCGGACGTGGGGGCCGAAAGTCGGTCCGGGACCTCCGCCGGTGATGATTTCATCGAAGCCGTCACCGTCGATGTCGCCGCAGGCCACGTTGACTCCCCATTTCCAGGTGCCGTAGGCCTGAAAGCTGACCTGCGGAATTGGCATTGGTTCACCGATGCCGTCCCAGTTCCAGCCGCGAACGTGGGGCCCGAAGACCGGGCCGGGACCGGCGCCGGTAATGATTTCATCGAAACCGTCCATGTCCAGGTCACCCAGAGCCACGTTGACGCCCCACTTGTTGGTTCCGTAAGCGAGGAACGAGATATCGTCAATGGGTGTGCCATCGATCTCGAAACCGCGAATGTGGGGTCCGAACTGTGGGCCGGGTCCGGGGCCGGTTACAACTTCCGGTTCCGGATCGTCGTCCAACTGGCCAACAGCCACGTTTGCGCCATACCGGAGAACGCCGTAGGCCAGCCACTCGTCGAGCGGCGTTTCGATGTTTGCCGGGTCAAAAACCCGAATCAGCGGATCGTTGGTCGATCCGGCGCCCGGTCCGGTGACGATGTAGGGGGTCCCGGTGGACCCGATGTAGCCAAAATCATCTGCCGCCTGTACCGGGCCGCAGAAGGAGGCTGTAAAAAAGAGTATCATCAGTGCAGTGCAGTGCGTCACGCGTATCCCATTCCCGGTATTTCTCAGGTTCATTGTTTCTCTCCTGTTTTCAAGGCTGGCAGAGCAGCATCAGTTTCAATGCATACAGATACTTTGAGCCTTTCATTACGTTTTCGTCAAGACATTAATTTACTGCAAGCATCATGCCTTCCAGTTCCCAAGAGGTTCTTTCTGTAAGTGATTGAAGTTGAAGTGATTGGACTTTTTTTCCGCTGCCGCCACCAATGGAACTGCTTCAAAGCAATTACATTTTCGAAACACCTGGGGTTCATTCAGTAACCGGTTGATCCACGGACACTTGATTGCCGCCTCACCTTCCAATACCCTTTTGGGACGAAGACAACCAATTCCGGTGAAGGAGACCGTCATCCGTATTCATCCTCTCATCGTCCTGAGCCTCGCCCTGACCATGGCCGGGTGCTCTGCGCCCGAAGACGATTTCACCATGCCGGTCTTTACGGCGGAGAAGACAGCCGCCGATTTTCCGGGGATGGCTTACCCGCTGCAGCAGGGCGGACCGGTTCCGTCCGCCGCGGCCTCCGGGCCGGTGTGGCTGGTGGGGATTGACGGCATCACCTGGGATCTGCTGCAGCCGATGATCGACCGGGAGGAACTGCCGAACTTCGCGGCGCTGGCGGCGGAGGGTACCCGCGGTGTGCTGCTCTCCGAAGAACCGACCATTTCACCCGCGCTCTGGGCCACCATCGCCACCGGCATGCCGCGCTTCGCGCACGGGGTGGACAACTTTCTGGTCAAGCTTCCCGGCAGCTATGAAGTGGCGGAGAGCGGACCCCCGGATCGCCGCTCACCGGCGGTCTGGGAACTGGCCGGCGCGGCGGGGCTCCGTTCCACGGTGATCAACTGGTTTGGCTCCTTCCCGGCCGAGAACATAGACGGCTACTACGTCTCCAAGGGATTTGACCCCGAGAAACCGGGGCCGGGGCAGGTTCATCCCGACGGCTTCGCGGAGACCTTGAAAGACGAGGCCGAGGCGCGCATGCCCGGGCCACTTGCGCAGGAGATCGCCCGCAGCAAATTCCTCCAGGACACCCTGGTCAACGATGCCCGCGCCATGGCCGCCCTCCGCGTCATTGCCGGGCGGGAGATCACGCCCTTCGCCGCCGTCTACTTCTCCGGCACTGACGTGGCCCAGCACATCACCTGGCGCCACATGGATCCGGTTTCACAGCAGTTTCCCCAGGACGGCTCGCCCGACCCGGCACGGGCCGGTGTGATCAATGCTTACTACCGGCTGATCGACTACTTCCTCGGCGAGATCCGTGAGCTGGCCCCGGACAACACCACCCTGGTCATCGTCTCTGACCACGGCGGCGGCCCGACCCAGCCCGGTGAGGCGTACCATTTCCGCCTGGAGGTGTTGCTGCAGGAACTGGGGATGATGGAGGATGGCGGCGGGGGAGAGGTCTTTGCCATCGACGAGATGTATCGCCACGACAAGCGGATCTGGCTTGATCAGGCAGGGGTGGAAATGGCCGGCACGATTCGGACGGATGATGCCCGGAACAAGGCGACAGAGGTCTGCCGGCGGCTGGAGTCGCTGCACACCGATGAGAACCAACCGGTGTTCGAGAGCGTACTCAACCACGCGCTCGAGCAAAGCTGGGTGCCCGGTGAACCCGCGGCCACGGTGCGTTTCTCACCCGAAGCCCTGTTCACCGAGAAGGTGTGGGAAGGGCAACAAAGCTTCGATTTCATCCAGGTGCGGATGCGCCACAGCGACATCTCCGGAGCACACCGCCTGGAGGGGGTGATGATCCTTCACGGGCCGGATATTCGGGCCGACGCCCTGGCCGAACCGGCCACCATCTACCAGGTGGCGCCCACCCTGCTCTACCTGCTGGGCCTGCCCCAGGACAGCCGGATGATGGCCTTGGCGCCCGATCACGGTGGCGTGCTTGAAGGGGCAGTCACTCCGCAACGTCTCCAGCGTCAGCCAATCAGTATGATCCCCGAGTATCCGGGCACTGACCGCTCTGCGCTGCTGCGCAGCATCACCAACCCCTCAGCCCCGGACCCTTCCCGCGAGCGGGAGATGGAGAAGCTGCGCAGTCTCGGCTACATCCAGTAGGTCAACCTCTGTTTTTCAACCTTACGGTGCGCTACCGGTAAATGTAGCCGTGTCAGAATCCGTGTCCCCCGAAGGCGGATATGGCGGCTGGTTGTAGGGTGACGGTGTCACGTCCTTCGGGAATTTATGGGATTCTGAGAATGCCCGATCAGAGCAGCCAGGCGTAGCCGATCTTGACGAAAATGGTCCAGTCGCTGCGGGTCAGGCCGATGCTGTCGGTGCCGCTGAACGGGTCGTCCCAGGCGTGCTGGTTCTCCGAGTAGCCGAGAAAGAAGACGGTCTGCGGGGTCAGCTTGAAGGAATAGAGAAACTGGCCGAACAGGTCGCGGGTCTCCTGATCGACGATGTCGTAGTACAACTCGGGCGTGCGGTCGATGTCGGCATACTGGATGATCGCCCGGACGAAGCTGCGGGTGTTGAACTGCCAGACGCCGCGCAACTCGGTGAGGTTGGCCGTGAACAGCCTTCCCTCGGGCAGGCGGCCGGGCATCAGCAGCCGGTGGTCGGTGACATCGAGCCGTTCGAAGGTATGGTTCAGCTGCAGCGTGAAGTGCTGTCCCAGACGGCAGGTCAGGTTTGGCCGGACCTGCAGCAGATCGCCGTTACGGGTATTGGCATAATCGAGCTGGTCGCCGAACTCGATCCGCAGCCAGGCCTGCAGCCAGGCGTTTGGTGAAAACTCGCCGTAGACCTTGCCGAAGGCCTGGTCGAAACTCTCGCCGTTGTAGTTCCGCTCCCGCAATCCGCCACCGGACTCGAGTTGTGACTGCAGCGGGCCGTGGACCTCGAACCAGAACTCGGCTGCTTGCTCCAGCAGGTTGCCGTCCTGGTCCTCGGTCATATCGAAATCTCCCCCCAGACCGATCCGGCTGTGCCACGTATCATCCGTTCCCCACCAGTTGCGGTGTACACCTGCCCGCCCGGTGCGGTAGTCCACCCGGGGGATGAACCCGCTGTCCGTCCGGAAGTCCCGGCCAAACTCCTCCCACCTCAGCCACCAGTTCCAGTGGCGGGCGCTGTGGTTGTAGTTGGCCAGGCCGGCCAGGCCGCTGAACCGGCCTTGGGGTTGATCGTAGTCCTCGGCCGCCCGGCCCGGGTAGGCGGTTGTCGATCCCAGCAGCTGCAGCT
>JAQAZP010000270.1:0-2557 GCA_032127265.1 Acidobacteriota bacterium
CTTTATGGGATCGGATCCCGACGTCTCCGAGTATGAGCGGCTCCTCACCGACCGGGAGCGTATCCGGGCCATTTGTACCGCAGCGGTCAGAGGATGCTCGTAATGCGGATCGGGATCGGCGGGTTCAGCTGTGAGTGCTCCACTTTTTCCCCGCTGGCCACCGGAATGGATGACTTCACACTGCTCGCCGGTGACGCGCTGCTCCAGCAGTTCGGGTTCCCCGCCGAGTTCCCCGATGTGCAGTTCATCCCCCTGTTGCGGGCCAGGGCCCTCCCCGGTGGCCGTATCGAACGACGTTTTTACGACGATTTCCTCCACGACCTGTTGGGCGAGGTTGACCGGCAGGGACCGCTTGACGGCCTCCTGCTGCCGATGCACGGCGCTGCCAGCGTCTTCGGGCTGGAGGACGCCGAGGCGCACTTCTTCACCGCGGTCCGGCAGGCCGCCGGTCCGGAGTGTCTCATCTCGGCCAGCTACGACCTGCACGGGAATCTCTCCGCCGGGGTGGTGGACAACCTCGACATTCTCACGGCGTATCGCACGGCACCCCACGAAGACTGGTATGAGACGGTGACCCGGGCCTGTGATCTGCTGGTGACGTGTTTGCGCAGGAGAGAGGTTCCGGTTGCGGTTCACATCCCGGTCCCCATACTGCTGCCCGGCGAGCAGACCGGCACCGGCTGGGAGCCGGCGGCCGGCCTCTACGGGATGCTCCCCCGGGTGATCGAGGAATTCGGCCTGCTCGACGCATCGATCCTGGTGGGCTATGTCTGGGCTGACGAACCCCGGTCTTCCGCCTCGGTGGTGGCACTGGGAACCGATGCTCTCCGGGTAGGGCAGGCCGCAGAGGCCCTGGCCCAAAGGTTCTGGGACCTGCGCCGCGACTTCAGATTCGGGGTCCATGCCGGGTCATTTGATGTATGCGTGGAATGGGCACTGGCCGCAGCGGAGCATCCGGTGCTGATCAGCGATTCGGGGGACAACCCCACCGCCGGCGGGGCGGGGGATGTGGCCCATGCGCTGGGAAGGCTGCTGGAGCTGGGGGTGGAAAACGCTCTTTGTGCCGGTATCACCGACTCCGCCGCGGTGGCCGCCTGTGAAAAAGCGGGATGCGGGGCGGAGATTCCGCTGGAGCTGGGCGGCAAGCTGGACCCGTTGAACGGCACGCCGCTGAGGGTCACCAGCCGGGTTGTCAGCCTCCACTCCACGGTTCACCAGGCTTCCGGCAGGCCGAACAGAGTGGCAGTGCTGCAGTGCCGGGGCGTGGTGGTCATCCTCACCGAGCGGAGGACGCCCTTTCATCACGCGAAACAGTTTGCTGAACTTGGCCTGGCCCCTGAATCGTTCAAAATCGTAGTGCTGAAAATCGGCTACCTCGTGCCCGAACTGCAGCGGATGGCGGCCTTGTCACTGCTGGCCCTGACCCCCGGTGCGGTGAACCAGGATATCACCGGTCTGTCGTACCGGCGTCTCGGGCGGCCGATGTTTCCCTTCGACCCGGACATGGAGTGGAGGCCCTAGTGTCGACTCTCGACTGGGCCATCGTCACCGGTTATCTCGCCCTGGCCCTCGGCATGGGGCTCTACCACATGCGTGCCGCCACCCGGGGGATGGATGATTACTTTCTTTCCGGCCGCAAGGCCTCCTGGTGGCTGCTGGGCACCAGCATGGCCGCCACCTCCTTTGCCGCCGACACGCCCCTGGCGGTCAGCGGCTTCATCATCAAGAGCGGCATCTCCTGGAACTGGTACTGGTGGTCCTCGGCCATGGCCGGCATGGTCTCGCTCTACTTCTTCTCCCGCCTCTGGCGGCGCAGCCGGGTACTCACCGATGCCGAGTTCATCGAACTGCGCTACAGCGGCCGGTCGGCCCGCATCCTTCGCGCCTACCTCTCGATCCACTCCGGCGTTCTCTGCAACTGCATCGTCATCGGCTGGGTCAACCTGGCGATGGTCAAGGTGCTGGCCAACACCATCGATATCGACGAACAGGTGGCGCTTTACTTCTGCTTCGGCTTCAGCCTGGTCTACACCATGATGGCCGGACTGCGGGGAGTGATGGCCACCGATTTTATCCAGTTCTTCATCGCCATGTTCGGCAGCATCTATCTCGCCGTGGTGGCGGTGCAGGGCGTCACCGGGCCAGGACCCGGACCGATGTTTGCCACGCACGTCAGGGGCTGGAACTACGATGGCGAAGTTCTGTCCGAAATATCAGATATCAACTTTTTCGCCTGGTTGGCCATCGGACGTATATACGGGGCGAATGTATCCTCTGGTGCCGACCTGAACGGTGACGGCCGGGCCGAGTTGGTCGTGGGTTGTGGGCCGGATCCGGCCGGCAGCACGGAGGTCAAGGTCTTCACCTGGGATGGAACAACGGTGAGTGAGTGGTGCTTCCTGGAAGCATTCCCTGGCATGACCTATGGCGTCAACGTAACGGCGGGGCGGTTTTAATGGAATTACCGTGTGAAGGCGACGAGGGTGAAAGTGCCGTTCCCCCTTGTTAGCCTGTCAATCATTCAACTGGTCGGATGACTTCCGAGTCCTGCCTTTCA
>JAQAZP010000271.1:0-9169 GCA_032127265.1 Acidobacteriota bacterium
GAGATTGCCAATGCGGTCATTCAGAGTGATGCCAGGGCCGTGATTCTCAGCATCGTCTACCCGCCTGATGACTCACGGCTGCCCGAGCAACTGTGACCCTGGACCGGAACCTGCCCGGGGACATCAAGCTGTTCGTGGGCGGCGCCGCGGCCCAGGCCTACGCCAGCACGCTGGACAGCATCGGTGCCGTGCGTGTGGAGAACATGCTCGAGCTTTGCCGGGAGCTTGCCGAGTTCCGCTCATCCTCACCTTCCCCATCCACATCTTCCTGATTTCACGAGGCCCGAAACTCTGCCCGCCACGGGCAATGCTTTGGACAGTTTCACGATCTCTCATCTTCCCACTTCCGCCATCCGTACACAGCAAGCCCCCTCCCCCAGAAACTACACTGCAGGGGGAGAGGGCGTTGCGGGATGCCGTTACCGGCATCCACATCTGTATCTATATCGATCATCAGCACCCGGCGGGAGAACAGCCCGCCAGGTGCTGTTTGAGGAGCGCTCCCGGTTATCACCCGGGATCGTTTCAGCTGCTCCTGATTCCTGCCCCGTTATCGGGGCCCTGTTCAGATCTCTCTTCAGTTATCTTGCATCGTCCAATTCACCAATCAGTCTTCACTCGTTCATCCAATCGACAGCCTCAATCACTGTCGACAAAATAAATATAGCAAAGCCGATGCATGATGTCAAGCATTAATTAGATATTTTATTGATATATGATAGACTTTCCAAATACATCGATACTCCTCGCTTGTTTTTTGCCACGAATTCCATGAGCCATCCTAAAATAGTTTCGGCAACATCCTTCCCGGCTCTCGTAATAGGTGCTGCTTCACGTTCACTATTCCTCCGCGGCCCGTCCCGGAGCTGTTAACGAATCAAGAGGAGCGGCGTTATGGTGGGTGAGAACAAAAAAAGAGGGAGGGAACAGCGGATGCAGCTGCAAGCAGTGAAAGAATCACCCGCCGCCGATCTGCCGCTGGAGCTCGAAACCGTTTTCAACGAGCACCACCGGCTGGTTTTCCAGGCCGCGCACCGGATCACCGGCAATGCCGAGGACGCCGAAGACGTACTGCAGACCGTCTTCACCAGGCTGCTCCGCGGCGGGCCGTGGCCCGGGCTGGAGGAAAACCCCGGCGGGTATCTGCGCCGTTCGGCGGTGAACGCCGCCCTCGACGTGCTCCGCTCGAGGAAGCGGGCAAGAGTGATCAGCCTGGAGAGCGGGAAGGCCGAGCCGCAAGAGTCCCGGCCCACCGACCCGCAACGGCAGCTGGAGGGGCACGAACTGCGCCGCCGGCTGCGCCAGGCCGTGGCCGGCCTCAACCAGCGGGCGGCCGAGGTCTTCTCTCTGCGTTTCTTCGAAGGGTATGACAACCGGGAAATCGCTCGGATGCTGGACACAACCAGCGGCACGGTGGCGGTGACGCTCAACCGGGCCAGGAAGCAGCTGATGAGTGAACTGCGTGAATTTGCGGGAGGATATTTCTCATGAACAGCAACGATGAAAAGAACCTCGATGGCCTGTTCGACCAGGCCGTGGAGCAGATTCGCGGAGACCAGGGCGAGCCGGAAGCTGCTGACCGGGCCGCAGAGCGGGTCTGGAACCGCCTGACCGCCGAAGCCGGAAGCCAGATCCGGGCCTGTGCCGATTTTGAGGCGCTGATTCCCGACTTCGCGGAAGGCCGCCTCGACGAGGGGCGCCGCCTGCTGGTGGAAGATCACACCCGCGAGTGCGCGTCCTGCCGCCGTGAGCTGATGTCGTTCCGCGCCGGACGCACCGCGGCCGCGCCGAAACAGGATAAACGCCGGGTCGGCCGCATGGTCTGGACCCTGGCCGCGGCCGCCGTATTCGTCGGCCTGGCCATCACCCTGGCCCTCAATTACAGCCTCTTCCTCCCCGCCACCGGCGGGTTGCTCCAGGTGGCCGAGGTGGACGGCTCGCTGCTCCGGGTGGCCGGAGAGAGCACCTCCCCGGTAACCGCGGGAAGCGTTGTGCAGGACGGCGGAACCGTGCGCACCGCCCAGCACTCCGGTGCGCTGCTCACCCTGGCCGACGGGTCGCAGGTAGAGATGAACGAGCGCTCCGAGCTCTACGTCACCGAGCGCGACTCGGACAGCACGATCCACCTGCGCCGGGGCAGCATCATCGTCCAGGCCAGCGACCAGGGCTCGGGGCACCTCTACGTCGAGACCAACGAGTGCCAGGTGGCGGTCACCGGCACCGTCTTCTCGGTGACCCACGGCGCCCGCGGCTCGCGGGTCTCGGTGATCGAGGGCGAGGTCAACGTGGACAGCGACGCGGGCAACGAGGTGCTCCACGCCGGCGACCAGCTGACCACCCGGGCCGGACTGGCCCGGATCCCGGTGGAATCGGACATCGCCTGGAGCCGCGACATGGACCAGCACCTGGCCCTGCTCCGCGAGTTCGCCGACCTGCACCGCGAGATGGCCCAGCGCCTGCCGGTGCCCGGACTGCGCACCGACACCCGGCTGCTGGACAGCGTCCCGGCCGGTTCAGTGATCTACTTCGCCATGCCCAACCTCAGTGAGACGATCAACAGCGCCCACCAGGTGCTGCTGGAAAAAGTCCAGACCAGCGACGTGCTCAACCAGTGGTGGAGCGAGAACGTGACCGACGCCGGGATGGACCCGCACATCGACACCCTGATGGAAAAGGTGCGGATGATGGGCGAGGAACTGGGACCGGAGATCGCGATCACCCTCCAGCAGGATGGCGACGGTGAGATGGGGAGCCTGGTGCTGCTGGCCACCCTCAACAATCCGGACAGTTTTCGCGGTGTGCTGACCCGTGAGCTGGAGCAGATCAGCACCCAGGCCCAGTCAGAGTGCGCATTGACGATTATCGACGACCCCATGTCCCTCAGTCTCTCCGCTGAAGCGTCGCACGAGCTGTTCTTCTGGATCACCGGCGACCTGCTGGTGGTCTCGCCGCAGGCCGAAGCGCTGCAGCGGATGGCCGGCGGATTCCCGGCCGAAACCGCATTTGCCGGCTCGTCTTTCCACCGGCGTCTGTCCGCGGTCTATGGCCGCGGCACCCAGCTCGTCTTCGGCGCCGACGTGGCCGGCCTCGTCGGCCGGCACCAGGATATCCACGCCAACCAGGCGATGGAGACTCTCGGCCTCGATGATGCCGACTACCTCGTGATCCAGCACCGGTCCATCGGCGGCACCAACGTGACCAACGCCGAACTGAGCTTTGCCCGCCAGCGGCAGGGCGTGGCGGCCTGGCTGGCCGAACCGGCCCCCATGGGAGCGCTCGATTTCATCTCCCCCGAGGCGGCCGCCGCGGCGGCCTTCCTGGTGCGCAACCCCTCGGAACTGCTCGAGGAGCTGTTTGCCTCGCTGGCCGAGACCAATGACGGCTTCCAGGATTCGCTGAACAGCTTTGAGGCCCAATACGACATCGACCTGGTGCATGACCTGGCCGGCCCGCTGGGCGGCGAGTTCGCCATGGCCCTCGACGGCCCGGTGCTGCCGGTGCCGGCGTGGAAGGTGATTGTGGAAGTCTACGATCCGGATGGCCTGCAGCAGACCATCGAGCGCATGGTCGAGCAGGTGAACACCATCGCCGCGGAGCAGGGCTTCCCCGGCATCCTCCTCGAGGCCGAGGCGGGAACCGGACGCACCTATTTCCACGTCAGCTCCGAGAGCTTCGACGCACCCTTCTACTACACCTTCCACGAGGGCTACCTGGTGGCCGGTTCCCAGACGGCGCTGATTGACCGGGCCATCGACTACCGGGCCTCGGGGATCACCCTGACCCGCTCCAGCGAGTTCAACAGGCTGCTTCCCCCGGACGGCCGGGTGGATGTTTCGGCCCTGATCTACCAGAACCTCGGGTCGCTGCTGAATCCGCTGCTGCGCAACGCCCCCTCGGGGGTCACCGAGCAGCTCACCGCCGGCCAGGAGGAAGCGGTGCGCGAGATCGTGGACAGCGGCACCATCGCCCCCAGCCTGACCTGTATCTACGGCGAGGACGACCAGATCTCGATGGTCAACGTGGACCAGGGGTCGATCCTCGGCGGCCGGCTGGGCAGCCTGCTCTCGCTGCACTCGCTGATGAATATGCGCCACACGTTGATTAATTAAATTCGGAGGCACCTTTTTGGACCCGGATTGCGTAAGATAGAATGACCGACAATCAAAAGCGGCCTCATCGCCCCCCGGGGCGGTGGGGCCGTTTCACCGGAGATGGCGGATGAGCGCGGTGGTGGAACTCAAAGGCCTGGGGTTGAAATTGGCCGGGCGGCAGATTCTCGACCACCTCGAGGTGGCCATCACCGGCAAGAGCATCGGGCTCCTCGGGCCCAACGGCGCCGGCAAGACCACCCTGATCCGCGTCCTGCTCGGGTTCTTCGCCCCCACGGCCGGATCGGCACGGGTCTTTGGCCACGACGTCTCCACCGCATCACGCTCCATCCGGGGGATGGTGGGCTACATGCCCGAAATCGACTCCTTTGTCCCCGGCCTCTCCGCGGTCCGCTTCCTGCGCTTCATGGGCGAGCTGAGCGGCCTGCCCTCGAAGACGGCCCTCGAGCGGGCCCACGAGACCCTGTTCTATGTCGGCCTGGGCGAAGCCCGCTACCGCAAGCTGGAGACCTTCTCCCTGGGCATGCGCCAGCGGATCAAGCTGGCCCAGGCGATCATCCATTCGCCGAAACTGCTGATCATGGACGAGCTGACCAACGGCCTTGACCCGCCGGCCCGGATCAAGATGATCCGGCTGATCCAGGAGATCCGTGATAGCGGAGAGATGAAACTGATCCTCTCCTCCCACCTGCTGCGCGACGTGGAAGAGTGCTGCGAAGAAGTGCTCGTGCTCAACCATGGAAAGCTGGCCGCGTTCTGCAACCTGGCCGACGAGCGCAAGGCCAACAAGCGCTTTCTCAACATGGAGATTCTCGGCGACACCGGCCCGTACGGCGAAGCGGTGAGCGGTCTGGGCTGCCAGTGGGCCGGCAGCGGCAACGGGCGGATCAAGCTGGTACTGCCCGATGGTGTGGAGATCCGCGACCTCTACCGGCTGGCCGACGAGCACCAGGTGCAGATCCGCCGGCTGGACCACCGCCGGGACTCGCTGCAGGACATCTTTCTCAAGGCACTGGAGAACGGCACCAATGACCGTGCATGAGCGATCGTTCAAGAGCTACAGCGGCCCGCTGACCCCGGGCTGGCGGCGTTTTCTCGTGCTGCCCTTCTACGCCCTGCCGCAGATCTTCAAATCACGGCTCTTCCTTTCGCTCTACCTGCTCAGCCTGATCCCCAGCGTGGTCCAGGCGGCGATGATCTACGTGCGCCACAACCTGCGGATTCTCGAGCTGTTCCACGTGACGCCGGCTGACCTGGGCCCGGTCACCGGGGAGTTGTTTCTCCGCTTCATCTCCATCCAGGGCGGGTTCTGCTTTGCCCTGGTGCTGGTGGCCGGACCGCCGCTGATCTCCAGCGACCTGGTCAACCACGGGCTGCCGCTCTACTTCGCCAGGCCACTGAGCCGGGGCGAATACGTGCTGGGCAAACTGTCGGTGCTGGTGCTGCTGCTCTCGCCGGTGACCTGGATCCCCCAGCTGCTGGTCTTTTCCCTCCAGGGCTACCTGGCCGGCAACGGCTGGTTCACAGGCAACCTGCGCATCGGGGTGGGGATCCTCATCGGCGCCGCGGCCTGGATCCTGACCATCTCACTGCTCGCCCTGGCCGTCTCGGCCACGGTGAAACGGAAGACCATGGCCCGGCTGCTCTTCTTCAGTATTTTCTTCATCTTCTCCATCTGGGGCTCGCTCATCGCCGAGAGCCTGGGCCTGGTCTGGGGCCAGGTCCTGAACATCATGGGCATGGCCTGGCTGGTCAACTGCGGACTGCTCAACGTGCCGGTGCCGCCCCACGCCCACTTCCCGCCGGTCTGGGGCGGCTGGGCCACCCTGGCCGTGGTCTGCGCGGTATCGGTCCGCCTGCTCTTCAGCAAGGTCAAGGCCTACGAGGTGGTGCGCGGATGAACGAACAGCGGGACACCAACGGGCGCCTGATCATGCTCAAGGACATCTCCAAGTTCTACGGCGAAGTGCTGGGGGTGAACCAGGTCAACCTCTGCATCCCGCCGGGGATCACCAGCCTGGTGGGGCCCAACGGCTCGGGCAAGACCACGCTGATGAACCTGATGACCGGGCTGATCCGGCCCACCCGCGGCTCGGTGAACTACCCCGGCCAGCGGGACGCCGACCCGGAGACGCTTTTTCGCCGACTGGGCTACTGCACGCAGTTCGACAGTTTCCCCCGGGGGATGACCGGTGAGCGGTTCCTGCTGACCACCCTCGGCCTGCACGGCTTTCACCGCGATGATGCCCGCCGGCTGGCCAACGAAGCCCTGCAGCGGGTGCGGCTCACCGACGCCGCCGGCCGGCGGATCGCCGGCTACAGCAAGGGGATGCGACAGCGGATCAAGCTGGCCCAGTCGATCTGCCATCACCCGGAAATGATGATCCTCGACGAACCGCTGGACGGCCTCGACCCGGTGGTCCGCTCCGAGACCATCGATCTCTTCCGCGAGCTGGCCGACGAGGGCCGGCACCTGATCATCTCCAGCCACATCCTTCACGAGGTGGACCAGATCTCGGACCACGTGGTGATCCTCAACCAGGGCTACGTGGTGGCCGAGGGGGATATCCGCGGCCTGCGCGACGACATCAAGACCCACCCGATGCAGATCCTGATCCGCTGCGACCATGCGGCCGAGTTGGCGGCCCGGGTGCTTCAGCAGGACCACGTGGTGGAGATCAAAATGCACGACGACCGGGGCGGCCTGCTGGTTTCCACCCGCGACGCCGCCGGTTTCTACCTCATGCTGAACCGCATCGTGATGGAGGACCGGGTGACGATCCAGACCGTGACCCCGGCCGACGAAGACGTTCACGCGGTCTATCAGTACCTGGTGGGATACGAGGAGGGCGGCTCATGAGCGGGAAAAGGCACGATCTCCAGTTGACCCGGGCGCCGGCGCCCCCCGGTTCGCTGGAGCTGCGCATCGACCAGCTGATGACCCTGCTGCCCCTCGAGCTGCGGCGCAACTTCCTCCGCTCGCGGGTCTTCGTCCTCTTCCTGCTGGCCGCCCTGCCTGTGGTGCTGATGCTGATCCGGGCGCTCTTCCCCCACGATGAGATCACGGGAGACCTGGGCGTGGGCAACCTGTTCTACGCCATGGTCTTCCAGACCTTCATCGTCCGCTTCGTGGTCTTCTTCGGCTGCCTGTCCATCTTCACCGAGCTGTTCCGCAGCGAAATGTCCGACCGGACCCTGCACTACTACTTCCTCACCCCCATGCGCCGGGAACTGCTGGTGCTGGGCAAGTTCATCTCCGGGCTGCTGACCACCATCATCGTCTTCAGCGCGACCGTGCTGCTCTCCTATGCCCTGATGCTGGTGCCCCACTGGCCGCGTGAAGCCGCCGATTTCATGCTCGACGGCCCGGGCCTGACCCACCTGCTGAGCTACCTCGGCGCCACCTGGCTGGCCTGTATCGGCTACGGCGCCATCTTCATGGCCCTGGCCCTCTTCTTCAAGAACCCGGTGATCCCGGCCGGGCTCTTCCTCTGCTGGGAGTGGATCAACTTCTTCCTCCCCGAGCTGCTGAAGAAGATCAGCGTGGTGCACTACCTGGAATCGCTGATGCCCATCGCCATCGACAAGGGGCCCTTTGCCCTGATCGTCGACCCCTCCCCCGTCTGGATCGCCGTCCCCGGACTGCTGGCCCTGGCCGCCCTCTCGCTGGTCTTCTGCGCCCTGGCCATCCGCCGGCTGCAGATCCGCTACGAGAGCAGCTAGGCGAACCCTTCATCAATTCCCGTAAATCCGGTCCGGTTGAGCTTGTCTGCGGCCCGGGCCAGCAGGAGGCCTGACTGGTGACTGTACTGGCGGTGGAAAAGGGCGTCCAGAAATTCCGGCAGCGGGGCTTTTCTCTTGAAAGTACCCATTCAGGGTGCTATCGTTCCCAATATGGGAACGAACACCACCGGTTTGTCCGGGGCGCTTTTCACCAAGACACAGCAGCGTGTGCTCGGTCTGCTCTTCGGCAATCCGGATCGAAGTTACTACGCCAAGGAACTGGTGCGCCTGGCCGGTTCGGGCACCGGAGCCGTACAGCGTGAACTTGAGAAGTTGACCGAGGCCGGTTTGCTCACGGTAAAAAAGATCGGCAATCAGAAGCATTATCAGGCAAACCGCAATTCTCCGATATTCGATGAGCTTCACCGAATCACCGTAAAGACTTTCGGGGTTGCCGATGTGCTCCGCCGCGGCCTCGATCCTGTTTCCGATCGGATCCAGGTGGCTCTCATTTTCGGATCGGTGGCCAGAGGAACCGATACCGCGGATAGTGACATCGATATCCTGATCGTCAGCGGCAGCCTTTCCCATCCCGACCTGTTCGGCATTTTTGCTGAAGCGGAGCAGGAATTGGGGAGATCCGTGAGCCCGGCGGTTTACTCTCCGGAAGAGTTCCGGAGCAAGCTCGAATCCGACAATGCTTTCTTTGCCCGGCTGCTGAAACAGCCCGTCATTTTCCTCATCGGATCGGATGGCGACCTTGAGAGAACTGGCAAACCTGGTCAAAATCGGTAAGCTCAAAACCGAACCGGCTGACCAGACAGAAATCGATGGGCTGCTGAGGTCAGCCCGGGTTCGCCTTGCCGATGCCGGCAATACCGCCCTGGCCCTGGAAAGCCGGTTCGACCTGGCCTACAACGCCTCCCACGCGCTGGCCCTGGCAGCCCTCCGCCGGCAGGGCTACCGGTCCGAGAATCGCTATCTCGTTTTTCAATGCCTGCAGCATACGGCGCAACTCGGCCCTGAAGTGTGGAGGGTGTTCGCTCTGTGTCACGATCGTCGAAACCAGGCAGAGTACGAAGGACTTATCGATATCAGTGAGCAACTGGTCGCAGACCTGATCAGCGCCGCCACAATCCTTCAGAATACAATGGAACATCTGGGACCAATGCCCTGACCCATCCCTCACGGCAGAAACGGCGGATCCTGATGGAAGTTGCCGAGGACGATCTTCGCCCCGGCCTGCTGGCCCTGGCCGCGCTCTCGCTGGTCTTCTGCGCCCTGGCCATCCGGCGGATGCAGATCCGCTACGAGAGCAGTTGATCAGCCATGCTTCC
>JAQAZP010000272.1:0-5655 GCA_032127265.1 Acidobacteriota bacterium
TCGGTGATGCCGGTCTGGATGATCGAGACGAGCTGGGAAAGCTTGTTCTCCCGGATCAGGTTGCCGACCCCGGGCTTGCTGAGCAGGATCTCCACCGCGGCACAGCGGCCCTTGCCGTCGGAGGTCTTGAGCAGCTGCTGGGCCAGCACCGCCTTCAGCGAATCGCTGAGCATGCTGCGGATCTGGCCCTGCTGGCTGGCGGCGAAGGCGCTGATGATGCGGTCGATGGTCTTCACCGCCGAGTTGGTGTGCAGGGTGCCGAAGACCAGGATCCCCAGTTCGGCGCAGGTCAGGGCCAGGGAAATGGTCTCCAGGTCGCGCATCTCCCCCACCAGGATGATGTCCGGGTCCTCCCGCGAGGCCACCCGCAGCGCCTCGGCAAAACTGAGGGCATGGGCCCCGATCTCCCGCTGGGTGATCAGCGACTGCTTGTTGGGGTGAACAAACTCCACCGGATCCTCGATGGTGATGATGTGCCGCTCCTGGGTGCTGTTGATGTGGTCGATGATGGCCGCCAGGGTGGTGGATTTTCCCGAGCCGGTGGGCCCGGTAACCAGGATCAGGCCCTTGCGGATCTCGAGGATCCGCTGCACCCCCACGGGCATGCCCAGCTGGTCGAGGCTCTTGATGTCGGTGGGGATCTCCCGGAAAACGGCCGACAAACCACGCTGCTGGTAGAAAAAATTGCAGCGGAATCGGGCCAGCCCCGGCACATCGTAGGCCATGTCCAGTTCCAGGGTGGTTTTCAGTTTCTTCTGCTGCTGGGGACTGAGGATCTCGAGAAACAGCTGCTCGTTGGTGGTGTGGGACCGCACTTCGAAACGGGTGGGCACCAGGTCGCCGCGCAGCCGAAGCATGGGCGGCATGGCCGGCACGATGTGCAGGTCCGAGGCACCGGCCTGGACCATTTCCCTGAACAGTTCGTCGATCTGCGCCATGGTTCCCTATCCTTTTGCCGCACCGTTCTTGAACACCCTGGGGTTCTCGGCGTGGATCATGGCCGCCTCGGCCGTTATCACCCTGGCCTTCAGCAGGTTCATGATTGCTTCATCCAGCAGTATCATCCCGGCGCCGCGGCCGGTCTGCATGATGTTCTGCAGCTGGTAGGTCTTGCCCGAACGGATCAGGTTGGCCATCGGCACCGTGCCCACCATGATCTCGGCGGCCATGACCAGGCCCTTGCCGTCGGCCCGCGGGATCAGCTGCTGGGTGATTACTGCCCGCAGCCCTTCAGCGAGCATGGAGCGGATCTGGTTCTGCTCATCCGAGGGAAACGAGTCGATCAGCCGGTCCACGGTCTTGGGCCCCGAGGAGGTGGAGAGGGTGCCCAGCACCAGGTGGCCGGTCTCGCTGGCCGCAATGGCCAGCCGGATCGCCTCCAGGTCACGCAGTTCGCCGACCATGATCACGTCGGGGTCCTCGCGCAGCGCCGCACGGAGTGCATTCTCGAAGGAGTGGGTGTTGCGGCCCAGCTCCCGCTGGTTGACGATGCCCTTCTTGATCGGGTGAACGAACTCGATGGGATCTTCGACGGTGAGGATGTGCACCGGCCGGCTGCTGTTGATCTGGTCGATGATCGCCGCCAGGGTGGTGGATTTCCCCTGTCCGGTGGCACCGGTGACCAGGATCAGGCCCTGGTGAAAATCGCAGAACTTCGACACCACTTCCGGCAATCCCAGCTGCTCCAGGGTGGGGACCTGGAAGGGGATCACCCTGAATGTGGCGTCAAGGCCGTTGCGCTGCCGCACGACGCTGCTGCGGAACCGGGCCACCCCCTGGATCTGGTAGCTGAAGTCGAGCTGCAGGTGCTTCTCCAGCATGGTCCGCTGGTAGGGGGAGAGGATCTCGTGGATCAGGGCCTGCACCGCCTCGGCGGAGAGCGGCTGTGATTTCATCCGCTGCAGCCGGCCGAAGCGCCGGAACATAAATGGGCTGCCGGTGGGAACGTGCAGGTCGGAAGCGCCGGCCTTCACCGCCATTTGCAGGACATTGTCCAAACGGGCCATCTGGGACCATACCTCTCTACCGGATGCCGGCCGCCACCGGCGTCGGATGGATAGTCACTTTCAGTGGATCTATACCCTCCCTATCGAAATTCAGCGCCCCTGGCTTGAGCGAAGAGGGCTGGAAATGTCATCGCGAGCCCCCGACCCGTGAGGGCCACGGGAGGTCAGCGGAAGGAACAATGCACATTTTGGGGGTCAGGTCTTGAAATATCGTACCCGGACAGTCATTCAGGCAATAGAGAAGTGTGATATTTCAAGAACTGACCCCACAAATGTGCAAATGTGCGCTAGGCACTGCTTGTTCCTTAAGAGAGCAGCGAAGCGATCTCCCGGGGTACAAGCGCTGCTGCCGGAGAGACTGCTTCGCCATGTTCGCGGTAACATCCAGGTGGCTGCCACCATTTTCCGGTGGGATTTACCCTGCCATTCTGGTATGATCCGCCCGTTTTCGCCGGCTGCGGGATTGTCCAGGCCGGAACGGAAGGTGGAACCGGCCGGGACACCCTGTCGGCCGCCGGTCCCGAATGACGATCGGGCGGGAGCCAGGCGGTGGTTCTCCCCCGGCGGAGGGTGCTTGAGATGTCCAGGTCGATGGTTTTGAACCGGAACGTGATCGAGATGGAATATGCCGTGCGCGGGCCGATCCCCCAGCGGGCCGCCGTGCTCCGCCAGCAGGGCATGAAGACCATCGCCTGCAATATCGGCAATCCCCAGGCCCTGGGTCAGAAACCGATCTCGTTCTACCGCCAGGTGCTCAGTCTGGCCGAGATGCCCTCGCGGATCGGCCGCGAACGCGCACTGAACGCCCTGCGCCGCCGTGACCAATCGTCCTTTCCCGGCCTGGATGACGGGGACTTCTGTTCCGACTACGTGCTCGACTTCACCGAACAGATGCTGGGTCAAATGGAAACCGGCACCGGGGCCTACACCGACAGCAAGGGCCCGGCCTTTATCCGCCGCGCCGTGGCGAACCATATCGACCGCCGTGACCGGGTCACGCCGGCCAGCGGCGTCCCGGCCGACCCCGATTCGATCTTCCTCACCGACGGGGCCAGCGAGGGGGCGAAGAATGTCCTCGAGGCGCTGATCACCAGCCGTGCGGACGGGATCATGATCCCCATCCCGCAGTACCCGCTCTACTCCGCCACGATCAGGCGCTGCGGCGGCGCCCAGGTCAACTACTACCCGGATGAGGAGAGCGGCTGGACGCTCAACCGCGCCATCCTCGACCAGGGGCTGGCCGACGCCCGCACCCGCGGGGTGAACCTCAAGGCCATCGTGGTGATCAACCCCGGCAACCCCACCGGCGCCATCCTCGACGAGGAGAGCGTGCGGGTGGTGATCGGCTTCGCCCGCGAGAACGGCCTGGCCATCATCGCCGACGAGGTCTACCAGGAAAACCTCTACGGCGGCGAGTTCTTCTCCTTTGCCCGGATGCTCGGCATGGAGAAAGATGTCACGCTGTTCAGCCTGCACAGCGCCTCCAAGGGCTTCTACGGCGAGTGCGGCCACCGCGGCGGCTATCTCGAACTGCGTAACCCGCCGGCGGTGCAAGGCGTCGACATCCCCTTCCTCGACGTGATGTTCAAACAGGCCTCGGTGAACCTCTGCTCCAACACGGTGGGCCAGATCCTGATCTACCTCATGGCCAGTTCGCCGGAACCGGGCAGCGAACTGTATGACCAGTTCACCGCCGAGCGGCAGGGGGTGCTCGACGACCTTTACGGCAAGGCGGCGATGATCCGGAGCGCCTTCAAGGAGATGGACGGGGTGGACTGCTTCGGCCGCACCGGCGCCATGTATCTGTTTCCCCGGCTGGGCAGACTGCCCGCCGGCTCGGGAGACTTCGAATATTGTATGAACCTGCTGGAAACCACCGGCCTGACCACGGTCAACGGCTCTGGTTTCGGGCAGCAGGAAAACACCCATCACCTGCGGATCGCCTTCCTGCCTCCCAGGAAGATGCTCGAGGAGATCCTGCCCCGCTGGATCGAGTTCCACAACACCTACGTCACGGGCTGAACCCGTCTCTCCCGCGGCGGCCGCGGCCCCGGTGCCCTGATCCACGGGCGGGACGGGTCCGGCCCCGTCCGGGATACCGAGAAACAATCGCAACCAGATGACTGGAGCACTGTGGCCGCACGGGCAGGATCGAACCCGTGCCCGTCACGCGGCCGCGTCACCCTTCCGGCAGCCGCTGTCAGCGCAGCGGGGACGGCCGGCGGGGCGGAGAGCAGTAACATGCGCCGTCTGAAAATCACCAACTTCGCCGCGATCCTCCTCGGCTCAGCGATCATGGGCTTCGGCATCAACTACTTCAACATCGCCAACAACCTGGCCGAGGGGGGCGTCACCGGCATCGCCATCCTGCTCGCCTCCCTCTTTGCCGGCGCCTTTGTCGGCATCGGGCTGGGCATCATCTTCCGTTTCGGGGGCACCACCGGCGGCGTGGACATCATCGCCCGGATCTGCCACAAGTATTTCGGCTGGCCCATCGGCCGCACCATCCTGGCGGCCGACATGCTGGTGATCGCCGCCTCGCTGATCCACCTCACCGTGCAGCAGGCGATGTACACCGTGGTGGCCGTCTTCATCGGGGCGCGGGTGATCGACGTGGTCCAGGAGGCGGCATACACCGCACGGGCAGTGTTCATCATCTCCGACCAGGAGCCGGAGATCGCCAAGCGGATCATGGCCCACATGAACCGCGGGGTCACCGTGCTCAAGGGAACCGGCGGATATACCGACCGGGAAAAGGCAGTGATCTACACCGTGGTCAGCCGTTTTGAAGTGGTCAAGCTGAAGAACCTGATCCAGCGCATCGATCCCACGGCCTTCATCTCCATCCAGCAGGCCAACGAGGTGATGGGAGAGGGATTCACCCTGGGCAAGGACAAACAGCCGCTGTTCGAGAGTTGAGCTTGAGGATCCTGTGCACTAAGAGCAATTGCGTTTCCATCAAGGATAAAAAACCGTTGAACGTCGGGCCGGCTGGTGCTAGAGTTGTTCGTGTTGATGACCGATGACGTTCAACGGTCTTGCGAGACCCGCCGCCTCGGCCATCCGGAGGGTCGCCATGGCTTATTTCCGAATCTCCCGGAGGACGAATTCGTGAATATGCTCAGTTCCACCTCTTTCACCGCCTGCCTCATCCTGGCCCTGTTCATCACGCCCGCTCCGCCTGCCGCGGCCGGGGGTTCGGGGCCGATCATCATCGACCACACCTGCACGGTCCTCGAAGAAATCTCCGAAGCGTGGATTGTCACGGCAAAGGACGAGCTTCGGCTCTGCTATGGCCATTCGTCACATGGCAGCCAGCCCGTCACCGGGATGAGGGTCTTGATGGACGATCCGACCCACGAGGGCCTTTACGATTTCAACTATGACGGGGACGTGGAGCCGGGGATACTCTCTCTTGAGGATAGTACACCGTCCGGTGACCTGGGAAACCCGGATTACACCACCTGGGCCTCGCGCACACGGAGCCACCTCGACGGTTCGGGTAGCGACCGCAATGTGGTGATCTGGTCCTGGTGCGGCCAGGCCGACACCACTGCCGAGAACATCGACATCTACCTCGGCCTGATGGACCAACTGGAAACCGATTACCCCGACGTGACGTTCGTCTACATGACCGGCCACCTCAACG
>JAQAZP010000273.1:0-46711 GCA_032127265.1 Acidobacteriota bacterium
AGGTGCACTCTTATGATTATCAGGCACCCTGTCCCGGATTCCCCTCTTCTTCTTGTTCTTTTTACTCGTGAACCCAGTCAGGTTGGGTGGAGGAAAACCCTTCTATTTGGTCGCTGGCGAGGCGCAAGCCGAGGCAAAAGCGCAGCATACTATGTGGTATGTGAGCATTTTAACGAGGTTTGCAACAAAGCCAGCGGGCAAATAGAAGGGTTTTTCCCCTATTCCCACTCGATGGTGGACGGGGGTTTAGAGGTCACATCGATGGCCAGGCCCGAGACATCGGGGAAATCCTGCACCGCCTGGCGCAGCTCGTCGAGCAGCGCCTCGGGCAGCGGGGCGGGGGCGGCGGTCATGCCCCGTTCGGAGAGGATCGGCCGCAGCACCACCAGCTCGCGGCCCATGCCGTTGATCTCCAGCGGCACCAGCACGGTGGGGCACTGCCAGATGTCGGCCATCAGGCCGTGGCGGCGGAGCCCATCCATCACCAGCTGGTCCAGTTCGCGCAGCAGGTCCAGGCGGGCACGGGTGATGCCGCCGGGCTGCACTTTCGCTTCGACCGGGATTTCGTCCAGCAGGTTGTAGATGCCGCGGTTCACCCCGGGCACCTCCTGGCAGATCCGTCCGGTCAGGGTGGTCAGGGTTTGCCACTCCGCTCCTCGGCCGTGAAGCAGCACCGGGAATTCATAGCTCCGCAGGTCGGCCTTGACGCCCACGCTGCGTATGGGCAGCAGCATCCCTTCCAGCCCGGCAGGTTCCAGAATCGGAGTCAGCCGAGCGCCGGCGCCCTCCGGGTCGTAGCCTTCGGGTTCGCCCTCGGCGGCGCAAAGGACGCGGATGCCAAGGCCCGGGCCGGGGAAGGGGTGGCGGTAGAGCAGGTCGTCACTGATCTCCAGCTGCTTGCCCAGTTCCCGCACCTCCGACTTGTACAGCTCGCGCAGCGGTTCGATCACCTTGCCCTGGGCGATCATCTGCTCCACCACGTCCACCCGGTTGTGGTGGGTCTTGATCACGTCGGCGTGCTTGGTACCGCCGGTTTCGATGGTGTCGGGATAGATGGTGCCCTGGCCGAGCATGAACCCCTCGAGGTCCAGGCGCTGGGCCTCGCTGTTGAAAACATCGATGAAGGTGGTGCCGATGATCTGCCGTTTCCGCTCCGGTTCGGTCACTCCGGCCAGGGCCTGGAGAAAGGTCTCCGAAGCGTCGATGAAGTGCAGGTTGTCACCCATCCCGTATTCCCGGAAGCGGTCCACCACCCGGCGGCTCTCCCCCTTGCGCATCAGGCCGTTGTCGATGTGCAGCAGCTGGAGCCGTGAGGCGCCCAGGGCCCTGTCGATCAGCCGGGCGGTCACCGTGGAGTCCACGCCGCCGCTGGCCAGCAGGAAAACAGACCGGTCACCCACTTCCCGACGGATGGCTTCCACCTGTTCGGCCACATAGTCGTCGATTTTCCATGTGGGGCGGCAGCCGCAGATGCGGAAAACAAAGTTGGCCAGCATCTCGCTGCCGTGCACCGTGTCGTCCACCTCAGGGTGATACTGGAAGCCGTAGCGCTTCAGTCCCGGGTGGGCGATGGCCGCGTTGCGGTGCGGTTCGCGGTCGTCGCCGATGGTGCTGGAGGCCAGTTCGATGAATCCTTCCCCCAGCCTGGTCACCGAGTCGCCGTGGCTCATCCAGACCTGCTCTTCGGGCCCCAGTCCGTGAAATATCTCGGCCTGTTGATGAATGTGAAGTTTGGCGTAGCCGTATTCCCGGGCGGTGAATTCCACCTGCCCGCCATAGTGCTTGGCAATCTCCTGGTGCCCGAAGCAGAAGCCGATGACCGGCAGCGGGAGGTCGATCAGGCCCTCGGTGAACTGCGAGCCCTCGCCGGCTGAGGCCAGGGCCGGGCTGCCGGAGAGGACGATCCCCTTGTATTCGAGAAAAGACTCCAGCGGGTCGTTGGGGTCCTTGATCTCGGCCAGCACTTCGAGCTTCCGGATCTTGGTGGCGATGAGATGGCAGAACTGCCCGCCAAAGTCGACTACGGCGATCTTGTCGTGATTCATGGACGCTCCCGCTGATAGAGGTCGTGACTGATGAAGATGAATTCTACCGACAGGCTCTCAGCGGCGTCAAGGCGACGTTGGATCCACCAGCACCTTGAGGCGGCCCGGCCGGCAGGCCTCGGCAAAGGCCTCACTCCCCCGGCTCAGCGGGAAACGGGCGCTGACCAGCCGGTCAAAAGGATACCGGTGGCGGGCCATGGCGGCCAGGGCGGCGGGGAAGGGGCCGCAGCGGGATCCCACCAGGGTGATCTCGTCCACCACCAGCTGTGTGAGGTTTGGCGAGCCGCCGGCGGCCAGGGTTGATTTGAGGACAAGGGTACCACCGGGGCGCGTGGCCGCAGCAGCCGTGGTCATACCGGAGGCGGTGCCGCTGGCCTCCACCACCAGGGGAAACCGCTCCGTGGGGGCCGGCGGACGGTAGTCAGCGGTATGGACCGTGTAAACAGGGCCCGGGGCCCAGCCCTCGGCCAGGGCCAGTTTGTCGCGGTGCCGGCCCAGCAGGGTCACCGGGCACTCACCGTCACCGGAAAGAACCCAGGCGCAGAGGATTCCCAGCTTGCCGTCGCCGATGACCAGCGCCGGCCCGCGAGTTCCCGGATCGACCTGTTCGAGGATGCGGCAGGCCGCGGCCAGCGGCTCGGTGAACACCGCTTCCTCGTCGCTCAGTTCGGAGGGGATGAGGTGCAGGTTGGCTGCCGGCAGCGTGGTCAGCTGGGCCAGGCAGCCGTCCCGTCCGGCAATGCCCAGCACGGTACGCTCCGGGCAGTGGTTGCCCATGCCGTCGCGGCAGAGCGGGCAGGTGCCGCAGGGGCAGTTTATCTCGCCCACCACTCGCTGTCCCTCCAACTCGGGCCGACCCGGGCACGACTGCACCCGGCCGACGAACTCGTGGCCCAGAACCCCGTCAAATCCCATATACCCGGAAACCAGCTCCTGGTCGGTGCGGCAGATGCCGGCCAGCAGGACCCGGATCAGCGCTTCGCCCGGGGCCGGCCGGGGCTCGGGGTGGTCATCGGTCAGGAGTGGGCTGCCCGGGCGGCAGAGCAGGGCTTTCACAGCCTGGTCCCGCAATACTTGCAGAACCGTGCGTCCGGGTCGTGTCCCTCGGCGGAGCAGTCAGGGCAGGCCTGGGTGCTGATCCTGCGTTTGCCGGCCACCGCCAGTTCGACGGTGACCAGCCCGGCAGGCACGGCAATGATGCCGTAGCCCAGGATCATGACCAGCGAGGCCAGCACTCGGCCGGGGAGGGTCTGGGGGGCGATGTCGCCGTAGCCCACGGTGGTCATGGTGACGATGGCCCAGTAGATGCCCTGGGGAATACTGGTGAACCCGTGCTCCTCGCCCTCGATGAGATACATCATCGAGCCGACGATGAGCACCAGGATCAGCACCGTGCCGAGAAAGACGATGATCCGCCTGGCGCTGGCCCGCAGGGCCCCGCGCAACACCAGGGCTTCACCGACAAAGTGGGCCAGTTTCAGAACACGGAAGACGCGGAGCAGCCGCAGGGCACGGATCACCATCAGCGGGTGGGTTTCCCCCGGCAATACCAGACCGAGGTAGGTGGGGAGGATGGCCAGCAAATCGACCACGCCGTAGAAACTGAGGGCGTAGCGCCAGGGCCGGCCCACCGAGATCAGGCGCAGCAGATACTCCAGGGTGAAGAGAATGGTGATGGCCCACTCCACCCGGCGCAGAGTGACCCCGTGGACTTCGCGGATGCCGGTCACGCTTTCCAGCAGAACGGCGAGTATCGAGAGGGCGATACAGACGAGCAGGGCGATATCGAAGGCCTTGCCCCCGGGGGTGTCGGCTTCGAAGATCACCTCGTGCAGTCGGAAGCGCCAGTTGCTCAGCGGAGTGTGAAGATCATCCATGGCCGTACTCTACAGCAGCCGCCGGGAGCGGGCAACCCTGCGAATCATCCGGACAGCAACGGTGAAAAATCGGTGGCCGCCACGTAGACCGCGGCCAGCTGCTCCAGCCCCTCCCGGTCCTGGCTGGTGAACCGGCCGCGCTCCGGACTGTCCAGGTCCAGCACGCCGATCAGCCGGCCCCCGGGGACCAGCGGGACCACCAGCTCGGACCGCGAGGCCGAGTCGCAGGCGATGTGTCCGGGGAACTGGTGCACGTCCACCACCATCAGTGTTTCCTGCCGCTGGGCTGCCTGGCCGCAGACACCCCGTCCCATGCCGATGCGCACACAGGCCGGTTTGCCCTGAAACGGTCCCAGCACCAGCTCTTCGCCCCGCAGGAAGTAGAAGCCGGCCCAGTTCAGCCGTGGTATTTTCTCGAAGATCAGCGCGCAGGTATTGGCCGAGTTGGCCAGCAGGTCGTGCTCGTCGCCGAGCAGGGCCTGGAGGTCCCGGGCCAGGGCCGAATAGTCAAGGCTCATTCTTCAACTCCTCATTTCACCGAAGCGGCGATACCGGGAACGAAATGGATCATCCTCCTCGCTCCTGTCGCTGCGCTCCTCTACCTCGCTCGGATGGATGATCCATCTCGTTCCCGGACCCATCATCGGGCAGTCTGCCGATTGAAACGGCTCTTCCAGGACGGGTTGGACTGTTCTCCTGAGCGACATCAGGGAGCGGAGCGACAGGAGCGAAGGTGAACAGTCCAACCCGTCACCTCTGGTACGCGCTATACGCATTCCCATGAAAACCGGCCGATCTGCGGGCTCTCCACGGTCATTGTGTCGCCCGGAACCACCGGGCCCACGCCGGCCGGGGTGCCGGTGAAAACCAGGTCCCCGGGCAGCAGCTCCCAGGTGCGGCTGAGGATCTCGATCAGTTGTTCCAGGGGGAACAGCATATCAGCGGTGGTGCCCTGCTGGCGCACCTCACCGTTGACCTCCAGGCGCATCTGTACCGCTGCCGGATTTACCGCGGGACCGCTCTCCACGAAGTCGCCGATGGGGGCGCTCCGGTCAAAGGCCTTGGCCAGCTCCCAGGGCCGGCCCTTGTTCCGCAGCCCGGTCTGCACTTCGCGCAGGGTCAGATCGAGCCCCAGGCTGATTCCCATGACGTGGGAGAGCGCCGCATCCCGGTGGATCTCCTTGCCTGCGGTGCCGATGGCGGCCACCATCTCCAGCTCGTGGTGCACCACGCCCCGGCCGCGGGGCAGGGCCACCGGTTCGCCGGGCAAGACCAGGCTGGTGGCCGGTTTCATGAAGATGATGCAGCTGTCGTCCATGGCCGCGCCCATTTCGCTGATGTGGCCGCCGTAGTTTCGGCCGATGCAGAAGACCCGGCACGGTTTCACCAATCCCTGGGGAAAACGAAGCATCTCTTCTCCTTCAGTCCTCGCCGCGTTCCGGCCGCGGCACCTTGCGGCTGTCCTTGAGTTTTCCGCGCCGCTGTTTGGTCTCCAGCCGGCGCTGCACCGAGGCCTTTGACGGCCTGGTCTTCCGTCTCTTTTTCGGCTGCTCCGTGGCCCGGCGGATCAGTTCCACCAGCCGCGTCACCGCGTCTTCCCGGTTGCGGTGCTGACTGCGGAAGCGCCGGGCCTCGATGATCAGTATTCCGTCCACGGTGACCCGGCGGCCGGCCAGGCGCAGCAGACGCTGGCGCACCTCCTCGGGCAGGGAAGGGGATGCCGCGGCGTCGAAGCGCAGCTGCACCGCGGTGGCCACCTTGTTCACGTTCTGGCCCCCCGGGCCAGAGGCCCGGACAAAACTGAACTCCAGCTCATCCTCCGGGATGCGGATCGTGCCGCTGACCTCGATCACGTTCCGGCGCTCTTCCGTGGGCAGGTCGGTCATCGCCCGCCCTCCCTGTCATGCCCGGCGGCCAGCCGCGCGATCTCTCTGCCGTCGCGGGTCAGGTAGCGGTTGTGCAGGCTGGCGGTGATGCAGGAGTGGACCGGGTAGACGTGGAGCAGGTCGCCGGGGCGAACCCGCGAGAGCATCGAATGATCAGCCTCCAGAATGCCGTGTTCCTGGGTCAGTCCGGTGAGCACCGCGGCTCCGCGGAAATCTTCGGCCGGAAGATCGCCCTCCGCTACGGCCATGCCGTAGAAGACCCGTCCGCGGGTGCGGGCCAGCGGTTCGCGGCCCAGGTGCACCGTTCCGCCGTAAATCGCGATCCGGCCCCGGGAGGGGTAGACCCCGATCACCGGGCAGGCGGCGGTCAGGGCGATGTCGCCGGCGGTGCAGGCTCCCAGGTTGAGCTGCATCAGGTCGAAAAAGACGAAGTTGCCCGGCCGGACCTCGTCCACCCCGTCCAGCCGGTCAACGATGCTGCAGCCCGGTGTGTCCCCCACGGAGAGGCGGCAGCGGATGCCCTGTCCCAGGAGCGCATTGCGGATTTCCCGCAGCCGGCCGGTGGTGTCGGCCTGGATTGCCCTGATCTGCTCCGCCGATGCCGCCTGGTAGGTGTGGCCGCTGTGGGTCAGCAGCCCCCGCAGTCGACAGTGCCGGGCGTCCCGTGCCGCCCGGGCCAGGCCGAGTATCGTGTCCGCGTCATCCCAGGGGATGCCGGTGCGTCCGTAGCCCGGATCGATCTCGAGCCAGAGGTCCACGGGGTGGGAGAGCCGGTGCTCCAGGGCCAGGAGGCTCTGTTCGTTGTCCACCAGCAGTCCCAGGGTAATTTCCCCGGCCAGACGGTCGATTTCTTCAAGTTCGCGGAGGTTCAGCGGTACGGCCAGGGTGATGTCGGCCCAGCCGTGATCGGCGAAGTAGCGGGCCATGGCCAGTGAAGAGACGGTGATTGATTCCACCCCGCAGTCCTGGAACCAGCAGCCCACTTCGGCCGACTGGTGGGTCTTGAAGTGGGGGCGGAAACCCACCCCCGAGGCCCGGGCCTTGCCGGCCATCCGCTCGATATTTCGCCGCGCTGTCTTTTCATCGAGCAGCAGGGTGGGCCGGGTGATTTGCACCGTGGTAGTCCTCCGTTCCTCAGTTCCAGTGACGCTACGATCCGTTATGATATGTGTGCGTGTTGCGGAGCGTCAAGAAACAGTCCGGCCCGTCTTGTCCCACCGTCAACCGATGTGGTAGCTTTGCACCCTGTTGCCCGCCTGGGCAGTATGGTTGCCGGGAAGAGGAGAGCTGGGATGGACCGCGAGATACTGGAGGCCTGCAGAAATCTGACCGAGGCCGGTGAGGAAGGGGTACTGGCCCTGGTGGTCTCCGCCAGCGGGTCGGTTCCCCGGGAAGCCGGAGCCTGGATGCTGATTTCCGCCCGGGGTACCCTGGGCACGGTGGGCGGCGGCGCCCTGGAAAAGCGGGTTCACGACGAAGCCCCGGCGGTGCTGGCCTCCGGCGAGCCGAAGCTCCTCTCCTTCAACCTGGGGAAGGACCTGGGCATGAACTGCGGGGGAAGCGTTTCGGTCTACCTCGAACCACTGATCCCCGCCGGCCGGCTGATCATCTTCGGCGGCGGGCATATCGGTCTGGCCCTCTACCGGCTTGCTTCCATGTTGGGCCTCCAGGCGGTGATCGTCGACGAGCGGTGCGATTACTCGGCGGCCCACCGATTTCCCGACGCCCGCACCATCTGCGCCCTGCCGGCACCGGCCGCTGAACAGCTGGCCATCACCGGCCGGGATGCCGTGGTGGTGGTGACCCACCAGCACCGGAACGACCTGGCGGCGGTACGGGCGGTGATCGAGAGCCGGCCGGGCTACCTGGGGATGATCGGTTCGCGGAGCAAGGTGCAGAAGACCCGGGTCGCCCTGCTGGCCGACGGCGTGCCGCCCGATCTGCTGGAAGACCTGCGTGCCCCGGTGGGCCTCGACCTCGGCGGCCGGACGCCCGGCGAAATCGCGGTGGCCATCGCCGCCGAGATCATCGCTCTCCGCTCCGGACGGCGCATCCCCGCGGAATTCTCATGGTGATCGGGGCCGTGATTCTCGCCGCCGGGGCCTCCCGGCGAATGGGCGGACGGCCCAAGGCCCTGCTCAAGGTGGGCGGCACCTCCTTTCTCGCGCTGCTCACCCAGACCTTTCGTTCCGCCGGTGTGGAGCATGTGCGGGCGGTGGTTTCCGCGGACCTCAGGGCCCGGGCCGCGGCGCTGGCGGTTGCCGGGCTCGAACTGGTGGTGCCCCCGGAACCGACCCCCGAGCCCCTGACCTCGCTCAAAGCCGGGATGGCCGGCATGGATGAAGACTGGCAGGCGATACTGGTCCAGCCGGTGGACCATCCCCTGGTTCACCCGCAGACTGTTCGCCGGATGATCAGCCTGTTCTCCGTGGATTCCCAGCGGCCCATCGTCCAGTTGCGCCGCCGGGGCTGCGGTGGTCACCCTTTGCTGGTGGGCCGAGCCTGTTTCGAGGAAATCCTCGGTTTGCCTGAGGGGGGGGAAGGCCTGCGAGATCTGCTGCGCGCCGATCCGGGCCGGATCATCCCCTGCGACACGGCCGACAGCGGTGCATTCTCCGGGGTGAACACCGAGGAGGACTACCGCCGGCTGCTGAGCCTCGAAAGCGGCGGCAGGCCGATCAGTCCTCCGTCTCGTTGAGCGCGCCAAAGGGGACGTGCACCGCGGGCACCGCCCCGGAGGCCGGACCGGCGTGGGTCATCTGGTCGTCGAAGAAGATGTGCGGCCGGAACACTTCCAGCACCGGCCGTTTCTCCATCCCCCCGAGAAAGATGGTTTCGTCCACCCGGATACCCCAGGCGCGCAGGGTGGTCACCACCCGTTCGTGGGCCGGTGCGCCGCGGGAGGTGATGATCGCCGTGCGGATCCTGGGCCGGTAGCCCGGTTGCCGCTGCTGCCGTTCAGTCTCCCACTGCTGCAGGGCGGCAATCTCCCGGAAGAGGCGGGTCAGCGGCCCGGGGCGGTGGGCAGTGGCGGCCTGCTCCGCTTCGCTGTCCTGGAAGCCGCTCAGGCCCTCGGTGCGGAAAACCTGTTCCGCCGCGTCATCCACCACCACGCCGTCAAAGTCGAACGCCACCCGCAGTTCGTCGTCACTCTCCTCGTCCACAAAACTATCGGAGTGCAGGACCAGGCCCGCCGGGTAGCCGCGGCGCATGGCTTCGCGGATGTCGGTCTGGTCGGCGGAAAGGAAGAGACTGGCGTTGAATGCGTCGAGATAGCGCCAGGGAGGGCGGCCGCTGAGAAAGGCTCCGCGGGTGATGTCCAGGCCGTGGGCCGACATGGAGCGGAAGGCCCGCAGGCCGGTATCCGGGTCGTTGCGGGAGAGGAGGATCACCTCCACCGGGCGGTCGGCTTCCTCTTTGCCGTTGAGGCTCAACAGCCGCTTGATAAAGGGAAATGCCACCCCCGGCTGCAGCGGCGTCTTCTCGTGGGCCCTTTGAAAGCGCCGGTATTCTTCGAGGCCTTTTTCGCGGTAAATCAGGTCGGTTTCAGCCAGGTCGAACAGTGCGCTCGAGGCGATGGCCACCACAAGTTTGTCAGCGATGGGGAAGGGCACGGTGGACCTCGCATTCGCTATCGACGGGTCAGCAGCAACGCTGATCGGTTGCCCGGCCGCAACCCGGGCAATAATTGGCCCCGGGGGGCAGGGGCTCGCCGCACCCCGCGCAGCCCTCCAGTTCCACGGCCAATGCCAGGCCGCAGGAAGGGCACTCGGCGGCGGTTACCGGCACCGGACCGCCGCAGGCCGGACAGCTTTCGGGGGACTGGTGACAGTCCTGGGGCGCCACCAGGTCCGGCACGTCCTCGCGGTATTGTTCGGCGTCGATCCGCGACGCCGCGTCGGCGTCGGATCCGCGCACCAGCACCCGGAAACGGCCGGCCCCGCAACACCTGGCCCCCGGAGTTTCCTCGGCCTCCAGCAGGTGGTCGATGCCCGCGCGCTCCAGCCGGGCGCCCAGCCGTTTGGCCCACTCCAGGTCGGCCACCCGGATACAGACCAGGTCGGCGTGAGGCCGCGGAGCGGGAGAGGACGGAGGGGGCGGGATGACGGCCGGTTGTCCGGGCAGCACCAGGGTCTCTCCGCAGTCGGCGCAGCGCTCGATCTGCGGAACGTATTCGGCCCCGCAGGCGGGGCAGACTTTGACCATTTCTTCCATTTCGGTCTCCGGTTCGGGAATGGGCGGCCCTGCCGGGGGCCCGGTCTCAGGACGCCGGGTTGGGCAGGCGCCGGACCATCTGGCGAAGGTCTTTCACCGCCGCCGGGGCTCCGGCGAGGATGAAGCCCCCCAGTTCTTCGCCGTGGACCATGCCGGTGTAATCGACGGGCCCGCCGCGAAACAGTTCGAAGTCGAGGCCCACCGAGATATTGACCGCGTGCGAGCCGGCGATGTCCCAGATGTGCACCTGGCGGTTTTCCATCGCCGCGGTGATCCCGGGGTAGATCAGCGGGCAGCAGAGGTGCAGGGCGGCGCTGCCCAGGTTTCGGCACTTCCCCGGGTAGCGGCTCATGTCCATGTGCTGGTGGATTCTCGAATAGACCATGATGTTGGTCTTCGACGAGATCGGCTCGGTGGGATCGGGCGGCTCGATGCGCCGGCCGTTGCAGGTGGCCTCCAGCCCCACGTCGGCAAAGAAAAAGAGCCCCAGCCGCGGGGCGATGACCAGCCCGCCCACCGGAGTCAGGGTCTCGTCCAGCAGCCCCACCGAAACGCACCAGCCGGGCATGCCCCGGCTGAAGGAGTCGGTGCCGTCCACCGGGTCGATGGAAAAAGTGAAGTCGCGGGTTATTTTGTAATCGCGGACGGTCTCCTCGGAGATAATGTTGGTGTCCGGGTAGAGCCGCCTGATCTCCCCGGTGAGGAATTCTTCCACCAGGTGGTCGGCGCGGGTGACCACCGAGCCGTCGGCCTTGAACTGCCGCTGGTCATAGTCCAGGGTGTTCTGCTGGTCCACGGCCATGGCGCCTGCGCGGCGCATCGGGCCAATCAGTTGTTCAAGGTGCGGTATGGGCATCGTTCCTCCAGGCAGGGCACTATTCTTGTTTCCGTGCGGGCGAAAGTCAAGTTGACCTTGTCATCGCGATCAAAAATCGGTGTCCCCATTTTTGATGACACGATTCTCAATAATGCGGCGGCGGCGGTTCATCGCCGGCCTCCCCGGTCACCGGGGAGGCCGACTCCTGGATGTGGTTGACGATGGCCCGCAGCTTCTCCTCCAGGACGTCGATCTGGCCCTGCTGCCGGGTAACCACCTCGTTCAGTTCCTCGATGGTCCGTTCCTGGTAGACCAGCCGGGTCTCCAGGTCGATGAATCGTTCTTCCATACCACTCACCTCCGGGCCACGAGGACCAGGCCTCCGCCCTCGTGCGGGTCGAACCGCTTGCCGCTGAAGTCAGCGAAGAGTTCCGTGCGCCGAAACCCGGCTTCGCGGTGCATCTGCACCAGGGGTTCCGAGCGCACCGGGTAGAGTGTTGTTTCCTCGGTGAAGTGGGTCTCGCCCTCCAGGGCCAGTTCCACCTGGAAGGTCACCTGTTTCTCGCTGATCTCCAGGTAACGGCGCCGGAACTCGTTTCCCTCGCCGGCGAACTGTTTTGCCGGGAACTCCTGCTTGCCCTGGTCCAGGATTTTGTCCCAGTTCACCACCTGCATGATCCAGGTGCCGCCCGGTTCCAGCATCCGGCACAGCCGGCCCAGCAGCGCGGCGAACCGGTGGGCGGGCAGATGGGCGGCCACGTTGCCGATGCAGAAGATGCCGTGAAAACCGCCGCCCAGGCTGCCGGCCCGCTCCATGTTCCGGCAATGGAACTCCAGCTCCGGATAGCGGGTCCGGGCCTCGGTGATCATCTCCTGGTCCAGGTCGAGACCCGTGGTCACGACACCGTTGGCGGCAAAACGGGCACAGTAGTGGCCGGGACCGCAGCCGATGTCCAGGACCTTGAGTGAGGTCCGCTCCGGCAGGCAGCCCTTGAGGAAATCGTAGACCTCCTCGCGGAAGGGGAAGATCTGCTCGTAGTATTCGGCGAACCCGGAATAGAGCGACATCGTCAGCCTCACTTGAGCCAGAAACCCATTCCCACCCCGATAAAGGTGGCCACGGCATAGCCCAGGGTGCCGCAGAGAATCGCCGGGATGACCAGGGCTTCCCAGCGGCGGGCCACCGCCATGGCCGCCGCGGTGGTGGGGCCGCCCATGTTGGCGTTGGAGGCGATAACCAGTTCGGCCAGGTCAAGCTTGAACAGTTTGCCCGCCGCCAGCAGGAAGACCAGATGGACCAGCAGGATTAGGCCGGCAAAGAGAAAGAGCTTCGGGCCCACTCTCAGCACCACGAGGATGTTGGCGCTGGCTCCGAGGGCGGCGAAAAAAACCTGCATCAAGAGCGTCCCGATGGTGCCGGAGCCGTTGACCTGCCCCAGCCGTCCGGGAAAGAGGGTGGCCAGTGTGACCATGATGGCGGTGATGATCAGGATGCCCAGCGCCTTGTTGCCGGCCAACTGGGCCAGCCCGAAGCCCACGGCACAGACCACCCCGGCCAGGGCCAGGCACTGGGCCATGCTCAGGGGGGTGATCCGGCCCCTCCGCTCCAGTGGCGCCTCGCTCACCGTGTCGACCCCGGAAGCGGCCTCCTCGTGCCGGTTGGGATAGAGCCTGGTGAGGAAACCGATTGAAGGGATGGCAAAGAGCAGCAGGAAGTAGAGGGTCATCACCAGGTTGTCCGCGGCGATGCCCGCAGTGAGCAGGTCGCTGGAGTGCAGCTCCAGTGTCTCGGCCGCGGCCACGTAGTTGATCGAGCCGCCGACGTAGGTGGAACAGAAGATGCCGGCCAGCTTCCACCCCTCCTCGCCCAGCGGGACCAGCTTGAAGGCGACCCAGGTGCCGATCACCGTGCCCAGTGCGCCCAGGCCAAAGGCCAGCAGCGTGGGGCCTGACTCGCGGAGGATCTTCTTCAGGTCGGCCCGGAAAAGCAGCAGCGGGATGGCCAGCGGGACGATGTAACTCCAGACCGTGTCGTAGACCGGAGACGAGGCGGGAATCACCAGGCAGTTGGAGAGGACAAAGGTGGTGAGAATCGAGATCACCGCCCCGGAGATTTTAGCTCCCCAGCGGGTTTTCTCCGCCCACAGCCCGAAGGCTGCCGCGGCCAGCAATATGGCCCAGAGGGCCCATTGCTGGTCGGCGCCGATCAGAGTCTGTCCGGTCACGGGTCACTCCATTCTTCAGGGGGTGATCACCACCCGCACATCGTTGCCGAATTTCCCCAGGTCATCCAGCACGCCGTTGATCGCCCCGGCTTCCAGGGGCACGCTGCGGGTCACGGCCCGCGAGAGATCCAGCCCGCCCCGGCGGGCCCATTCCAGCAGCTGCGGGATCTCCGATGCCAGGTGGTCGGAGACGCCGATGATTTCGGCTTCCCGGCCCAGCAGGTCGTGATAGGGACGCACCTGGAACGGGTCGTCCCCCAGGCCGGCCACCGCGGCCCGCCCCTGGATGGCCAGGCAGCGGAAGGCCTGCTCCATGGTCTGCACCGCGCCCACCAGCTCGAGGGCCACGTCCACGCCCCGCCCGCCGGTAAGCCGCCTGATTTCGTCCACCGGGTCGGTCTTCGAGGCATCCACCGGGATCGCGCCGTATGATCTGGCGGCGGCCAGCTTGCTCTCCCGGATGTCCACCGCGTAAACCTCCAGGGCGCCGAGGCAGCGGGCCAGCTGGATCGCCGATGTGCCAAGGCCGCCGGCGCCGAACACGGCCACTGTCTCACCGGCGGTCAGCCGCGCCTTCCTGAGGGCGTGGAGCGAGGTGGCCGAGGAACACATCATGATCGCCCCGTGTTCGAAGGGGATCTCGTCGGGCAGCAAAAAGGCGCTGCGTTCGGGCATCGCGATAAACTCGGCATACCCGCCGTCGCGGTTGTTGCCGATCATCCGCCCCGTGGTGCAGAACTGCTCGCTGCCCCGGTTGCAGTGGCTGCAGCAGCCGCAGGTGGCCATGTAGTGCAGACAGACCCGGTCACCCTTGCCAAAGCCCTTGACCCCTTCGCCGGTCCGTTCCACCACGCCGGCCACTTCGTGTCCCGGGGTCAGAGGCAGGGTTTTCAGGGTCACCGTACCGTCCCGGTAGTGGGCGTCGGAGTGGCAGATGCCGGCCGCCTTGACCCGCACCAGCAGGTCGTGAGGTCCCACATCGGGCAGGTCCAGCTCCACCTCGATCAACGGCTTTTTCTGTTCCACCAGCCTCACCGCTCTCATCGGGTCCTCCCTCTCTCTGCAGATATGGTCAACTCGTAATTATACCTGTCCCTCGGCCCACCTGACGATCATCCGGGCCGCGGTCCCGGCCGCTTGGGGTTGCTGGGTGAAGTAGAGCGCCGGCTCGATCAACTCCAGCTCCATCAGCAGAAATCCTTCAGCGGTCTCCACGCCGTCCACCCGGGCATAGTGCCAGAGGAAGGGGACGGCATCAACCGCCTGTTTTGCCCGGGTGAGGAGGGCCGCGTGCGGTTCGCCCCGGGTTACCGTGCCGCCGAAGTCAGGCTGGACCCGAAAGTCGCCGGGGCGCGGCGACTTGATCGCCGCGTGGCTGAAAACCCCGTCGAGAAAGATCAGCGACCACTCGCCCTGGTGGGCGATCTCCGGCAGGAAGCGCTGAACCATCATCTCCCCCTGTTCCAGCGCCCGCGCCAGTTCCGGTCCTCGTTGGGCCGCGTCTTCCCGCCGCACCCGCCAGGTCTGGTGGGCCGCGGCGGAGACCGCCGGCTTGACCACCGCTTCCTCCCAGCCGAAACGTTGAAAGATCCGCTCCAATGTCTCGCTGCCCTCCGCCGTGGGCCAGCAGGTGGGTACCAGCGGCACCCCGGCGGCCTCGAGGTCCCGGAGATAGCGCTTGTGGGCGTTCCAGCGGACCACCGGCAGCGGGTTCCAGAGCGTCACGCCGGCGCGGTCCAGCATTTCGGCCCAGGCGAGAAACTGGTTGCTGCGCAGGTGGTAGTCCCAGCAGCTGCGGATGAAGACCAGGTCAAAGGTATCCCAGCGAACATCCTCCGCGTCCCAGAGGACTGGTCGGACCTCGAAACCACAGCCCCGCAGTTCTTCCAGCAGGATACGGTCGTCGGGAGTGAGCCGCGGCAGGTCACGGCAGGTGGCCAGGGCGATGCGGGTCACGCGGGTTCCTCTTCGGCGGTGGGCGGATCAGCAGACGGTTCCCTGACGGTGCTGAACAGGTCGGCAAGGTAGCGGAAGATCAGCCGGGAGGAGCGCGGCGGTTTTCCGGCCTCGGCCTCCCGGCCGGCATTGCGTACCAGCCTGCGCAGGTGCTGGATATCCGCTTCGGGGAACTCGTTGATCAGCTCCTCGAGACAGGCAGGGTCGCCCTCCAGCAGCCGGTCACGGCACTGCTCGGCCCGGTGAAACTGCCGCCGCTCCAGCTCGCGGTTGTGATCCAGTTCGGCCAGCGCCCGCTCCAGGGGTTCCGTCTCCAGTGAACGCATCAGCACACCGATGTATTGTCGCTGGCGCTTCAGAGCGCCCCTCTTGGTCGAGCGCTGGTAGAGGCGGATCGCTTCCAGCAATTCCGGCGGCAGGCCGAGCTTTTCCAGACGATCGTCAGGCAGGTCGGCCAGACGCAGACCCAGCACCTGCTTGGCTTCCACTTCGCGCTTGAGCTGGGACCGGCTTTTTACCTCCATTTCGTCGTCCATCATCTCTTTCCGGTCTTCGCTGCTCATTGGATGCCCAGCCACTGGTCGATGGCCTGGCCCAGCTCGGCCAGCGCTTCCTCTTTCTCGGCCAGATCGTTCTCCAGTTCGATGATCCGCTGGTCAAGGCGCCAGACCTTGTCTCCGGCGCGCTGCAGGGGGTTCGATATCATATCCGGCACACCGCGCAACTGCTGGATGACTTTCTCGTTGCCCTCGTTCACCGCTTCGGCCAGCTGGCTGTTGACCCGGTCCAGCTCGGCCTCCAGCAGTTGCTGGTCCTCCAGGGCCAGCCTCCGTTCGTCCTCCGCCTTGCGCAGCTGCGCCTTGATCGGCTCCAGTTCCTCCCGGGCCATGGCCAGCCGGCGCAGGGCCAGCTCCATCGATTGCTGGTCCAGGGATGCCTGCTGCTGCTCCAGCATCGATTCCATCAGCACGCTCAGTTCCCGGATGGCCACCCGCAGTGAGGCCATTTCCTCGGTCAGGGCCGCTGCATCCGATGACGGTTGCTGGGCCAGCGCCGCGGCGCCGGCAGGCAGCAGGACGAGCAGTGCGCAAGCCAGTGCATTTTTAAGTGTGTTGATCATCGTCACCTCTCCGCGTGGGGTTCGGTTGCTTTTCAGCGGCTCGCGGATTTTGCCGAACCAAGCATGATCGCGATCCAGCGGGTGTCCTCGAAGCTGCCCAGGGCGATCTTGAGGATCATGGTCAGCGGGACCGAGAGGAGCATGCCCACCGGACCCAGCACCCAGCCCCAGAAGATCAACGAGAGGAAGACCACCAGCGTGGAGAGCCCCAGCCCCTGGCCCATGAATTTCGGCTCGATGATGCTGCCCACCAGGATGTTGACCACCAGGTAGCCCGCGGCCACCACCATGGTCTTGCCGATGCCGAACTGGACCAGGGCCAGCAGAACCGCCGGGATGGCGGCAATGATCGAACCGATGTTGGGCACGAAATTCAGAAAGAAGGCCAGCAGGCCCCAGAGCACCGGGTAGTCGACACCCAGGATGGCCAGCCAGATGGTGATCACCAGGCCGGTGGCCAGGCTGACCGCTGTCTTGATCGCCAGGTAGCGGTTCACGCTTTCGGTGAACTCGCTGATATTGGCCAGGGCCTGCTGCGGGTTTTCCATCGCCGCCTGGAATTTGGTCCGGAAACCGGCGGCCTCCAGCAGGATGAAGACCACGGTGAGCAGGATCATGAAGGTGTTGGTCGCCATGCCGCCGAGGCCGGCGAGCATGTTGGCCGACATCTGCAGCGCCACGCCGGGGTTGAAGTGCTCCTGGAGCAGTTCGCGGTTCAGGTTGATGTCCATCCCCTGCAGCCAGGTGACCACCGAGGCCTGGATGCCCTGCAGCCGCTCCATGTAGGCCGGGAGCGAGTGGGTGAAGTTGTTGATCGAGGAGCCGACGAAGTAGCCGGTGAGGGTGGTCAGGGTGATGATGCCCAGCACCACGATCAGCACGGCCAGCCCGTTGGGGACTTTCTTGCGCTGGAGCCAGTAGAGCAGGGGGGCGCAGATGATGGCGATGAAGGTGGCGAGGATGAAGGGGATCAGGATCGGGGTCGCGGCCTTCATCCCGGCCACCACGATGACAAAGCTGGCGGCGGAGATCAGGAAGCGGGAACCCACGGAAGTTTGTGTTCGCTCAGACATGCAGCCATTTTAGCGAAGGGGACGGGGTAAATCCAGCGACTCGGAGTACCCCGCCGGTGTTGACTCTCTGACGCCGTTTCACTGTTTTTCTATCCGGCCGCCGTATTCGCCATCGGGTGACAACGACACCGGCAGCTGCACGGTAAAGGGTATAGCCCCCTGATCAGATCACACCCCGTTGATCGTGATTTCACCCCGCAGGTATTCCACCGCGCGGCCGGCGATCAGCACCCGGTCGCCCTGCATCGTGCAGCGCAGCTCCCCGCCCCGGGTTGAGATCTGCCGGGCCTTCAGTTCCGTCTTGCCCAGCCGTTCGGCCCAGAAGGGCGTGAGGGTGCAGTGGGCCGATCCGGTCACCGGGTCCTCGGGGATGCCGGCCTTGGGCGCGAAGAAGCGGGAGACGAAATCGGTGTCGGTCCCCGGGGCGGTGGCCATGACGGCGAAGGTCTCCAGCCCGGCCACCAGCTCCATGTCCGGCTCCAGGGCGGCCACGTCCTCCTCGCTGCCGTAGAGCGCCAGGTGGTCCCGCGCGGAGAACACCGCCAGCGGCGCGATGCCCAGGGCCCGGCCGTACTCCTCCAGTGAGACTTCCACCGGCACCGGTGGGCGGGCGGGGAAGTCGAGGGTCAGCAGGCTGCCCGCGTGCTGCACCGCCAGCGCGCCGCTGGTGCTGTTGAAACGCACGACCTCGCCGTCGGCCAGGCCTTCGCTGAACAGCACGTGGGCGCTGGCCAGGGTGGCGTGGCCGCAAAGATCCACCTCGGTGGTGGGGGTGAACCAGCGCAGGTCCCAGGCGCCGTCGCCGGGAAGCAGGAACGCCGTCTCGGAGAGGTTGTTCTCCGCGGCCACCCGCTGCATCATCCCGTCGGTCAGTTCTTGCTCCAGCAGCACCACCGCTGCCGGGTTGCCGCCGAACAGCTTGCTGGTGAAGGCGTCGATCTGGAACATCTTCAGCTTCACGGATCTGCTCCTCCCGTTGCCGCGGCCACGCCGGACAGGCGGGTCCAGGACCAGCCGCGGGATTCCGTCTTGCCGTTCACATCCCCCTCGATGGTCACCGTGAGCGTGTCAGGTGCCGTCAAGTGATAGGTGATCCGCTGGGGGAAATCATGGGCCATGTTTTCGAATACGGCTTTGACTGCGGTTTGTTCCGCCAGTTTGAACGACGTGGCCGCACCGCCCCGGGGAGATGCGCGGTAGAAGACGCCCTCAGCGGTCTGCTCGATACGCAAATACTCGAAGAAGGCCTTGCCATCGGGCCCCACATCGCGGTTCAGCCCCAGCATCAGGCCGCCGGCCGGGGGCAGCCACAGCTCCTCGGTGACCCGGCCCCCGGAACCGCCCTGCCAGTGGCCGGCCAGCCAGGCCAGCTGGTTCAGTGTCGGTGTCTCCACGGTCGGGATTGGCGTTTCCGCAAGGCACGGTGGGGCGCAGCAGAGCAGGGCCACTGTGATGCTGAACAGAAGCAGGCTTTTCATTGTCAGTTCCCGGCCTTCGACTTCTTCTCGATCTTGGCCCAGCTGTCGCGGAGGGTCACCGTGCGGTTGAACACCGGTGCCTCGGGTTTCGATTCCCGGCTGTCGGCGCAGAAGTAGCCCTGGCGCATGAACTGGCAGGGCGTGCCCGGCTCCATACGGGCCAGGGCCGGTTCCAGCTTGCAGCCGGTGAGCAGTTTCAGCGACTCGGGGTTCATCTCCGGCTCGGCGTCTTCATCGGCCTCGGCCAGCAGGTGGTCGAAGAGGCGCACTTCGGCGTCAACGGCATGCGGCGCCGAGACCCAGTGCAGGGTCCCCTTGACCCGCCGGCCGTCCTCGGTCCCGCCGCCGCGGGAAGAGGGGTCGTGGGAACAGCGCAGTTCCACGATCTCGCCGCGGTCGTCTTTTACCACCTCGTCGCAGGTGATGTAGTAGGCGTGTTTCAGCCGCACCTCGCGGCCCGGGGACATACGGAAAAATTTCTTCGGCGGGTCCTCGAGGAAGTCGCTGCGCTCGATCCAGATTTCCCGAGAGAAAGGCACCATCCTCGTGCCGGCGTTTTCGTCCTCGGGGTTGTTCTCCGCCTCCAGTTCCTCCACCTGGCCCTCGGGGTAGTCGGTGATCACCACCTTCAGCGGGTCGAGCACGGCCATGAAGCGCGGCGCCCGCCTGTTGAGGTCTTCACGGATGTGGAACTCCAGCAGGGCCACGTCCACCTCGCTGTCCCTTTTGGCTACCCCGATGCGGTCGCAGAAGGCGCGGATCGCCGCCGGGGTGTAACCGCGGCGGCGCAGGCCGGAGATGGTGGGCATCCGCGGGTCGTCCCAGCCGTCCACCACGCCGTCCTCCACCAGTTTCAGCAGTTTGCGCTTGCTCATCAGCGTGCGGCTGAGGTTCAGCCTGGCGAACTCGATCTGCTTCGGGACGTGGGGTACGTCCAGCTCGTTGATGATCCAGTCGTAGAGCTCGCGGTTGTTCTCGAATTCCAGGGTGCAGACCGAGTGGGTGATGCCCTCCAGGGCGTCGGAGAGGCAGTGGGTGAAGTCATACATCGGGTAGATGCACCAGGCGTCGCCGGTGCGGTAGTGGCTTTGGTGGCGGATGCGGTAGATCAGCGGGTCGCGCATCTTCATGTTCGCCGCCGCCATGTCGATCCTGGCCCGCAGCACGCGGGCCCCGTCGGGGAACTCGCCGGCCCGCATGCGGCGGAAGAGGTCGAGGTTCTCTTCAACCGTGCGGTCGCGGTACGGGCTCGGGGTGCCGGCCTGCTTCACCGTGCCGCGATACTGCCGGATCTCCTCCTCGCTCTGGTCGTCGATATAGGCCAGGCCCTTTTCGATCAGCTCTTCGGCGAAGCTGTAGAGCCGCTCGAAGTAGTCCGAGGCGTGATACAGGCGGTCTTCCCAGTCGAAGCCGAGCCAGCGGACGTCCTCCTTGATCGACTCCATGTATTCCACGTCTTCGGTTTCAGGGTTGCTGTCGTCGAAGCGGAGGTTGCACAGCCCGCCGTACTCGGCGGCGATGCCGAAGTTGAGGCAGATCGACTTGGCATGGCCGATGTGCAGGTAGCCGTTGGGCTCGGGGGGGAAGCGGGTGTGCACCCGTCCGCCGTTTTTGCCCTGGGCCAGGTCGTCGGCCACCCGGGCGCGGATGAAGTCCAGCTGGACGGATTCTTCGGCTTCGGTCTTCTTGTCGTCGTCGGACGGATTCATGGCCTTTGGAACCTCGATGGTGCGCCAGGCACACCTGTGAGTGGTTATACAGTGCTGATTGGCGAAGAAATTCTAGCACACCCGGGGGGTGCGGGTCAGTCCTGTTTCCCGGCATCGCGGGCGCAGCGGAAGCCGACACTGAAGTCGACCCAGTTGGAGGGCAGGCCGTTGCGGAAGTGCTGCACCACGCAGTCCGGGCCGGTGTGCCATCCGCCGCTGCGGATCACACGAAAGCTGCCCTTTTCCGGACCCTGGGGATTGGCCGCCGGGGAGTCGGAATAGTAGTCGGCGCCGTATCGGTCGCTGACCCACTCGCTGACGTTGCCCACCATGTCGAAGAGGCCGAACCCGTTGGCCGGGTAACTCTCCACCGCCACCGGGGCCTGGTGCTCTGACTTGGCGAAGTTGGCCCGGGCCGGATCGGCCTCACCGCCCCAGTAGAAGGGCTGGCCGGCGACGCCACCCCGCGCCGCATACTCGAACTCCGCCTCGGTGGGCAGCCGCTTGCCGGCCCACTCGGCGTAGGCTTTGGCATCCCCCCAGCTGACCCCCACCACCGGGTGGCGGGGCCAGTCCGGGCCGCTGCGGTAGCGGGCCATGCCCCAGAACTCGGGGAGCTTCCGCTCGGTGGCCTGGCAAAAGGCTTGGTACTGGGCGTTGGTCACCTCGTGCCGCTCGAGGTGGAAGGCGTCAAGCGTGACCGCGTGCGGCGGGCTGGACCTGCCCTCGCCCTCGATCCCCATCACGAACTCGCCGCCCGGGATGAGGATTTCAGGAGTCGGCTCCACGACCGGGACCGCAGCTTCAGGAAGGCCGGGGGCGGTCCTGGCCCCGCCGCAGCCGGCGGCGGCCAGGGCCAGGACGAGAACAAAGGCAATGGTCTGGTGTTCACGGCTCATCCGGGTTCCTCATCCTGGGAAATTCCGGCCGGTTATTTGCCCAGGACCCCCTCTTTGAGATCCTGGTTCGGGGGCTCTGAACCGAGCCAGATCAGGAGCAGTTTTTCCAGGAACTCCCGGCCGGTGATCGTCCCCTTCACTTCACCCTTTATGGTGACGGTCACGGTGTCGTCCAGAAAATCGAGGACCATCTGTTCTCCGACATCCATCGAGGCCTGCATCTCGTGAAACTGGTGGACCTGCTTGCTGATGGCGTCGAGGTTGGTGGTGTTCTTCTCGAACCCCTCCTGCCAGGCGTCCTGGAGATCCGACTCGGCCACCGCGCGGACAAAGTGCATCACGATCCGCTTGGCCTGTTCCGAGGCGGCGATGGCCGGCCCGTCGTGGCTCTTCTCCTCGAGGTAGAGGCCCATCACGTAGACCTTGATCTTGAGGAAAGTGGCCTTGCGAGTGCCCATGCCGTTGAGCACCAGGGCTTTTTCGCCCACGGTGGCCGTTTCGGGCATGGTGATGTTGTCGAGGATACCGCAGGCAGCCCAGGGTGCCTGGAGCATTGAAATGGCGATACAAGCTGCCAGCAGAATTAGTCCTGAACGGGTGAAGAATTTCATGGCACCGGCCTCCCTGGCCCCGGCGGGGCAGCTGGGTCAGAATAAAAATCATCCGACTGGTTTTGAGCAACGACGTTCGGTTGGATCCACTGGGTTCACTATATCTATTCCCGTCCCGCTTGTCATTCCCCCGGCCGCCATAACCGGCGGTAATACTGCAGGCTGCCGGCAAAGAGGGCCGTGCCGATGGCGGCGTAGATCACGGCCAGGACGGAGTGGGGGATGGACGAGTGGCGGAGGAATATTCCGAAGGCGATCATTAAACCGACCAGCGGGTAGGTGGACCACGCCTGGAAGGCAAAGACACAGGGGTGTTCTCCGCTGCGGCAGATCCGCTCGATGTTTTTGCGAGCCAACCGGGAGAATTTGAAGCGATGGATCACCAGGCCCAGGCCCAGGCCGGTGAGGCCCAGCAGCAGGGACAGGGACATCTCCTCCGCGGCCAGCCAGACCAGCGCCATGCGGCCCAGACCCAGACCCACTGCGGTCCAGACCAGCCCGGCCAGCATCAACAGCCAGCGCCGGGGAACCGCGGGTTTCAATCGGTGTCGAAGCATTGGTCCCATCCGATCAGTGCACTTTCTTTCATCCCATCACCCCCCGCCAGAGCTGGAACAGGGCAAACCCGGCCAGGGCCGCGGCCGAAGCGCCCAGCAGCACCCTGGTCACTTTCGGGCCCAGATCGCGGGCCTTGCCGAAGACGAGAATGATCAGGGCGAAAGTCCCCACCAGAGTGCCATAAAACCCGAGGAGAAATCCAATTCCGTGGGCCGCGGCCGAGCGGTATGCCTCGAGAAAGAGCGGCCCCGCCACCAGGCTCCAGTAGATGTAGGGGCCGGGGCTGATGAAGTTCATCAGCACCGCTTTGACCATGGTGGTGCCGCCGTGGTCCCGGGGCATCTCCTGCTGGCTCCGCGCCTCGAGCCAGCTCTTGAATGCCCCCCAGGCCAGCCAGAGGAGAAAGAGGCCGCTGGCCAGGTGCAGCGCTCGCTGCAGGGAGGGGGGCACCCGGCTGAGCACCAGCAGCACCAGCAGGATGATCGGGCCGTCGCTGATCAGCGGAGCCAGGGAAATCCAGACCGAGCGTCGCCAGCCGTTCTTCAGGGTTTGTGAAATGGCATACGCCTGGAAGGGCCCCGGCTGCACCGCGCCGGCAAAGCCCAGACCGATTCCCTGGATCAGGTAGGCGAACATCATTCCTCTGTTGATGCCGACGCGGCGCCAAGCACCCAGGCCATGTCCTCCCGCCACCGGTTCTTATCGGCGCCGGAAAGCGGCATGTGCCCGGCACCGGGGTATTCCGAAAGACGCTTCGGCCCGGAAAGGGCATAGTATATCCGCCGCGCCTCCTCAGGCAGAACCCGCTGGTCGTTCGCACCGTGCATGACCAGCGTCGGGCATTTTACCAGGGCTGCATAGTCAGCCGGATTGTGGGCAAAGGCATTGAATCCGCCCCGCACTCCACCCCAGTAGACCAGCAGTTCGGCCAGCGGTGACGGCGGGAGGCCCATCGCCCGGAATCGGCTGCGCACGGTATTGAGCAGCGTGTCAAAGGTGCTCTCCACAACCAGGGCTGCCGGGAATGCCCCCTCCACAGCCACAGCCCGGAGTACGGCTGCCCCGCCCATTGACAGACCGTAGAGGATAATCGGCCGGCCTGGCCACTGTTCACGAGCGAAGCGGAAGGCGGCCGCCGCGTCCTCGCCTTCACGGTAGCCGATGGTGGTGCTGCTGCCCGTGGAACCGCCGGAGCCGTAGAAGTCCACCAGCAATACACTGCAGCCCAGGCGGTAAATCCGTGCGGCGGTGGGGAGCAGGTCCGCCTTGCCCGCCGCGTAGCCGTGAAAGAGCAATACCAGCGGCTGCGGTGCTGCCGCACCGGGGAGATACCACGCTTCCAGCCGGTGGCCTCCGTTGCCTGCGAAAGTGTGTGTTTCGAATGGCAGGCCCAGGTGCGCCGGGGTCCCGCCGCTGTCCGGACGGGGGATGGTGACGCCGCTGAACAGTGTTCGTGCTTTCTGAACGATGCCGAGGCTCTCCGGCGGCGGGGTCCGTATCCCCGAAGTTTCAAACCGGGTCATGGCCCCGGCATGGAGGAACGCGGCCAGGTTGATCGCCAGAAAGGCCGTGGCCAGAGATGCACCCAGCAGGCGACGGACCGGCATCCAGCGGCCGGTGAGCGGCAGGGGGATCAGCATCGGCACCCGCTCCTGATAGCGGCGATACTGCTCACCGAACTCGGCAACCAGCTTTCGTTCCTCCAGCAGCGTACCCACCAGCAGGTAGGCGGTGAGGATGAGGTTGGTCACTAGGGCGGCGGTATCGATATCGCGGCTCACCGACCAGAGGAAGAGCAGCGCCCCCAGATACCAGGGGTGCCGGGAGTGGCCGAGAATGCCGCTGTCACTGATTTTGCCGCCACCACCCAGCCCGCCGCCGTTCCCCGATCCCTGGAGGCCGAGGAACTGCCGCATGTCATATGCTTTTGCGCCGGCAATAAAGAGGATTCCGGCCATCGCCAGCAGGGCCACCCGGAGCGGCACCAGAATCCCCTCCCAGCTGAAGAGCAGACTGGTGTGCAGCGACTTCCAGTAGAGCACCACGCCCATCAGGGTGGCCAGGGCCGTGAGATTGAAGACGATGCGGTAGATGTGAAACCGGGCGCCGAGCTTCCGGCGAAAATACCCGGTCACCGGCCTGGCGATCATCCCGCTGTGCAGCAGACACCAGAGAACCCAGGCGATGACCAGCAGGTGCACCGTTAGTCACTCCCCTCCGGTATCCGTCTTCATGGCCACCGTCTCCCACAGCTGTTCGAGCCACTTGGCTCCCCGGCGCAGGGCAGGAGTAAAAGCGGCGGTTTGGTAGTGTGTGTGGCCGTCCTCCAGCACCACCAACCTGGCGGTGACGCCCCGCTCCTTCATCTCGTTCACCGCTTTTTTGGCCGGGCCGAGGTCGATCACTTCGTCCTGCCGGCTGTGGACGGCGTAGAGCGGGATGGTCACCGGCGGGCCGTCTGCGGGCCTTCCGGCCACCGGCAGGGCGGCGCTGAACAGGCCGGGGTGGCGGGCCGCCAGATACCAGGCGCCCATGCCGCCCATGCTGAACCCGGTCACCGCCACCCGCTTCGGATCTGCCGGCCAGCTGTCCAGCGCGTGACGGAGCAGGGCCAGTGCGGCCTCTTCACTCCGTGGATCGGCCCATCCGCGGCCCGGGCAGTCCGGCGCGATGATGATTGCCCCCAGTGGTTCGAAGGCCGGCGCCGCCAGCATTTCCAGGAAGGGCATGCTGTACCAGGGCGTAACCTCTCCTCCGTAGTGCAGGGCCAGCACCAGGGGGGCGCGAGCGCCATCCTCTATTTCGGGCATGGAGAGGGAGTAGCGGACAGTCGCACCGCTCTCCATGGTGAAGGTCCTCCGGTGCCGGCCGGGATCAGGAACGGCGTCATTCGTCCCCGGCCGATCATCGGCCCGGCCCTGGATGGCGCAGGCCAGCAGCGGCAGGAATACGAGGATGATCATCAGTCGCATGGTCCGTCCTTCCAGGATCCTGCTATCACGTGCCGGCGTTGTTGAGGATGATTTCCTCCAGCGACCGCTTGGGTACGTGGTGCGTACCTGTATCATCCCGCCAGTACTTGATCCCGCAGTCCGTGCCCAGCGGGTCGATGACCACCTGCTCGGCCGGTTCGCCGATGGCGATCACCAGCAGGATCTTGAGATCGTCGGGGATGCCCAGCGCCCGGGCCAGGGCCTCCCGCTTCACCGAGGCGACCATACAGCCGCCCAGGCCGCGCTCAACGGCTCCAAGCAGGATGCTCTGGGATGCGATGCCCAGATCGCAGTCGGTCCAGCGGCCGGTGTCCCGGCCGGCGGCCACCACGATGTAGGCCGAGGGGCGTTCCCCTTCGTCCGGGCCGGACCAGTCCTCGAGGTAGCCGGCCCAGGTCAGGTTGGGAAAGATCCTGGCGTTGGTCTCTTGATCCGCGGAGAGGTGGTAGCGCAGCGGCTGCAGGTTCATTGCCGAAGCTGACTGCCGGGCCAAGTCCACCAGCTCCCTGAGCGTTGACAGGAGCACCGTTCGCGACTGGCGAAAACGTCGGTAGCTGCGGCAGCGCCGAACAAGCTCTTCCATCTTCATCCGTTTTCCCTCCCCGCGCGTGCCGCGGTCTCCATGGGGAGCAGGCTGGCATAGAGGAATGCGTTGACCGGCACGGGTACACCGGCCAGGCTGCCCAGCCGCACCGTCGCCCCCACATGGGCCTCAAGCTCCGACGGCCGGCCCTCCATGATGTCCCGCTGCATCGACGATGTGGCCACGGCCGGCATACCGTCGAAGAAGTCGAGGGTTTTGGCCACGGCATCATCGGCCAGGGCCACCCCGCGGGCGGCAGCCAGCTGGAACACCTCTTCCATGGCAGCGGTGAGCAGTTTTCTGGTTTCCGGGGTCGACCGTACCGCTCCCACCGGCGAGCGGGTCACCGCGCAGACCCCGGCGGTGGGGGAGACGAAAAGGAACTTCTCCCAGATCGAGGCGTGGATGTTTTCCGGGCTCCGGGCTGTGACCCCGGCATTGGTAAAGGCCTGAACCAGGTGGTCCACCCGCCGGCTGGGCCTGTTGTCCAGTTCACCGAGAGCGATGAACGGATCCACCCCCAGGTGCTTGATCCGGCCGGGCGCTTCGGCCATGGCGATGATGCGGCAGATGGCGCCCAGCACCCGCTCTTCGCCGTACATACCGGCCAGTTCCGACTCCGACTCCACGCCGTTCTGCAGGGGGATCAGTGCCGTGTCCGGCCCCACCATGGGCCCGATGAACCGGGCCACGGCGGCCAATTTCCAGGTCTTGACCGTGACAAGAACCGCATCCACCGGGCCGATGACCTCGGGCCGGTCGGTGGCCTGGAGGCCGGTGAGGGACAGGTCGCCGTTGGGGCTGGTTACCCGCAGCCCGTCAGTGCGGAGTGCGTCGAGGGTGTGGCCCCGGACGAGGAAGACCACATCTTCCCCTGCCTCGGCCAGGCGTCCTCCGAAGTAACCGCCCACCGCCCCGGCCCCGAGCACTGCGATACGCAACCTCAACCTCCTCCGGCTCATCTCCCCTTGCAACGGGTGATGCGCAGCCCGGACCAGTGCTGTTAGATGTGGAATCTCCTTTCGAATGGATGTACCTAACTATGCCTTACGAGATCGGGGAAATCAATTCGCCTGCTCCTTGACCCAGGTCTCCACCAGCGGCATGAATTGCCCGGCGTACTCGTGCATCGAGCGGTCAAGCAGGCCGCTGAACCGGTCGGCATTGATCTGCAGGGCAAGGGAGAAGCGGTGGGCCGAGCTGAACTCGATCTGGGTCTGGTGGCCGGGGAAGATGCCGCCGTGGCCGTAGATCGGTCCCGAATCGGAAGCCCAGATCTGCAGACCCAGGCCGTAGGATTCCCCTTCGGTCAGCAGCGCCTCCTCGTCCGCCGGCTGCCGCATCGCTGTTTTCGATGTCTCGGAAACCAGGTCGCCGTCCACCAACTCGCGCAGCCAGAGGGCCAGGTCGAGGGAGTTGGTCACCAGGCCGCCGCCGGTCCACTCGAACTGCGGGTTGACGAAGTAGACCCCGTCCACCAGGGGCCGGGCGGGGATGGCGAACATCGGTGCTTCGCCGGAGCAGCCCTGGATCAACCCCTCGAGAACCCGCGAAGTGGAGGGCGTGGTGCGGGTCAGCCCCAGGGGTTGGGTGAATCGCCGCTCCATCTCGTCGTAAAACGTGTTCCCGGTGACCTGCTCGATGATCATTCCGAGAATGATGAAGTTGGTGTCGGAGTAGGCCCAACCCTCTCCGGCAGGGTGGACAGCCTCATCGTCGAAGATGTAGGAGAGCAGTTCCTCCGGCTGCCAAACCCGGTCCGGGTCGGCGGCCAGCTCGGCCCAGAGTGCGGGTTTCATAACATGGCGGGGCAGACCGCTGGTGTGGCTGAGCAGCATGCGCACCGTGATCTGGTCATGGTTGGGCAGGCGGGCCAGCCAGGTGGTGTCGCCGAAAAAGTCGGTCAACGGCTGCTCCAGATCCAGCAGGCCTTCATCCACCAGCTGCATGGCCACGGCCGCGGCAAAGGTCTTGCCCGTGCTGCCGGAGAACATGCGGTCCTCCGGAACCATCGGCACTGTCCCCTCGGGATCGGACAAGCCGGTGGCCAGGTGGACCAAGCGGCCGTCGGCCAGTACCACGGCGAGGGTGGCACCGGGGAAACCCGATTCCACGCGCGCCTCGTCCAGCCGTGTCTGCAGAAGCTGGGCCAGCTTCGTCAGGGCGGGATCGGGATCGACCACGGGAGGCGCGCAGGCAGCGGAAAAGAGAATGACGGTGAGCAACAGGATCGGCAGCAATTTTCTGGTCACTTGGGGGCCCTCTTCAGAATGGTCACGGTGGTTATCCGGCGTGCGCCTGGATCAGCTCGGTGATTCTCGCCAGGTGGTAGACATCGTGCTCGGCAAAGAAGTAGACCGCATCCACGGTGCGCATCGGCTGGTCCAGACGCGGGTGTTGCGCGGTGCGGCCGAAATCCTCGGGGGCCAGCGTTTCCAGGCGCCGCACCAGGCCGCCGCGCCGATCCCTCATGGCCTGCAGGATGTCACTGGTGTGGACCTGGATGTAATCGGCCTGTTCGGTGCGCCGGTTCGACATGTCGGCGGCGGTGAGGGTCTGCATCCCGGCCTCGTAGTCGTCCAGCCGGGCCTCGAGCAAGTCGTCGACGCTGATCAGGTGGCCCAGGTGCTCGCGGATCGACCACTGGCCGCCCACTTCCTGTCGGGTCGACATGATCTCGGGCAGGCCGCGAACCCGCCCCGCGGCGTGGTCCGGGAGACCGCGGAGCCGCTCCACCATTTCGGGATAGAGGTCCGCAGGGAAGTCGAAGTTGAATTTCCGGTGGACCCAGTTGATCCTGGCGGTCATTGCCCCTCCTGTGCCGGTTTCTTTAGCGGCGGTTCGTAGCGCTCGTAATACCCGATCACCGCGCCGCCGGCGTCACGCACCACCCGCATGTAGATCCGGTGTTTTTCGTTGTCGGTGATCCGCCGTTCCTCCTCGGTGCCGGCTTCGAATGCGGCCAGGACATCCACCATGATCTCCCCCGACTGTTTGTTGTGGCAGTCGAAGAGCGAGGTCCCCAGCAGTTCGTAGCCGGCGGTGTAGTGCTTCGCCGCCGCCTTGTTCATGTAGCGGACGACGTGGTCCGTGTCGGCGAAGAGCAGCGGGTTCTTTAGGCTGTCCAGAATGCTCTCCAGTAATTCAACGTGTGTCATGCTTCTCCTGTTCCATGTGAGCGGTCCCAGGAAGTGAGAAACCGGTCCAACTGGTTGGCAAATGCCCGGTGGTCTTTCTGGCTGAAGGCCGGCGGGCCGCCGGTTTCAACGCCGGTGGAGCGGAGCTGGTCCATGAAGTCGCGCAGTGACAACCGCTCCTGGATATTTTCTTCGCTGTAAAAAGTGCCCCGCGGGTCAAGGGCTTGGGCGCCCTTTTCGATCACCTTGGCCGCCAGCGGGATGTCGGCGGTGATCACCAGGTCGCCCGCCTCCACCTGGTCCACGATCTGCTCGTCGGCGGCGTCGAACCCTCTGGGGACCACCATGGTCCCGATCAGCGGCGACGGCGGGGTCCACAGCTGCTTGTTGGCCACCAGGGTCAGCGGAACCTGCACCCGCTCCGCGGCGCGGAAGAGAATTTCCTTGATCACGCCGGGGCAGGCGTCGGCATCGACCCAGATATGCATTGGTTTGAAGCTCCTAGTCGTAACGGACACCGTCATACTCGATCCAGCCGTCCGGGTGATTGCCCCTGGCGGCATGGTGAGTCCAGTGTACCACCCCGCCCTTGTTGTTCCACGCGTACTCGCCTCGGAAACGGACTTTTTCACCGGTTCCGCGCAGCGGCACACGACGGCCCACGTCGATGTTGTGGGCCATGAGCAAGGACAGGCCGGAGGGGATTTCGACGATGAACCGCTGGTGCCTCGACCCCTGCGTGTCGTCGCGGAGAATTTTAACCACCATGCCTTCGGCCTCCACCGGCACGTTGCTGGCCATTTCGGCATGGGCCCGGTCGATGGCATCCGGTTCGAACTCAGGTGCACAGCTGACCAGGGTCAGGGTGAGAAACAAGCCGGTCAGGAGGTAGAGGGCCGTCAGCGATCTGGTCAGGGCGCCTTGCGGTACGGGTCGTAGCCATAGTATTTGGGCCATGAATCGAGCCTCACGTGAAGCCAGGCAACCCCGCCGCCGGCAGTGCTGACCCAGACCGGCCGTTCTCCCACGGCCTGCTCGAGACGGCGGCCCACCGCTTTCCAGAGGGCATGGTTCTGCGCCTCGGGAGCGTAGCGGGTGAAGGCGGCCAGATGCCCGTAAGCGGTATCCGGGCCGCGGGGGAGGGGGACGACAAGCAGTGCGTCATGCCCCAGGTTGTGAAACGAGATCACATCCTGCTCTGAAGCGCTGGAAAAATTCTCACTGAATGCCCGGACGTCAGGCGGAACATCCAGGCCGGGACTGTCCAGAAGGACGAACTCGAATCGGCGGTCCAGGCAGGTCGCGGTCAGCGGTGGCGTCTCCCAGCGGAAAGCGGAGAAGGGTGCCCCGGAGAGCAGGGAGATAAAGAAGGAACAAAAGGCCGGCTCAGACTGCCAGAGCCCGATCACTTCGGCATAACTGAGCGGCTTCCCGGCTCGGCAGACCTGGACTTTCAGTGCCCGGCCCCGATCCAGCTGTTCCTCGACGGCTTCAAACATCCCAGTGGCGGCAGCTGGCCGATCACCCTCCGGGGACCGCGGCCGGGCCCGGAAAGTGATCGGCGGCAACAAGCTTTATTCGGCCACCCGGTCCTTAAGGCTTTTTCCGGCCTTGAAGGTGGGGTAGGTCTTGGCCGACAACTGGATCGTTTCACCGGTGGCCGGGTTGCGGCCCGAGCGTGCTGACCGGCGCTTGGTACCAAAGGTGCCGAACCCGGTGAGCCGAACTTCGCCTCCGGCATCCAACTCGATGGCAATAATGCCCTGGCCCGGAGTCGTATCGAAAATAGAGTTCACAACCTCCAGCGCCTTTGCCTGCGAAAGGTCGCAATTCTTCGCCAGCTTCGCCGCCATTTCGCTCTTGGTCATCAGAATCCTCCTGATGGTGATGGGCCGCGGCCCGCTCTCACAGGCGAAATCCCGCTGCGGGACCAGCGGAAGATTCCACCAAAACCGCATCGGCAACCACTGCCGTATCCCGCCTGTCGAGTGTTTTTGAGACTTCTATGCCCGCAGTATATGTACATTTTCGCAAAAAATGCAATAAGAACAAGCACTATTGAGAAACCGTGAGTTGCAGAAATTCCACCGGTGCGCCGTCACAGACCACGAAAGCCACCAGCACTCCCTCGGAAGGGCTGTTCGGTTCGATGATCACCTCCTGTCCTTCGAGGGCCGCTTCCAGGTCGTCCACCTCAAAGGCAAGATGTGGTACCCGTTTGACCAGTTCGGGGAGCGGGCAGTCATCTTCGTAACGCATCCACTGGATGCCGTAAGGATTGCTCCGGTGGTCGGTGCAATAGAGCTTGTATTCTTTGAGGTATGTTTCGCCTTCTTGCGGCGTTTTGGTGGGGATTCCCAGGTGGTGGTATCTTTTCAACTCACTGGTCTTTCTTGAAGTTGCGGCGATAGTCGCGGGTAATCGACTTCCAGCGCTGTTTTTCCTTCAGTGCGGCCTGGGCATCCTGTTTCCGCTTGAGGTGGTCAAGTTCCTTGCTCAGCTTGAGGAAGCTCTCCAGCCGGGCCTGACCCATGCTGCCTTGATCCACGGCCTCCCGCACCGCGCAGCCCGGTTCTGTCTGGTGACCGCAATCGGCGAAGCGGCAGCCGGCGGCCAGCGAGTCGATGTCGGAGAAACTCTGATCCATGCCGGCCCCGGCATCCCAGAGCTGGATCTCGCGCATACCAGGCGTGTCCAGCAGCAGCCCGCCGCAGGGCAGGAGGACCAGCTGGCGGTGGGTGGTTTTGTGCCGCCCCTTGCCGTCACTGCCGCGGATTTCACCGGTGCGCATCACTTCGGAGCCGGCCAGGCGGTTGAGCAGTGTCGATTTGCCCACCCCCGAGGATCCGAGCAATGCGATGGTATTCCCCGTGGCCAGTGCCGTGCTCAGCGCGTCCATTCCCGACCCGTCCTTCGCGCTCACCGCGTGAACCGGGACCCCCACCAGCGTCGATTCCAATTCTGCCGCCGTCTGCTGAGGGGCATCCGCAAGATCGGACTTGCTGAGGACCACCCGGGGCACGGCTCCGCTTTCCCAGACCAGGGCCAGGTAGCGGTCGATACGGTTGCGGTTGAGGTTCGGGCCGAAAGCGGTGATGATCCAGACCGTGTCCACGTTGGCCGCGATGACCTGCTCGTTGGTGCGCGCGCCGGCCGACTTGCGGGAGAACCGGGTCTGTCGGGGCAGGACCAGGTGGATCTGGGCTTCGCCGCCCTGGTCCTCCGCCACTGCGACCCAGTCGCCCACCGTCGGCAGGTCGGCGGGGCTTTGCGCTTCGTGACGCAGTCGTCCGGAGGTGCGGGCATTGCGCTCCGCCTCTTCAGTCCGGATCCGGAATTGGCCACGGTGCTCGGCCACCACCCGCGCCGGGACATCCCCGGCCCGTTTGGCGTCGGCAAACTTCCGGGCCCAGTTTTCGTCCCAGCCGAAATCATCGAGGTTCATGGTTTCTCATCCGTCCTTGAACAGTTTACCGCACAGTTTCCGAACGGCCGTTGTCGCCGGCAGTGAGGGCGAGGAGGAACGGTGCGGCCCGTCCTGCCCATTCGTCGGGTGAGGGACATGTTGCCGCGCCGTCACCCCAGCAGCTCCGCAGCATGTCGGTGTCGATGACACCCGGGTTCACCGCCACCGCGGCCAGACCAGGCGGCAGTTCCTGGGAGAGCGCCTCGGTGAGTCCCTCCACTGCATATTTGCTGGCGCAGTAGGGGGCCACTTCCGGGGCGGTGCTGCGTCCCCAGCCGGAACTGATATTGACCACGATCCCCCGTCCCCGTCCGATCATGGCCGGGAGAAAGGCGCGGATCAGGTTGGCCGTTCCGCAGACGTTGGTCCGGATAACGGCATCGAACTCCTTGTCAGAGACCTCCCACAACGGGGCGTTGCGATTGATCATCCCGGCGTTATTCACCAGCAGGTCCGGGGGGCCGTATGCCCCGAGCACCTCATCCGACCAGGCGTGCACCGCCGTCCAGACAGTCACGTCCAGCGGGTCGAAACGGTGCGGGGCGGCGAGAACCGTGCGCAGTGTCTGGATCTCCGGCTCCGATCGTCCGCAGCCAACGATGGTGTGGCCCATGCCGCCCAGCCGCTCGGCCAGCGCCCGGCCGATGCCCCGGGTAATCCCGGTGATCAGGATTGTCCTGTTGTCACTCATCGGTCAGCACCTCCTCCAGTATGGCCAGGAAGTCTAACAGGTCCCCGGGGTCGATGGTCAGACTGGGGTCGAGACGAAGGACGCTGAGCCCGGGCCGCAGGCCGGTGAGGAAGCCCCGTTCCACCAGGCGCCGATGCGTCCGGACGGCGAACTCACGATCCGGCCCGTCTTCCAGGTCCACGGCGGCCATCAGCCCTCTGCCGCGCACGGCCTTGACCCGGCGGCAACGAGTGCGGATACCCTCCAGGCCGTCGAGCAGAACTTTCGACAACTCACGGGATCGGTCGATCAATCCCTCCTCCTCGATCACCCGGGCCACCGCCCGGGCCGCTGCCGCTCCCAGTGGATCGTTCTGGTGGGATTGTGCGTAGGCGAGGGGCTGCTCCCCCAGCCGTTTCGTCATCTCCGGGCCAAAGAGAGTGACGCTTACTGGATAGCCGTTGCCGATCCCCTTTCCCAGGGCCACCACGTCGGGAGTGATGCCGTAGTGCAGGTATCCGAACCACCGGCCGGTGCGGCCGACACCGGTGGTTACCTCGTTGACCAGCACCAGTCCGCCGTTCTGCCTGACAGCTCTGACAATGGCCTGGATCAGTTTTAGCGGCGGGAAGCGGACCAGGCCGGAGGAACTTCCTGGTTCCAGCAGGAATCCGCCGATCCGCTGGAAAGGGATCGATGACCAGTGCGGGCAGTCCTTGCTGCACTCTGTTCTATCCGGGCACTCACCGCAGGCCGTCCAGTCAAAGATGTGCCAGCTGTCGCACTCCCGAATGCTGGCCGAGCCGTAGGCCCCAAAGTAGGAGTCGGCCATGGTCAGGAACAGCGGCTGCTCCGAGACCGACCGGGCCGCCCGGACGCCGTATTCCACGGCCTCACTGCCCGAGCAGAGGAAGACACAACGGCCGTTCTCGAAGCCGATGAGGGAGAGCAGTTCCCTTGCCGCGTCAGCCACAACCGGGCTGGTGTAGTTGAACCCGGTGTGGCCGATCTGCACCAACTGATCGGTGATCGCCTGGAGGACTTTCGGGTGTCCGTGTCCCAGGGGCGTGCACCAGACGCCCGACTCGAGGTCCACGAATGAATTTCCCTGCGCGTCCACCAGGCGGCAGTTCTCCGCCCTGACGATCTCCTCGAGTATCAGTTCGTGTCCCGGGTACCAGGCAAGACGGTTCATACTTTCTTCCTCTCACCGAGCGGGCGGCCCGGGCGCAATCGCCGGGCCCGTGTTCAGGCATGAAACTCGGTCTCGCCCATGACGGCGGCGAGATCGCCGAAATAGAGACAGAACAGTTCGTGGCGGCCATCGAGATACATCCGCTGGCACTCGTGGTCCGGCAGTTCAGCCAGTTCCCTGGGGTTGATGTGCGGTGGCAGTACCAGGGCCACGTTGCCGGTGATGCCCAGGACGGTATTCAATAGGGTGTCCGCCGGCGGCTCGGTGTTCGATTGCTGAAAGCAGAACGCGTGGTCCGGGCCGGACACGGCCCAGTCGGGATCGAGGAATGCCGCGTCCACCGGTGGCAGCTGCCGGATCAGCTGCGGGTCGAGGATGTTACCGGTGATAAACGTAACCTTGCCCTGAACTTTTGCTCGTTCCACGTTCAGTCGTGCCTGGGCCTGGACTGTCTGGTCGATATCCACTGTATGAACCTGCCGGGCCGTGCGAGCCAGGGAAATGGTAGTGAAGCCTCCACCGGTGCATGTCTCCAGCACCGTCCGTCCCCGAACCCGGTCAGCGAACTGCACGGTGAAGCGGAGGTCGATACCCATGGTAAAGGTCCGCTGGTTGGCGAGGTAGTGGTCACCAAACTTGGTCCGGATATCGCGGGCGTCCATCCCGGTTATTCCTCTGTTCGATTTCCCGCTCTCCGGCGCCACCGGACAAGGAGGAAACCATAAATCGAGACGTTGATCAGCAGTACGGCCACCCCCAGCAGAATCTGGATCTCGCGGGTCAGACCCGCGGGGTAGATCAGTGGGATGATGTAGTTCTCGATGAAACCACCGCGGTATCCGACCTCACCGCCGGCCTGGCGCAAACGATTCTCCAGCGGCGTCAGCGGGCAGACCAGGCCGGCGAACTCCACCAGCGCTCCCCATGCGGCCACCGGGATGTGGGCCCAGGCCATTTTCGGCCGCCTGAGTACCAGCAGGCCGCCGAAGACAACAAAGAGGACAAATCCAAGATGCAAAAGGGCTGTCAGATCAGCGGCGATTCCATAGACCATTCAACCACTGCCTCCGTGGTGCGGCTCAATCCCTGCCGGCCGAGGGGGCCGTGCAGAGGTCTTGCACGCCGAGCGCCCGAACGCTTTGCCCGCTGCCCGTGACGGCGCGGCGGTGGTAATCCACCTGGCCCAGGTGATACCCCAGGTGTGCCGTGAGGTGGAGCAGGAATTCGCCGGTCCGCAGGTTCACTCCACCCACTTCCAGGGGGTAGGGTTCTTCGAGGGCCGTCCTGTCCATCGCATCCAGCGCGGTTGTCACCTCCGACATGGCACTGTCGATGTCGGCCAGCAACTCCGGCCGCGGGATGTCCCGGGCTTCAAACTCCCGGTCCCGGTCCCGAACATAGCCGGTACCGCCGAACGGCGATCCGATGTAGTGGCGCAGATTTCCGGTGAGGTGCAGGGCCAGGGTGCCTGCGGAATTGGATATTCCCGGCGGCATGGCCCATATCTGCCGCTCGTCCTCGAAGGCCAGCAATTCGTTCCGCAGGGTCTTCAACTCCCTGAGCATCATGCCCTTCAACTGTTCGATGAGCATCATTACTCCTTCTTCAATCTCACTTCACCGGGGCGATCTTGACCCAGAACAGGCCCCGGAAGTCCCCTTCCTTGAACCCCCTGGCCGTATCGTCAGGGTAAAGTGCGTCTATCTTCTTTGCCACAGCCGGATCGAGGGCTTCACCGTGGCACTTGAGGCAGGCGGCCCGGACGGTGATCGGTTCAACGTAGCCGTGGCCGCCGGCGGGCAGTGCCACCAGTGTTGCTGCCGTCATCTCCGGGTCACCGGCGTATTTCTCCAGCAGGGGTTCCATCCAGGGTTCAGGCGCGTTTGCCTGGTTGCGCAGCCGGTGGCTGGTTCGGCCAATGGTGATGCTGTCCGTCCCTGCCTCGGCCGCAATTTTCGGCGCCTGGTCCTTGCAGATCTCCAGGGCCGATAACGGCCCCTCTTTCAGACCCTTGACCAGTGCCGACATCAACTGCTGCTTGAACGGTTTCAGTGCCTCGGCGCCGATGGCCTTCAACTGATCCTCGTCGGGTCCGGCCCAGGCCATGGCTGCCGGCAGCATAGCCACCAGCAGGATCCGGGTCAGCAAACACTGTCTGGATATGGACAAGGGACGTGTCATGGCAGTTTCTCCAGTGGGCGGCTCGACTTCAGATTATCGGGAAAGATCAATTGGTTCTGGACAGATTGTAACGCGCCCGCAGTGTCTTTGACAAAAAGACGAAAACCGAACCGACAGTGAATGCGGCCAATGATCCGAGGATCACGGCCATTCTGATCCAGGGGAGGCCCAGGTCAGACCTCAGCATGGCCAGCATGGTTGCGGTGCGGACCCACTCCAGGGCGGCAAGAAAGAGCGCTGTCTGGACCAGCCGTACCGCCAGTTTGTGGCGCATCAGCAGAACCATGGGGATGGCCAGGCTGAGGAAGACCAGCGGCAGGTTCCCGGACCGCAGAAAATGGGCTGCGATCAGCAGGGCGCTGAACAGCACCGGCAGCAGTTGGAGCAAGGTGATGATCCCGTTTTTCATGTGACGGCTCGCCAGTTTCCCGTTCTCCAGCAATCCACGTCAGTCCGATCCCTGGTCGGCCGCATCATCCCCGGGTTCCTCGATGATCCGCAGTGCTGTCGCTTTTCGCCGGTGAATCCGCAGTTCGAAGAGATCCGGCCGCCCGTAGTGTCCGGCGATGTCCAGTTGCCACCGCGGCCCCACCAGTTGATCGGGGTGGACCTCGGCGTACAGGATGGTCTCTTTCTCCTCGGCCGGACCGGCAACGATTTTTCCGTCGGGATCGACGATCAGGCTCAGCCCCGGGTTGATCCATCCTTCAACGTTTTGAAGATATTCTTTCTTGAAGGCCAGTCGGTCCGGGACCTCGTTCTTGTGGAAGGCCTGGCAGCAACCCACCACAAAACAGCGCATTTCCTTTGCCACGTGCCGCATGGTGGAGGTCCACGGTTCTCCGCGGTCCCAGGTGGGTGCCACGTGAATCTGCTCGCCCCAGGTGGCCAGGGCATGGCGGGGCAGGGGCATGTAGTTTTCCCAGCAGAGCAGTCCGCCCAGTTTGGCAAAGGGCAGGTCGTAGACTTCCAGGTCGCTGCCGTCCCCCTGGGCCCAGACAAGGCGCTCCCCCGCAGTGGGGATCAATTTCCGGTGTTTGCCGATGACTGTCCCGTCCGGCCCGATATAGAGCAGGGTGTTGTAGAGGGTCGAGCCGCTGGCTTCGCTGTTTTTCTCGTTCACCCCGATGGCCAGCGTGACCCCGTGGCGGGCCGCCTCCGCGCCCAACCGTTCGGTGGCCCGGCCCGGAATCGAGATCGAGTTCTGGTGAAGTTCAGTGTACAGTTCGCGCAGGGGGTGAGTCTGGCCCGCGGGAATGAACCAGACCCACAGGGGATACCCCGGAACGAATGCTTCGGGAAAGACCACAAGCTGGGCTCCCTGCCCGGCAGCTTCCCCGATGAGCCCGCAGGCCTTTTCGATGGTGGCTTCCTTGTCCAGAAATACCGAGGAGGCCTGGACGGCTGCAATCTTGAAAGTTTTGTTACTCAATGTGTTTCCCCCAGGTCCCCGCCTTTATTCTCCAGCCAGTCCTATCCCGATTGTTCAGCGCCCTGATATGTGGTTCCAGTAACGATTTACCAGGTCAGTATATCGCTTCCAGGTCCCGGGAAGTCCCCCGCCGGTGAAACTGCAGCTGAAAATCGTATAACAGGTGATCGTGGGGCCGGCAGGGGGCGGCCCGCTGCGCAGTTTTACTTTTCGAACCACATCCGCTTCACCGTGGGCCGCCGCCGGCCCATGATGATACGCTGGAAAACGGAGAAGAAGAGGATCAGCGTTCCGCAGGTGATGGCCAGGTCGGCAGCGTTGAAGACACCGGTGTGCAGGCTTCCCACGCCCAGCACGAGAAAATCCCGCACGGTGCCGAAACGCAACCGGTCGGCAAGGTTGCCCAGACCGCCGCCAACGATAAGTGCGGCGGCCAGCAACTCGGCCCGACCGATGCCGCGTCCGCGCAGGGCATACAGACTGACCAGCACCAGCGTGACCGTCACCAGCAAGACGAACGCGGTTAAGCGTATCCGCGGGTCAAGACTCGCGCCCAACCCCAGAAAACCGCCGTTGTTTTCGGCATACTGCAGTTGCACCATCCCCCCCCACCGGCTGATCTGCCGGCCATCGGAAAGATGAGCCGAGGCCAGATGCTTGGTGGCCTGGTCGCCGACCAGGCAGGCCAGCACGACGATGCCGAGAATTAACGCACGAACGGTTCGGTTCGGTGTGGCCTGCATCATTTTGCTCACTTGGCGGGCAGGGACAGGGCGAATTCCTTGTCCATTTGTCCCCGCCCAATGACCGTTCTTACTTTTTTCTCTTCAACAACACGGTCTCGAACCGGCCGTGGCGCTCCGGCGGTGCGTCGCCGTGACGGTGCTCGGGCCCCAGACCCTCCCAGTGGTGCAATGCTTCATAGCCGGTGAACAGATCCAGGACCTGCCCCGGTTCGAAATAGGTTCGAACCCCGCCCTCGGGATTTTGATACGAGTGGGGCCCGATGGCCGTCCAGGCGGCCTTGTTCCTGCTGTATGCCGGGTCTTCAATGGTGAAACCGGTGGCCCAGACCAGGGTGCCCGGGCCGGACCAGCGATTGATCGAGGTTGTCAGTTGATGGATCGCCGGCCACGGGATGTCGGGCCAGATTCCGAAGGCCAGGATACCGCCGTATCTGTCCAGCGGTGGAGTGAACCGTTCGAAGGTTTCCGTGAACAGCTTCAGTGGCAGGTCGTTCTGTTCCGCGGCCCGGGAGATGGCCGCCGCGGCCACCGGTGACGGCTCAAGGGCGTGAACGTCGATGCCCGCACCGGAAAGGTAGAGGGCATTCCGGCCCTGACCGGCGCCAATGTCCAGCACCGGCAGGCTCGCGGGCAGGCGCTGAAGATACGGGGCGAGGGTGCTTTCAGGTTCCGTCCCGAACAGTGCGTCCACCTCTGCATATTGCTTGTCGTAGTTCATGGTTCACCAACGCGATGATCAGCACTTGCCGGGTTGACTTGCCATCAGCAGCGGCTGAAACCCCGGGAGAGCAGGCCGAGGAGGGCCAGGGCAAGGGCAAAGGCCATGGTGCTGTTGAACACCGAAATGGTTTTGGTGAGCAGCAGGATGGCCAGGATTACAGAGGTGCCGAGCAAGGTCAGTCCGGCGGTCTTTTTCTTCATCGTTCTTTCCTTATGTTTTCGTTGCCACGGCAAGCCATACGCCGGATCATGACGCGAACCTCGGATCACCCTCCACAGCCAGGATCTCCCCGAAATATATCCGGTGATAGTCCTTCTCCGGATACTCCGACTCCACCGCGGGGTCGAGAAATCTCGCCGGTTCCAGATCGTCCCAATAGATCTTTCGGCACTCCACCACCAACTCAGCCTCGGCAAAGCACGGTGAGGCCACCTGTCGAGAAGCCATTGGTGTCAGCCCGGTTTCCGTGATCTTGTCCCCGTCACGGCCCGACCTGGTGCCCAGCACTCCAAGTGCTTTTTTATGCTGTCGGGGAAAGGCACTGAGGGTGAAGGTGGGGTAGCGCTCGAGGAAAGTGAAAGTGTGGCGGACCGGTCGAACCACGATCTGGGCGAACGGTTTGTGCCACATGGTCCCAAAGCTGCCCCAGGCCACGGTCATGGTGTTGAAGTCCCCGGCGGCAAAATCTCCACAGGTCAGGAGAAACCACTGCTTGTCCCAGATGTTCAGGGAATTCAGCCGCAAGTCGTCGAAGGCTATTGGAGTCCGATTCATCTTCCGCATACCTCGTAGATCTGGATCAGGTTGCCGCAGGTGTCCTCGAACACTGCCACCACGACCACAAATTGGTTGGTTGGTTTCTTTGTGAATTCCACGCCCAGCGATTTCAGCCGCTGATACTCTTTTTCGATATCATTGACCTCGAAAGAAGTCAGGGGAATACCCGTCTCGTGCAGAGCACGCTGGTAGTCGGCAGCGGCCGGATTGGCATTCGGTTCCAGGACCAGTTGCGTGCCGTCCGGCTCGTCCGGCGATACAACCGTCAGCCACCGGTGTTGCCCGGCAGGGAAGTCTATCTTCTTTTTGAAGCCCAGAACTTCAGTGTAGAACCGGAGGGCGTGATCCTGATCCATGACGATAATACTGTTCAAACCGATCTTCATTGTCACTTCCTTTTCATTGGCGGCCTGGCCCTACGGTCTTCGCCGGGGGTGTGTTGACCGCTGGCCTTACCTCCGGAGACCATCCAGCGGAAGGCCATCCGCGGCCACGCGCTGTGCGGCCACAGCCTGTCGTTCGGGGATGCGAGCGAATCGATGAGTTCGCCGATCTGTTCCGTTGTGGCTTCGATTTCACGCTTCCCGGCTTCCTGGGACTCAACCTGAAGCCGCCACTGATTCTTCCTTTAGTCAAACTCGATTGTATCTCTGAATGGTGCTCCGGAACGAGGAAATCATATGCGGGGAAACCGTTGGCACACATCCTCCCACTCGCCGAAATTGAGAGCGAAGATCTCTTCCATGGTCAGGTTCATTCCATTTTCCACAAGGGCTCTGACCGCTCCGCATTCAAACAGTTCGTGCCAGGTGTGTCCGTCGGAATTGCAGAGCAACGTGACGCCGTGGGCCAGGGCTTCCTCGATCATCAGTTGCAGGGCATCCAGATTCGTTTTGTCCACCACCAGGTTGGTGTTGTTGACCTCCAGGGCGAATGTCTTTGCTCTGGCCAGCTGCACCAGGTCGGCAACCGGCAATGGAAAAGTCTTTGTGCACGGATGGGTGAGGATATCGATCGGGTAGCTCTCGGCATACGCGGAAAGTGCATCAAAATTTGCACGAGGGTCCTTCCCCTTTTTCAGCATCACGGCAGATGAATGGAATCCGCCGCTGATCAAGGCAAACCGGTGACTGGAACGGCCCATACTTTTCAGCGGCAGGTCGGTGCCGCCGTCATCGAGAATATTGGCCTCGATGCCGGCCAACAGGCGGACCATAGTCTGTTCGGTCCCAACTGCTATGGGCACTTTCATCGGAGTTCGTGCCGGGTCTGCGATCACGCCAAAGTTCATCTTTCGGCCGGACGCGGCGCCATGGTCGGATATATTGACAGTCTCGACACCCTTTTGCGCGGCGATATCCAGTATTTCAGCCACCGAATGAATCCCGCACGCCGATTGCAGTGAATGTGTGTGGAAATCGTGCCGCAGCACGTCATTGCCTTTGGCGATGATCATGTGGCTTTCCTCGTCTGGAGCATCTATCCGGTGCTCGGCGAACTGCACCTCACACTGTGCTGACTATTTTCCCCTGGGTGTGACCTTTCTCCCAGTACCTGATCGCCTCACGGGCCTCGCTCAAGCGGTAGGTCCTGTCGATGACTGGTTTGACCTTCCCGGCTTCAAGTTCTTCTTGTGAAAGAGCAGGCATTTACCAACAATTCTAAATCGGAAAATCTGTGCGTCAAGGGAAGTGACGGCGGGTCAGTGTTTTTCGAGGAGCATGGCACAGAACTCACTCAGTATTCGGGTGGAGATCGTGGCGCACCCAAGTCCTTCGTAGCGCCTCTTCACGTCGAACACCTGTTCGTGAAGAATGCCGGAAAGGATCATCGGGGTGTCCGGGCGGGCCCGGGACGCGAGTGAATCGGCTTTGGCGAGCAGGATATCGCCGTAGATGTTGGCCAGGATCAGGTCGTATCTGCCGGAAGGGGCGTCGGCAATGGTGCCCAAGTGGTTGGTGATCCGGTCTGTCACCCCGTTGAGCCGGGCGTTGCGCCGGCAGGATTCAATCGCATCCGGGTCGTTGTCGATGCAGAGGGCGTGATCCGCTCCCAGTAGTATGGCGGCGATGGCCAGGATGCCGGTGCCGCTCCCCAGGTCGAGGACACTGATGCCGGCAGGGCAGGGGAGACCGGCCAGCAGTTCCAGGCAGGCGGCGGTGGTCTCGTGCTCGCCGGAGCCGAACGCACCCCGGGCCATGCGGATGAGGATCAATCCCGCTTGCTCCTGATCGTCGTTCCCCGGAGGGACGATGTGGAACTTTCCGCCGATGGTGAACGGCTGAAAAACCCGGCCGGATCCGTCACGGGGTTCCTTTTCCATGGCGCTTTTGCCTTGTTGGCCGGAGAACCAATCTCCCGGCAGTTCGTTATAATGTTACTGTAATCCGGGCCGGGATCACACCAGGTCTTTACGCCTCAGGGAAACCGTCAGGGGCCCTTGATCTTTTTGTTGAAATACCTGAGGATACTCTTTTTTCGCCATCAACCCGGCTGAGGCCGCCGGCAGTCCCGGGGCTTCGGCAACCGAACGTCTGAGGAGCCGATACATGATCAAACCATCGATTCGCCGCCGGTTGGCCGTTTCGCGCCGGGCGGCTCTCCCGCTTCTGGTGCTGACAATCCTACTGGCATCCGGCTGCGGGGGGGGAGATCAGCAACCGACCGCCGGCCACCAGGGCCCTGGACCGGGGATGGGCCAGGGGCACGGTCCCGGCGGCCCGCCGCAGATGCCCGAGGCCCCGGTCTCGGTGGAGGCGGCGAGCCGCGGCGACCTGGCCAGTTACTACAGCGCCAATGCCACTCTCGAGCCGGACAAGGTTGCCCAGGTGCTGGCCCGCATCTCCGGCGTAGTTCTTCAAGTGAAGGCCGAGGAGGGGGATTTCGTCCGCCAGGGCGACCTGCTGCTGGCCATCGAGGAGGACGAATACCGCCACCGACTGACCCAGGCCGAGGTGGAGGCCGAGAACCAGCGCTCCCGCTTCGAACGGGCGGAGAAGATGTTTGCCCAGAACCTGGTTTCCGCCGAGGAATACGACTCGGCACGAAATGACCTGCGCACCGCCGAGGCGGCGCTGGAGTTGTCGGCGTACGAGCTGTCCCTGGCCCGGGTCACCGCGCCGTTCACCGGCCGGGTCACCATCCGCTCGGTTGACCTGGGGCAGAGCGTCTCCAACGGAACGGCGCTTTTCACCCTGGTGGACATGCGGCGGCTGCTGGCCCGGGTCCAGGTGCCGGCGAGGGAGTTCCGGGCGATCAGTGTGGACCAGCCGGTGGTGCTCACCGTCGACTCCAGCGGTGACCGGCTCCAGGGGATCATCGACCTGGTCAGCCCGGTGATCGACGCCACCAGCGGCACGATCAAGGTCACGGTGGCGATCAGGGACTTTCCGGCCACAACCCGGCCCGGTGATTTTGCCCAGGTGGCCATCGAGACCGACCGGCACCTGGACACCCTGCTGGTGCCGCGCATCGCCGTGGTCAGCGAGAAGGGGGAGCAGGTGGTCTTCGTCGCCGAGGACGGCAAGGCGGTGCGCCGCCTGGTCACCGTCGGCTTCCAGGACGACCATCACGCCGAAATCCTTGACGGTCTGGCCGAGGGCGAACCGGTGGTGATCCAGGGCCAGCGCTCGCTGAAGGACGGCCAGCCGCTGAACATCCTCGAGCGGATGGAATTTGCTGAAGAAGAACAGGCGGTAGAGGCCCCGGCCAAGAAAGGTTGATCCTGATGCACGGTTTCGTCTCTCTGGCAGTGCGCCGCCGGGTGGCCGTGCTGATGGCCGCCCTGGCCATGGCCGCGTTCGGCGTGGTGGGCTATCAGCGTCTCTCGCTTGACCTGCTGCCCGATATTTCCTACCCCTCGCTCACCGTACAGACCGAGTTCCCCGATACGGCTCCCGCCGAGGTGGAGAACCTGATCACTCGTCCGGTGGAGGAGGTGGTGGGGGTGCTCAAAGGGCTGCGCTCCATCCACTCCGTCTCGCGCCCCGGGATCTCCGAAGTGACCCTGGAGTTCGACTGGGGTTCGGACATGGACATGCTCTCCCTCGACGTGCGGGAGACCCTGGACCGGCTGGTCCTGCCCGATGAGGCGGAAGACCCGGTGGTCCTGCGTTTCGACCCCTCCCTCGACCCGATGATGCGCATCGCCCTCGGCGGTGGAGGCAACCTCACCGAGAGCCGGCGGCTGGCCGACCGCAAACTCAAGCAGGCCTTTGAGACGATTCTCGGTGTGGCTTCGGCGCGGATAAAAGGCGGACTGGAAGAGGAGATCCATATTGACGTGGACCAGGAGCGATTGGCCGCACTGGGCATCCCCCTGGACCAGGTGCAGATGGTGGTGGGCATCTCCAACGTCAACCTCCCCGGCGGTTCGCTGCGCGGCGAGGAGAGCCAGTTCCTGATCCGCACGGTCAACGAGTTCGAGTCGGTGGAGGAGATCGCCGGGCTGGTGCTGCGCCAGCAGGGCAACTCGATCCTGCGGGTGGGTGATGTGGCCGAGGTGCGCTGGGGCGCCAGGGAGCGGGAGGAGATCACCCGGGTCGGCGGTGTGGAAAGCGTGGAGATCAGTGTCTACAAGGAAGGCGATGCCAACATCGTCACCACGGCCCGTTCGGTGCGGGAACGGCTGCCCGAGATGGAGGCGCTGCTGCCCGAAGGCTACAAGCTGACCCTGCTCTTCGACCAGTCGCGGTTCATCGAAAAGGCGGTGAGTGAGGTGCGCAGTGCGGCCCTGGTGGGCGGCCTGCTGGCCATAATTGTCCTCTTTGCCTTTCTCCGTGATTTTCGGTCCACCCTGATCATCGCCACCGCCATTCCCCTGTCCATTCTCGCCACCTTCATCGCCATGTACCGCATGGACGTCTCGATGAACATCATGAGCCTCGGCGGACTGACCCTGGGTATCGGCATGCTGGTGGACAACGCCATCGTGGTCCTGGAGTCGATATTCCGCAAGCGTGACGAGGGCCTCGGTATGGTCCGGGCCGCGGTGGAGGGCACCGTGGAGGTGGGCGGGGCGGTGGCGGCCTCCACCTTCACCACCGTGGCGGTTTTCCTGCCCATCGTCTTTGTCGAGGGGATCGCCGGCCAGCTGTTCGGCGACATGGCCCTCACCGTGACCTTCAGCCTGCTGGCCTCGCTGCTGGTGGCGGTGACGCTGATCCCGATGCTCAGCGCTCTGGGCCGGGAAGGCCGCGGCAGGGGAGCGGCGGCCCGGCGGGAGAAGAGCTCGGGCGTGATGAGCCTCGGCTTTTTCTCCCGGGCTTATGATCACCTGCTCCGCGGGGCATTGCGCATGCGCTGGCTGACCATCTTTCTCGCCCTGGTATTTTTCGTAATTGCCCTGGGCGGGGTGCGGATGCTGGACACCGAGCTGATCCCGGCGATCAGCGAAGGGGAGTTTTTCTTCGAGGCCACCATGCCCGAGGGCACGCCGGTGGCCGCCACCGACCGGGTAATCCGGCGGATGGAGCAAGCCGCGGCCGCCGAACCGGGCGTGGCGACCTACTACTCCACCGCCGGCAGCCGGTTGGTTTCCGGGGGGATGACCCTGAACACCAAGGCGGAGCACTTCGGCCAGCTCAATGTGGTGCTGGCCGACCGGCAGGACGAGGCGGGCGAGGAGGCCCTGGTCCAGCGGCTGAGGCACTCTTTTGCCGGCATTCCCGAACTGCTGGCCAAGCACGGCAAGCCGACGTATTTCAGCCTCAAGACCCCGGTGGAAGTAATCCTGTTCAGCGACGACCTCGGCCTGCTGGAAGCCTACGGCGACCGGCTGGAGGCGGCCCTGGAGGACGTTCCCGGTCTGGTGGACCTTCGCTCATCACTGGAGGAAGGGAACCCCGAGCTGCAGATCGTCTTTGACCGCGAGCGGTTGGCCGCCCTGGGCCTCGACATGCGCACGATGTCCGAAACCCTCCGCGACCGGGTGCAGGGGGCGGTGCCCACTCGTTTTCGCGAGGAAGACCGCCAGATCGATATCCGGGTGCGTAACAGCGAGCAGGATCGCCAGACTTTCGACGATGTGCGCAACCTGGTGCTTCCCGGCCCCGGGGGCCAATCCATCCGGCTGCTCACCGTGGCTGATGTGCATGAGGACCGCGGTCCGGCCGAGATCCACCGGGTGCAGCAGCAGCGGGCGGCGATCATCAGCGGCAGCAGCCGCGGCCGCGGTCTCGGCGCCGTGGTGCAGGATATTCGCGCGGTCCTCGACCGGGTGCCGCCTCCGGTGGGGGTGGCGGTGGAACTGGGCGGTCAGAGCGAAGAGATGCAGGTCTCCTTCACCAGCCTGCGTTTCGCCCTGCTGCTGGCCGTCTTCCTCGTCTACCTGGTGATGGCCG
>JAQAZP010000274.1:0-15630 GCA_032127265.1 Acidobacteriota bacterium
CTCGTTGAAGAAGCCGTCCCAGGCGTTGGGCTGCAACTGCTTGATGCCCAGGCTCAGCCGCTGGTTCTCGGTGTCGATGTTGAGAATCACGGCCTCGGCCACGTCACCCTTCTTGAGAATTTCCGAGGGGTGTTTGATGCGCCGGGTCCAGGACATGTCGGAGATGTGCACCAGGCCGTCAATACCCTCTTCAACCTCGATGAAGGCCCCGAAGTCGGTGAGGTTGCGCACCCGGCCGCTGATCACGGTACCGATGGCGTACTTGTCCTGGATCAACTCCCAGGGGTTGGGCTCGGTCTGCTTCAGACCCAGGGAAATACGCCGGGCGCGGGGATCGATATCGAGGACCATGGTCTCCACGATGTCGCCGATGGCCACGACCTTCGAGGGGTGTTTGACCCGCTTGGTCCATGACATCTCGGAGACGTGGATTAAACCCTCGATGCCCACTTCCAGTTCGACGAAGGCGCCGTAGTCGGTGAGGCTGACCACCTTGCCGCGAACCCTGGATCCCACCGGGTATTTCTCTTCGGCGCTTTCCCAGGGATCGGGAGTTTTCTGTTTGTAGCCCAGTGATACCCGCTCGCGCTCGCGGTCGAATTTGAGCACCACCACTTCCACCTCGTCGCCGACGATGAACAACTCCGAGGGATGGCTGACCCGGCCCCAGGACATGTCGGTGATGTGGAGCAGCCCGTCGAGACCGCCAAGGTCGATGAAGGCGCCGTACTCGGTGATGTTCTTCACCATGCCCTTGATCATCTTCCCTTCCTCCAGCGAGGTCAGGGTGTCGCTCTTCTTGATCACGTTTTCCTCTTCCAGCACGATCTTGCGGGAGAGGACAATATTGCCGCGGCGCTTGTTGAGCTTGATTATCTTCATCCGGAATTCCTGGCCCCGGAGGCTCTCCAGGTTCCGCACCGGGCGCACATCAACCTGAGACCCGGGGAGGAAAGCGCGAATGCCGATGTCGACGGCCAGACCGCCCTTGATCCTCTCGATCACCCGGCCGGTGATGACCCGGTCTTCCTTGTAGGCTACCTCGATGGTCTTCCAGACCTTCATCCGTTCGGCCTTCTCCTTGGAGAGGACCACGTAGCCGTCCTGGTTCTCGGTGCGCTCGAGGAGAACCTCCACCTCGTCGCCCACCGCTATCATCACCTTGCCCGACTCTTCGATGAACTCGAAAATATCTATGACACCCTCGGACTTGTACCCGATGTCGACCATCACCTCCTGGTCGGTGATTTTGAGCACTTTGCCGGAAACCACCTCGCCCTCGGCGAGATTCTTGAAACTCTGGTCGTAAAAGGCCAGCAGCTTCTCGTAATCCTCGGTGGTTTCCAGATCGGTGTCGCCGATCTGATCGTTGATGAAGTCCTCGAGCTTCTCCTTGCTTTCTTTCTTGGGTTTTTCCGGGGTGGTGATTTCATCCACCGCAGTGTCTTCGCTGTTTTCAGACGCAGACAGGTTCTCGGCATCCTGTGCCTGGTTGGGTTGATGGTTTAGAGTTTCCATTTGCGGGCGTAAGCCTCCTTCACACAGTTGATTTTTCTGAAAACGGCAACGCTGGTGGCGCTGGCCGCTCTCACGACGAAGCCGGACAGGAATTCCGCCCGTTCGTCACCGCAGGTCGTATATTTTCTGCAGCACCCTGTGGGTGAACTGCAGGTAGACCTCTTTTCGTCCGGCCCCCGCCGGTTCGGCCCCCCTGACGTCAGGAGGCGGCAGGGGTTCGCCAAAGGCAACAACTACCCGACCCGGCCGGGGAAAAGCCTTGCCTGGCGGAAGCAGCATATCGCTGCCGATGATTCTGGTGGGAATTACGGGCGATCCGGCTCGAGAGGCCACCATCGCCATTCCCGGTTTGGCTTTTGACTTTCCGCCACCGCCGTGAAACCGTGATCCTTCAGGAAAAAACACCAATCCATCGCCCCTCTCCAGAATGTCCAGAGAGTGCTGGATGGCATCACGGTCGTTGCCCCCCCGACGAACGGGAAAGGCGTTCATCTTTCTGAGCAGAAAAGCCCCCAGCCGATAGCGGAACAACTCTGCCTTGGCAAAGTAGGCCAGTTTCCTCCTGGTGGCCAGACCAAGAAGAAAGGGGTCGAGATTGCTTTGGTGGTTGGAAGCAAAGACGAAAGAGCCCCGGGCAGGGACGTTTTCGGCTCCTTTCACTTCAAGTCTCACAAAGAGCTTGAACACCAGAACAGCAAGCAGTTTGACGATGCTGTAAAACAACCGTCGACCACCCGAACCTTTCCAAGCGAAACGCGGCGAATTATATAAGAGGGTCTGGGCCTTGTCAAGTCAAACCCATACTATTTCAATAAATAGGCACGATCAGGCCCTCGGGCCGGAGCCCAGTTCGTGGCTATTTCAAGACCGCCAAAACCGTCCCTTCAGCAGAGCAACCAGTGCATTTTCCGAATCATGTAATTCACCACCTGTCCCGGGTCCATGTCCCCCGAATCCACCAGGTGGGCATCCGGGGTGCGGACCAGTGGAGAATCCTCGCGGGTGCTGTCGTCATGATCCCGTTGGGCCAACTGTCTCAGAAGCTCTTCGAGGGGCAGTGCCTCTCCCCGCTCAAGAAGTTCAAGCCGGCGGCGACTGGCCCGAATATCGAGGCCGGCATCGAGGTAGAACTTGATATCGGCGTCTGGAAAGACCTTGCTGCCGATGTCCCGGCCGTCCATCACCACCCGGCCCCGGGTTCCGGTCTGTTGCTGGAGGGCCACCAGCCGGCGCCGCACCGCAGGGATGGCTGACACCGCTGAGGCCAGTCGCCCAATTTCGGCCGTGCCGATTTCGCCGGTGACGTCGGTCCCTTCCACCAGGATCCTTGCCCCACGGTCCCCTTCCGGTGGCAGATAGAGGATCTCCATGTCTTCCACGGCCGCGGCCACCCGCTCAGGCTGGTCCACCGGGATACCCATGAGGTTCAGTTGCCAGGCCGCGGCACGATACATGGCGCCGGAGTTGATGTAGAGATAGCCGAGGCGTCGGGCGAGCATCTGGCCGGCAGTGCTCTTCCCCGAGGCCGCGGGCCCATCGATGGCCACCACCAGCTGAAGAGCGCCAAGGGCGCGGGCCATCGGTTCCGTGCCGCCCTGGTCAAGCGGTGGGTTTCCCATGGTCAGACCTACCCCTTTCCGCGGCCAATAACCTTCTCCAGGGCCTTGATGAACCGCTGGTTCTCCTCCGGGAGACCGGTGGACACCCTGAATGAATTCGGGAAGCCGTATCCGGCCATGGGACGGACGATTACGCCCTCCTGGAGAAATGCCGAGAAAGCCTCTTTGCTGGTCAGGGCAGTGCTGACCAGGATGAAATTGCCGAAAGACGGCGTGTATTCAACGCCCAGACGATCCAGCTCACCCTGGATGTAGGTGATTCCCTCCCGGTTCCGGGCAACACTCTTTTCCAGGTGCTTCCAGTCATCCAGCGCATGGAGAGCGGCCAGCTGGCAGAGTGAGTTCGTATTGAACGGGGAGCGGATCTTGTTCAGCCCGGAAATGATCTCCTCGGAGGCCACCCCGTAGCCCACCCGCAGTCCGGCCAGTCCGTAGGCCTTGGAAAAGGTACGCAGGATGACGATATTTCGGCCCTGCTCAAGGTAGCGGAAGGAATCTGGATAGTCCGGGTGGTCCATGTACTCGAAATAGGCTTCGTCCATCAGGACCAGTACATGATCGGGAATCGAATCGAAGAAATGGTCCACCGCCGCCCGGTCCACCATGGTTCCGGTGGGATTGTTGGGATTGGCGATGTACGCCAGCTTGGTGTTGCCGTTCATCGCCGCCGTCATGGCCTCCAGGTCGTGGGTCACACCGTCGGCCATGGGAATCATCACCGCGTTGCCGTTCACCGCCTGGGTGGCGAGAAAGCACATGATAAATGCGCCGGCGGACATCACCGCGTTGTCCCGGGGGCCGAGAAAGGTCCGGCAGGCCATTTCGATCACGTCCACCGAACCGTTGCCCAGGATAATCTGCTCCTCACCGACTCCGTGGACTGCGGCCAGCCTTTTTCTCAGGTAATACCCGCTGCCGTCCGGATAGAGGTTCAACGATTTCAGGGCGCTGCCCAGGGCGGCCAGGGCCAGCGGTGACGGTCCCAGCGGATTCTCGTTGGAGGCCAGCTTGCAAACATTGCTGATGCCCAGTTCCCGTTGCACCTCCTCAATGGGCTTGCCGGGGACATACGGATTCAGGGCACGGATGTTTTCGGGCAGAAAATCCTTCACGGCGTCCTCCAATACGAATGATGGATTGTGGTGCTAACTTTTTCCTCGGCCAGATTTCCCCTTGGCATCCGGCGGCCGCTTCCGCTTGGTTCCGGGCCGTTTGAACGGTTCTCCGGGATTGCGCAGGGCCTTTATTTCCGGGCTGGTCAATCTGCGGTGCTCCCCCGGGGCGATACCCCGGGCCTTGACCGTACCGATGGCTTCCCTGGTCAGCCGGACCACCGGATGGCCGATCATTTCGAACATCCGGCGTATCTGGTTCTTTCGTCCTTCGCCAATCACCACCTGCAACTGACAGTTTTTCACTTTTCCTGGGATAACGGTGATCCGGGCCGGCCGGGTGCGCCGGCCGTCCAGCACCATGCCGGCCCGCAAACGGTCCAGTTGTCCTTTTTCGGGCAGGCCGCGGACCTTGACCCGGTAGGTCTTGCGGCAGCCGTGCCGGGGATGGGCGATCTTCTGGGCCAAGGCGCCGTCGTCAGTGAGGACGATCAGTCCGTCGGTATTGAAGTCCAGACGTCCTGCCGGGAACAGCCGCCCGGGGGGCAGGCCGGGAATATCCCCCAGGCAGGGACGGCCCTCCGGGTCGCTCATGGTGGAGACCATACCCCGGGGCTTGTTGTAGAGGATGTACTGGAGCTGGTGCGGGGCATGGACGTAAAGCAGGAGCTTCCCGTCGAGCGAAACACGGTCTGTGCGTGAATCGACCCTTTTCCCGGGGGAGATTTCCGTAACTCCGTTGACCTTGACCCGTCCTTCACCGATCAGGTCGCCGGCCTTGCGTCGCGAAACGCCGCCGCCAACGACCACCACCCGCTGGAGTCGCTCGCCTTGAGGGCTACTCTTCTCCGCCGGTTTCCCCCCGGCTGTCTTCGCTGGAGTGCTGTTCACTTTCTTTTTCCAGTTCTTCGAGTTGCGGTTGATCACCCTCTGCATGGGGCGGACCGGCTTCCTCGGTGGCAATGAACTGCTCGAACTCTTCCATGTCGGGCAGGTCCTTGAGATCCCGCAGGCCAAACTGAAGCAAAAACTCCCTGGTGGTCCCGTACAGAATTGGTCGGCCCACCACGTTCTTCCGCCCCTGCATGCGGAGCAGTTTGCGGCCCAGGAGGGTTTTCAAGGGGGCATCGGACTGGACCCCCCGAACATCGGCGATTTCGGGCTGAGTGATCGGTTGCCGGTAGGCAACGATGGCCAGCACCTCCAGTGCCGCACGACTCAGCCGGGCGGCCTTGCGATCCTGGTTGAGCGCCCGGATCCAGTGCGCATAGTCGGGCTTGGAGATCATCTGGTGGCCGCCGGCCACTTCACGGATATAGATCCCGCGATTCTCCTCAAGACAGGAAGCGGCCAGTTCTTCCAGCAGGGTCTTGGCCTCGTCCTTGCTGATTTCGTCAACTGCCGCGGCAATTTTCTTGGCCGAGACCGGTTCGGCAGCGGCAAAAACCAGCGCCTCAACCAGTGCTTTCTTCTCTGATTCCTTCATTGCTGATTCTTTCCAGTTCCTCGTCGGATACGGTCTTGAACACCCGGAGCGTTTCGAACCGTTTGCGCTGCAGTACCCTGATTACCTGCAGGCGCATCAGTTCCAGGATAGCCAGGAAAGTGGCCACCAGCATGGAGCGGCCCATCATTTTTCCGCCCTGGTCCACGAAAATCTCGTGGAAGTCCAGAGATCTCGCGCCGCGCAGGCGGCCGGCCAGCCGGCGGATCATTTCCCCGATGGAGGTCCGCTTGCGCTCGATGTGCATTCCTGCCGGCTCGGCCTCCAGCCGTTCGCTGATCTCGCGAAACGCTTCCACCAGATCAAAGAGGGTAACCTCCAGATAGGGCTCGCCATCCTCGTCCACTTCGGTGGGCGGCCCGCCCCGGGGCCAGAGCGAATCCTGGTGCAGCCGTTTTTCGGCCAGCCGCTGAGCCGCTTCACGGAAGCGCTGGTACTCTTCCAGTTCGCGGTAGAACAGCTCTTCCGGATCCTCCCCGTCCCCGGTGACGTCCTCCACGTGCTGCAGCAGCTCCCGCGGGATGAGCACCCTCGACTTGAGATAGACCAGGCTGGCCGCCATCAGCAGGAACTCCCCGGCCACGTTGAGGTCCAGATCCTTGAGCAGGTCGAGATACTTGAGATACTCGTCGGCAATGGTCGCGATGGGGATGTCCCGGATATCCATCTCCTCCTTGCGCACCAGGTGAAGCAGGAGATCAAGCGGCCCCTCGAAAATATCGAGTTTAACCTGCCAGCGTTGATCCTGGGGGATGGACGAGTTCACTTCAACGTTCCCTGTTCTCGAGCGGACGCCCGGCTACCGATTCCGGCCCCGGAGTTATACCCCCTGCCGCACCTTCGGGGCAAGTACTGCGTCAGTAAACGCGGTGATTACAGTCCCAGCAAAGCCTCGGTCAGACGCACGACAACGTAGACGTAGGAATTGATCAGCCCGGAAAACATCAGGACAATCAGGATGACGAAACCGTACGGCCTGATGGTGTCGAGAAATGACAGGGCCCGGTAGGGAAGGAATCCGGAAAGAATCCCTCCGCCGTCCAGAGGGGGAATGGGGATCAGGTTGAACGCGGCAAGGATCAAATTGATGATCGCGCACCACTTGAAAAAAATGAGGACGCCGACCAGCGCTGAAGCCCCGACAATCGTGATCAATTGGGTCTGCACGGCTATCAGCAGCCGAAATAGAACGATCGAGCAGAGGGCCAGGGCGATATTGCTCAACGGTCCGGCAGCGGAGATCAGGGCACTGTCCCGCAGGGGCCGCCGCAGGTTATTCGGGTTAACCGGTACCGGCTTGGCCCAGCCGAATACCGGCAGGTTGGAGATCGCCAGCAGGATCGGGAAGATCAGACTGCCGAAGATGTCCACGTGGGCCATCGGGTTGAGGCTGATCCGACCCAGCATGCGGGCCGTGGGATCGCCCAGACGGTCGGCCGACCAGGCATGGGCCGACTCGTGCACGGTGATCGCCAGTGCGAATACCACGAACTGCAAAATAGCGCTGCCCCAATCTATTCCGCCCACGATTTCCTCCAAATGGTTGTAATAATTGAAGTAAATAAAATATCACAGGGGCCTTCCCCTGTCAACGCCGCCCTGGGATGAAACAACCGGCGCTGGCTTGCCGTAAGGCTTAGTGGCCCTCTTCATAAATACGGTGGTATTTGGTCCCCGATGCATCCCGGCCCACGGCGTTGCTCGTCGGTCAAATACTGCAGAGAGTATTCTCCCTCCTCGCGCCTTGCGGGCCGGGTGCCTCGGTGACCTCGGTACGTCACCGTATTTATGAAGAGGACCACTTAGGAAATGAAGTGGAGGCAAAACCTTGGATGGCCGGTCACAATTCACCAGGATCCGCACCGTTGCTTCGCTTGGCTTGGCGGTGATTGTCTTCGTATTGTCCATCACGGGTTGCTCTGATGACCGGACGGCCTCGGCCCGGAAGACGGAAGATTCGCTGGCCGATGTGGAAGCGGTGGCCATGGTCGAGATGGAGACCGGTTGGGAGGTGTCGGTCACCCTGCGCCATGCGGACAGCGGCTGGGACCATTTTGCCGACTGGTGGCGCATCACGGATGCATCGGGAAGCGAACTGGCCCGGCGGGTGCTGCGCCATCCGCACATGAACGAGCAGCCGTTCACCAGGTCGCTGCAGGGCATCGAGTTTCCACCCGACATTCGGCGGCTGGTGGTGGGGGCCCACTGTAAGGTTCACGGCCACGGCGGGAACAGCGTGCAGGTTGACCTCCTGCTGGACAAGGGGCCCGGGTTCACCGTCAGCCGACAGCGTGATGGAGGCCAGTGATGTGGTTCCTGAAAAAGAAGGACGGTGATACGAGTCCGATAAAACATGAGCCGAGGGTCTGGATTCCCTCAGGACTGCTCTTCCCCCTGGCCATCACCGTTGACCTGGTCCTGGTTCTGGACCTGCTGCGCCCCGACCCGATCCCCTTCGTCGACGAGTTCGTGCTCATCGCCTTGGGGTTCTTCCTCAACCGCGCGGCGCTGCGCCGGCTGGGCTGGTGGCCTTCCCGTGCGCCGTCCGGCGATGACCAGGACGGCCAGCCCCAGCAGTGACAGCGTGGACAGCACCATCCCGGCCCGCAGCCCCGGCGGGAGGTAGAAGAGCCGGATCCTCTGCTTCCCCGTCATCTCCAGGGGCAGACCGATGAGCATCTCGTGGACCAGGTATACCGGCAGGGAGTTTCCGCTCTCAGCATGCTCCGCCCGCCAGCCGGCGGACCAGGCCTGGGAGACCACCAGCAGGCCGGTTTCACCGCAATCAGCTTCGATCAACAGCTGGCCGGCCTCCCGGGATATGATGGTGGCCGGGGTGTACGCTCGATCCTGGTAATCGGGCAGAATCACTTCCTGTACCGCACCCCCGACCGGATTCGGCACAACAGGACCGGGGACGAACCAGGCTCGGGGGAAGGCACGGTTGTTGCGGTATAACCGCACCCCGGGCAGTCGTACCTGGCCGTAATTCTGCAGCGTCACCGGCAGCGGCTCAAATCGTTGGATCAGCTCCAGGCCATCCGTCTCCAGGTCTTCCCGGGTCAGCAGGTAGCGGACATTGAGCCTGTCCAGCAGTTCCCGCCGGAACCCGGGATCCACCCGCAGGGTCCAGGCCACGCTGGACTGATCTTCCCGGCGGTTTATGACGTCGAAGGTGCGCTGGGTGATCTTGAGATTGATCGGGTCATACCCCCCCATCTTGTCGATGCCAAAGGCGCAGGCCAGGTTGTCGGTCAGTGCGCCGCTGAGGTCGGCTACCCGGAACGGCGGCTCTACGGCGGCCAGGGTGGTGAGCCGCTCGATCATGGGATTTGGTTCGAGGAACAACTGCCGGCTGTCAGCGGTCTCCAGGTAGCCCCGGCCGAAGAAGAGCAGGTCGGCGGCCAGAATCAGCAGCGCCAGACCCTTGAGTGTGTCACTCTTCAGCAGAGCCCCGCGCTTGAGGGCGAAGAACAGCAGGCCGAAGGAAGCGGCGAAGAGGATCAGGCTGGCCGTTATGGTTATCGGCAGCAACTGCCCGATGTTGACGGCATAGTCGGCTGCCCTGCCGGCCCCGCCGCCAAAGAAGGACGCGCTGACCTCGAAGGAACGGGCCATGGCCTCTCCTGATCCGTCATGATACACGGCGTAGCCGGCGGCCAGCAGGCTGAGCAGCAACCCGGCCCCGCCAACGAGCCACAGGGCCCGCCGACCCGCCCCGGCCGTTGCCCGGGTCATCATGCGCCGCAGCCCGTTCCAGCCCAGTCCGGCCAGTACGGCCATGGCCAGGGGGAAAAAGAAGAGTATCCGCGCCGGCTCGCGAAACAGGCTGACCCCGGGAATGAAGCGGTGGCAAAAGTCGTAGACCGGTCCGTAGGTCCCCATGGCAAAGAGGAAGAGCAGTGGAATCAGCGCCAGGAAAAAGTCCCGGTGCCTCCGGCCGGCCGTCTGGCAGAGAGAGAGAAACGCCAGCGGCAGCAGCAGAAGCGGGGTGTAAAAGGCAAGGGTCCAGAAGTAGGCGCTGCCGAAGTAGCTCCACCGGGGGGCGATGCGGCCGAACAGTTCGGGGTTGACCAGGGTGAAGAAGTGGCGCAGCGGCAGGGAACCAAGCCGGTAGAGCTCGGGAGCCAGTTCCGACGAACGGGAAAGCTCGGGCAGCAGCTGCACCGCCGGCAGCAGGTGGACCGCGGCCAGGCCGCAGGCCAGCACCACGGCCAGGGCGAACTGGATGCCCGAGAGCAGCCAGTGCCGGTCCTCCTTTTCGCCATGGACCAGCCAGGCGAAGTAGAACGGCAGGATGAACATCAGGTAGAGAAAGATCTGGGCAAAGGCCGAGAAGAGGATCACGGCCAGCACCAGGGCCAGCACGGCCGCGTGTCGCCAGCACCGCTTCCGGGCCAGTTTGGCGGCAAAAGCAAAGGCCAGCGGCAGCAAGGGCAGCGTCTCCAGGTGACCCACGAACCCGTTGGTCAGGTGCCCCAGGTTGCGAACGCCGAAACCGTAAGCCAGGCCGCCGATGATCGCCCCCCAGTTCCGCACGCCGATCACCCGTAGAAAGTACCAGGCGGCACCTGCGGCGAGGACGTGGGTCAGCAGGTAGGTCCAGCTGGCCGCCGCGCCGGTGGGCAGCAGCAGGTAGAGCAGGTGCATGGGGAAGAGCAGGGCGTAGTTGAGGTTGCCCAGTATGGGATTGCCGCACATCAGGTGCGGGTTCCAGAGAGCCAGCCCGCCGCCGCTCCACAGCGTGTCGCGGATCAGCAGTTTCCAGCCGAAGGTCTGGCCCACCAGGTCGGACAGCGGTGAGTAGATCATGCCGCCGGGATGGAGAATCACCGAGCGAAAGAAGACCAGGGTAAACAGGGCGATGATCACCGCCGCGGTCGTGCCGCCTTTCCACTCGTTCCTGCTGCCCTGCGTGCTGCTCACGAATCACCAGCCCGTGTTGCGGTGGGAATTGGGTTCCGGCCGAGTGTAGCCATGGCGTCCGCCCCCTGTCAACGAGCGGTCCCCTGGTTTATAATCAGATGGTGATGAGACCTACCACCAACCAGCCTGATACAGTTCTCTCACGAACCCCGTTCCGTACCGCCGCGGCCCTGCTTCTTGTTCTCCACGCCCTGCTGCTGGTCACCAGCTCCTGGAACACGAGCCCGACCTACGACGAGCCTGAACACCTGAAGTTCGGCCTGGTCTACCTCGAAGACGGGCGACTGCCCGAGGCCGACGCCCAGCGCATGCCGGTGACCCTGTTCAACGCCGCGGCCCTCAAAATCTGCGGCGGCGCCCTCGAGGACTTTGAAACCGACCGGCGGTTTCTGCTGGCTGCCCGCCTGCCCACCATGCTGGCCTCCATGCTCCTGGGGCTGGGTCTGCTCTGCTGGTCGACGGCCTGTTTTGGACGCCGGGGGGGCTTGCTCTCCCTGGCTCTCTATTGCCTCTCCCCCACCGTCATTGCCCATGGCCGGCTGGTGACCAACGACCTCTACACCGCGCTGGCCATGGCTGCCGCGGCCTGGAGTTTCTGGCGGCTCTGCCGTAGTCCCTCCATCCCCCTGCTCGTGCTGGCCGGCGCCTGTCTCGGCCTGGCCCAGGCCTGCAAGTTCTCTTCGGTGGCACTGGTGCCCGCCTTTGCCTGCATCCTGCTCAGCACAGCGGCCCGGGCTCCCCTGGCCGCCTTCCTGCGCAAGAATCCTGTTCGCTGGGTTCTGGTGCTGTTCTATCCCTTGACCGCTTTTTTCGTTCTCGGGGCGGTCTACCGTTTCGACGGGCTGTTCCGTCCCATGGAGAACTTCGAATTTCACAGCTACACCTTTGCCTGGATCGAGACCCGGATGCCCTGGCTGCGCCTGCCTCTTCCCCGGGTCTATCTCGAGGGGCTGGATCTCAGCCGCTACATCTCCAACCATCCGGGGGTGATTCGGGGGCACAACTACCTCCTTGGCCGGCTGAGTGATGACGGATGGTGGTACTACTACCTTGTGGTGGCACTGTTCAAGACGCCCCTGGGCAGCCTGGGGCTGTTCGTCCTTCGTTGCCTGCGGCCGCTCAAAAATACAGCACTGTCCGCCGCCGGTCCGCTGTCCCTGTTCCTTCTCGTACCGGCCCTGGCCCTGCTGCTCTTCTTCAGCCTCTTCTCCCCGGTACAGCTGGGCATCCGCTACCTGCTGCCGGCTTTGCCGCTGATCCATATCTGGATCGGGGGGCTGCTGGTCCAAGGGAAGGGTCCCGGCGCTGTATCTCCGGCCAGGCCGCTGAGAATCGGAGCGGCGGTCCTGCTGCTGGCCGCGGCTGTCTCCTCCCTGGCCGTATTCCCCGACTACATCTCCTACACCGGGGAACTGGCCGGTCCGCGGATCCACGCCTGGCGGCTGATGGCCGACTCCAATCTGGAGTGGGGACAGGACCGCTGGTATCTGGGGGCGTATCTGCAAAAGCACCCGCAAGCAATCCTCAACCCGCAGGAACCCACGGCCGGTCACATCGTGGTGCGGGTCAACCTGCTCACCGGTGTCTTCCAGGAAGAGCGATTCCGCTGGATTCGAGAGAACTTCGACCCGGTGGGCCGGGTGCGAGGTTCCTACCTGGTCTACCAGATCAGCCCGGAGGCGCTGGCCGGACTGACCCCGCGTTCCCCCTGAACGCGTACAGCCGTACAGAAAAAAAGGGCAGGCCCTCGTGAGGACCTGCCCGGGAGATTGCTTCTCCGCGCTCGCAATGTCAGGAGGAGCGCTCGCCATGAAAATCAGGTTCAGTCGTTCAGCGTGGCGATGGCCGCGGCCAGTCGGGCCACCGGGACGCGGTAGGGCGAACAGCTGACATAATCAAGGCCGATCTTGTGACAGAAGTAAACCGAGCGGGGGTCGCCGCCGTGCTCCCCGCAAATACCGATCTTGAGGTCCGGGCGGGTTGAGCGGCCCTTCTTCACCCCCATCTCCACCAACTGACCCACACCGTCAATGTCGAGGGTCTGGAACGGGTCGTCGGGAAGCACCTTCTTCTCCACGTATTCGGGCAGAAAGACACCGGCGTCGTCACGGCTGTAGCCGAAGGTCATCTGGGTCAGGTCGTTGGTGCCGAAAGAAAAGAACTGGGCATTTTTGGCCACCTGGTCGGCGGTGAGACAGGCCCGGGGAATCTCGATCATGGTGCCGATGAGGTAGGGCGATTCCACGCCGGTCTCCCGGAAGACCTGCTGCACCACTTCTTCAGCCTGTTCCCGCAGGATGTCGAACTCCGCGGCGGTACCGGTGAGCGGGATCATGATCTCGGGGAAGACGTCGATCTTCTCCACCTTGATCAGGTGACATGCCGCTTCCATAATCGCCCGCACCTGCATACGGTAGATCTCGGGATAGGTGATGCCCAGACGGCAGCCGCGGTGACCGAGCATGGGGTTCGACTCGCTGAGCTGGCTGACCCGTGAAGCGATCTTTTCCGGGGTCAGGCCCATTTCGGCGGCGATCTCCTCCTGGGCCTTTTTCTCGTGGGGCAGGAACTCATGCAGCGGCGGGTCAAGCAGCCGGATGGTCACCGGCAGGTCGTGCATTGCCCGCAGAATACCGATGAAGTCCTCGCGCTGGATCGGCAGCAGTTTGTCCAGGGCCCGCTGACGGTCCTCAAGGGTATCGGCAACGATCATCTCGCGCATGGCGCGGATGCGGTCCTCGCCAAAAAACATGTGCTCGGTGCGGGTCAGGCCGATGCCCTGGGCCCCGAAGGCCCGGGCCACCTCGGAGTCATAGGGTGTGTCGGCGTTGGTCCGAACCTTCATCCGCCGCACATCGTCGGCCCACTCCATCAGCCTGGCGAAGCGCTGGAACACCGGGGAATCGGCGGGGTCGAGGCTCTTCTCGGCCAGCACCTGGATCACCTCGGAAGGCCTGGTGGGCAGTTCGCCCAGCAGGACGTCGCCGGTGGTGCCGTCGATGGAAATGAAGTCGCCTTCCACCACAACCGTGTTGCCGACGGAGAACGATTTCGATTTGTGATCCACGGCCAGGGCGCCGCAGCCGGCCACGCAGCTCTTGCCCATGCCCCGGGCCACCACCGCCGCGTGGGAGGTCATCCCGCCCTTGGCGGTGAGGATGCCCTCGGCGGCGCTCATGCCGGCGATGTCTTCCGGTGAGGTTTCCTGGCGGACGAGAATGACCTTCTTTCCTTCGTCCTCTGCCATCTCCACGGCCCGCTCGGCGGTGAAGGCCACCTGGCCGCAGGCCGCGCCGGGCCCGGCATTGAGACCGCGGGCCAGTTTACGGCCCTGGTCGATGGCTTCCTGCTTGGCCAGCGGTTCGAAAACCGGGGCGAGGAACTGCACCAGCTGTTCGGGATCAATCCGCAGCAGAGCTTCGCGCTGGTCGATCAACCCCTCCCCAACCATGTCCACGGCGATGCGCACGGCGGCAAACCCGGTCCGTTTCCCGGTGCGGGTCTGCAGCAGGTAGAGCTTCTTGTTCTGGATGGTGAACTCCAGGTCCTGCATCTCCTTGTAGTGGTTCTCCAGTTGCAGGTAGGTGGCGCAGAGCTCCTCGTAGACCTCGGGCATCTCCTCTTCCAGCGAGCGCTGAGAGTCGTCCCGTTTCTGGGCCTTGTTGATCGGCTGGGGCGTGCGGATGCCGGCCACCACGTCCTCGCCCTGGGCGTTGACCAGGAACTCGCCGAAAAAGACCTTCTCTCCAGTGGCCGGGTCGCGGGTGAAGGCCACGCCGGTGGCGCAGTCGTCGCCCATGTTGCCGAAGACCATGGTTTGCACATTGACCGCGGTGCCCCAGTCGTCGGGCAGCCGGTTCAGCCTTCTGTAGGTCACCGCCCGCGGCACGTTCCAGGATGAAAACACCGCGCGAATCGCCCCCCACAGCTGCTCTTTCGGGTCGTCGGGAAACGGCTGGTTGGCCTGCTTGTTGACACAGGCCTTGTAGCGGGAAATCAGCTCGATCAGATGCTCCTCGTTCAGCTCGTTGTCCACCTCGACCCCGACCCGCGCCTTTATTTTTGTCAGGATCTCCTCGAAGTGCTCACCGTCAACGCCCATTACCACGTTGCCGTACATGTGGATCAGCCGGCGGTAGCAGTCGAGCACGAAACGGCGGTTCCCGGTCTTCTCGGCCATGCCCACAATAGTCCGTTCGGTGAGACCGATGTTGAGCACGGTATCCATCATCCCCGGCATCGACGCACGGGCCCCGGAACGGCAGGAGACCAGCAGCGGGTCGCTTTCGTCGCCAAAGGTCTTGCCCATGGACCGCTCCACACGGGCCAGGTTGTCCATCACCTGCTGTTCAATGCCCGCGGGGAATTCATTGTTATTTTTCAGGAAGTGGATGCAGGTATCGGTGGTGATGGTGAACCCCGGCGGCACCGGGATGCCGAGATTGGTCATTTCGGCCAGGTTGGCGCCCTTGCCGCCAAGCAGGTTCTTCATCTCGGCCTTGCCCTCGGCCTGGCCGTCACCGAAGTAGTAAACGAATTTTGAGCTGGTCATGATCTTTCTGGCTCCTCGACTCTTCCAAACCTGGTGGAGACAATCCCCGGTGCACCGGAAACCCGGCATGTTGGCACTTGCTAACTTAGATTAAATGAGAGGATAATTTTACAACAATCAGCCAATTGTGCAATGCCGTATTTCCAGATCAGGGGTTCCCGATGGAATTCAGTGCGGAAATGGCCGACAGTGATCGGATTTCCCTTCCCAGGTGGTGCCGCAGGCAACCGACCAAGGGCTTTTCAAGACGCACATCCAACTTCAGGCTTTCGGCAGTGGTGCGGTTGAGCACTCTCTCCAGACCAAGGCCGGCAAAAACCCGCAATCGGGAGATCATGCCGCTCTGCAGTCTGTAGCCCCCCGGTGCCTCCGTGCGGCAGGTCTCGCAGCGGAAACCGT
>JAQAZP010000275.1:0-3506 GCA_032127265.1 Acidobacteriota bacterium
CTGTTCGGCAGCGTGCTGATGCTGCTGGTGCTCCTCTCCTTCTACTTCTTCAGTGTCGACCCGGCCACCGGCGAGCACACCTTCAACCTGGTGGTGCTGCAGAACCAGGCGGCCCACAACGGTCCGCTCACCGGCGAAAACTTCCGGCTGATCTGCTGGTTCGCGCGGTTCATCGGCTTTGCGATCAAGGTGCCGGTATTCCCCTTCCACACCTGGCTGCCCGACGCCCACGTGGAGGCGCCCACCGCGGTGAGCGTCATCCTGGCCGGTGTGCTGCTGAAGATGGGGACCTACGGCATCCTCAGAATCAGTTTCCCGATCCTGCCTGACGCCACGAGATATTTCGGAACCTTCCTCGCTGTGATGGGGGTGATAAACATCATCTACGGCGCCCTCTGCGCCATGGCGCAGAAGGACTTGAAAAAACTGGTGGCCTACTCCTCGATCAGCCACATGGGCTTCGTACTCCTCGGCATGGCCAGCTTCACTCCGGAGGGGATCAACGGCGCGGTGTTCCAGATGTTCAACCACGGCACGGTCACCGCCATGCTCTTCCTGCTGGTTGGCGTGATCTATGACCGTGCACATCACCGGGAGATCAACGGCTTCGGCGGCCTGATCACCCAGATGCCGAAATACTCCGTGATCACCGGACTGGCCTTCATGGCCGGCCTCGGGCTTCCCGGGCTTTCCGCCTTCATCAGTGAAGTGATGGTCTTCCTCGGCGCCTTCCAGTCCCACCGGGTGCTGACCATCATCGCCGTCTCCGGCGTGGTGCTGGGCGCCTCCTACATGCTCTGGACATACCAGCGGATCTTCTTCGGACCGCTGAAGGAGAAGTACAAAACACTGCCTGATATCAATGGCCGCGAGCTTTTCACCCTGGTGCCGCTGGGAGCTATCGTTATTTTCCTCGGGGTCTATCCCCTGCCGGTGCTCAACCTGATCAGCACATCGCTGAATTATCTGAACCAGCTGGTCAAATAGCCGGCGTCGCGGAGAGTTGAGGAGATGGAAACCGAAAGCGTGAGAGCGGTGAGCAGTCTTGGCGAGGTGTGGACCGGCCTTACCCTCGCCGCCCCGGAAGTTCTGCTCACCCTGTTCCTGGTGTTGATTCTTCTGGCAGACCTGGTTCCCGCCTGGCGCCGTCAGCGGGCCGCGGCCTGGCTGGCCCTGGCCGGCATCGCGGTGGCCCTGGCCGCCACCATTCGACTTTTCGGCGAACCATCCATCACCTTTTTCTCCGGAATGGTGGCTCTGGACCCGCTGGCCCTGTTTTTCAAGATCATCTCACTGACCGCCACCGGACTGGCGGTGATCTTCTCCATCGGCTCCCGGGCCCTCGACCGGCAGGACCGCGGCGAGTACTACGCCCTGCTGCTGGCCACTGCCATCGGCATCAACCTGATGGCCGCCTCACGCAACCTGCTGCTGGTCTACGTTTCGCTGGAAATGGTCAGCCTCGCGTCCTACGCGCTGGTGGCCTACCTCCGCCGCAACCGCGAGTCCAGCGAAGCCGGGCTGAAGTACATCCTCTTCGGCGCCGTGGCTTCCGCAGTGATGATTTTCGGCATGTCCTATGTCTACGGCCTCACCGGCAGCCTCTCCTTCGAGGGGATCCGCACCGCCCTGACCGGGCTTGCGGCCACCAACACGCACCTGGCGGTGGGCATCTCCCTGATCATGATCCTCGCCGGTATCGGCTACAAGATCGCCGCCGCGCCGTTCCACCTCTGGTGCCCCGATGTCTACCAGGGAGCGCCCACCCCGATTACGGCCTTCCTCTCCGTCGGACCAAAGGCCGCCGGTTTCGCGCTGTTCATCCGCCTGTTCTACGATGCCTTTGCCGTGCCGGTCCACGGCATGCCCGACCAGTGGACGGCGCTGACCTCGTTCAACTGGCCGATGCTGGTGGCGGTGATCTCCGCCCTGACCATGACCCTGGGCAACCTGGCCGCCATCCCGCAGAACAACCTCAAGCGGATGCTGGCCTATTCTTCCATTGCCCACGCCGGCTACATGATGATGCCGCTGGTGATCCTGACCCGCGAGGGCGTGGAGTCCATACTCTTCTACCTCGCGGTCTACCTGCTGATGAACCTCGGGGCGTTCCTGGTGGTCCTGGCCATGGAAAACCGCTCCGGTCATCCGTCGATCACCGGGTTCCGCGGGCTGGCCTGGAACTCCCCCACCGGCGCCTTCATGGCCGTTTGCATGACGATTTTCCTCGTCTCGCTCACCGGCATACCGCCCATGGGCGGTTTCGCGGCCAAGTTCAAGCTCTTTGGCGCCATCATTGCATCGAAACAGTTCTACTGGCTGGCCCTGCTCGGCGTGCTGAACAGCGCCGTGTCGCTCTTCTACTACATGAGAGTGGTCAAGGCGATGTTCTTCACCGGCAGTCCGGTGAAAAAGGGGCATCTTGTGGAGCGCGAAGTGGCCTTTGGCGAACGGAGCCAGCGCACGCTTTTCGCCGAGGAACTGAGCCTGCACGCCGGCGGGATGGCCAGAACCCCCGACCTCCAGCGGCTCGGCGACGCCCCATTCGGCCGGCTGCACGCGGTGATCATCGGGGCCCTGGCCGCCCTGGTGCTGCTGCTGGGCATCGCCTGGAACCCGCTGGAACGGCTGAGTGAGATCTCGGCGCGCTTCATTCTGTAACCTTCCTGAAGCACAAAGCCCCATTGTCATCGCAGGCAGGTCGGTATCTCCGTCTTCGCTCACGGGTCTCGAGTTCACGTGAGGGTGGTCAAAGACCTCTCGATATTTCGCTCAGACAGTGATTCCGACCCGCCTGCGACGCGGCGATCTCAAAGACCGCACGGTGAAGAGGAGATTGCTGCTTTCGAGGGCCAGGCCCTCTCCTCGCAATGACAGCTACGGGCCAGCGCTGTTCCTGGCTCATACCTCCCGTGGCCCCCGCGGGTCGGGGACTCGCAATGACATTCGCACCGCCTGTTTACTCTACCAGACCACTCGGGTAGAATCTGACGGTCGGTCAAACTGAATGGAGGATACCGCACGTGCTGAAAACTGCGACTCTTTGGATTCTTGCCCTGCTGCTCACCCTGGCCAGCGCTGTCTACCAGCGACAGACCGGACCCACCTACCCCCTGGATGGCGAGCTAGATCTGGACGGCGCCCGGGTGGCCTACAGCCTGACACGGACCCATGGCGGCCCGGGGGACCAGGAGGTGGTGGTTACTGCCGAAGACCCGGTGGTGACCGGCACGGTGACCTGGCGGCGCTACACCAGCAATGAACAGTGGACCACTGCCCCGATGGAGCGCCGGGATGACCTGCTGGTGGCGGCTCTGCCCCACCAGCCCCCGGCCGGCAAGATCGAATATCGCCTGACCATCACCCGCGGCGCCGAAGAGCGTGCCCTGCCCGCCAGCGGAGTGATTGTCACCCGCTTCAAGGGCGCGGTGGCTGCCTGGGCCCTGATCCCCCACATCATCTTCATGTTCACCGCCATGCTGGTTTCCAATTTTGCCGGCTTCGAG
>JAQAZP010000276.1:0-13559 GCA_032127265.1 Acidobacteriota bacterium
CATTCATTGGGGGATAGATCATGCGTCTGCTCAACACTCTCCTATTGATCCTGGCTTTATTCGCTTCACCCCTTCTGCCCGCCGCGGTGATCAAAGTGCCGGCACAATATCCGACGATCCAGGCGGGAATAGACGCGGCCAATGACGGAGACACCGTCCTGGTGGCCAATGGCGTGTACACCGGAGACGGGAACAGAAACATCGACTTCACCGGAAAGGCCATCACCCTGAAGTCGGAGAACGGCGCGGAGCACTGCATCATCGATTGCCAGCAGGCAAACCGTGGTTTCATTTTCCACAGCGGTGAACAAGCCGGATCGGTGGTAAGGGGCTTCACGATTCAAAATGGGGATGACCTTAGTGGATATGGCGGAGGAATCCACTGCGAGGACCACTCATCCCCGACGATTATTGAAAACATCATCAAGGATAATTACTCATATCGTGGCGGAGGGATATACTGCTACGACCATGCCTCACCGATTATCCGAAATAACCAGATCATCGGCAACAGTACATATGCCGAGGGTGCGGGCATCATGTGCGATCGCTATTGCAGCCCCCAGATTGAGGACAACATCATCGGGCATTATCACCTCTATGATCCGAACAAGAATATCGCTGGAAGTAATGGCGGCGCTATCTATTGCAATGATTTTTCAGCACCTTTGATCCGGAACAACCTGATCACGGGCAACGAAGCGAACAGCGGTGAAGGCGGCGGCATCCATTGTCATAACGACTCCGCCCCGCTAATCACCAACAACCTGATCGCCAACAACGAATCGTCCGGGAATGGTGCCGGAATCTACTGCAGGGGAGATTCCGAACCTGTAATCATCAACTGCACCATCGCCGACAACCTCTCGGAAGCCGATGGCGGCGGTCTCTATTCATCTTATTGTTCTCCCACGGTCGCCTCCTGCATCTTTTATGGGAACTTTGCTCCTTACGCTCCACAGATCGGTGGATACAGCGTATTTCCCACGGTGAATTGCAGCCTGGTGGACGGCGGGTACTCAGGAATCGATATCATCGATGCAGACCCGCTCTTCGTCGACGGCCCCTGGGCCAACTATTGGCCGGCGAACTTGTCTCCCATCGGCGGTTACTATCTCGATCCGGGCAGCCCTTGTGTGGATTCCGGCTGTACGCCCATGATCACCGGCACCACCCGCTCCGACTGGGCACAGGATAGCGGTGTCGTGGACATGGGGTTTCACTACCCGCTGCAGGCGATCTGGAATCAACCCGAAATCTTTTCTTTCGATACCGAAACCGGTGGGACGCCGCCGTCACAGCAATTGAGTATTCAGCGCAGCGGGGTCGAAGAGATGTCCTGGACTGTGGAGGAGAACACCGACTGGCTCACCCTGACGCCCCAATCGGGAACTTCCAACGGTGAAACCGACCTGGTCACGGTGAGTGTCGATACCACGGGGCTGAACGACGGTTCCTACCTGGCGGCCATCATTCTTACCGCCACTTATGGCGAGGACAACCTGCCGCTGAACAACCCGGTCATTATCAACGTGATCCTGGACATCGCGGGGGGGGGGCCGATCATCTTCGACTGTGACTACACAGTCCTCCCGTCGGCTGGCACCGTGCCCTTCCCGGTGATGCACCGGATCACCCTGACCAACACCCTCACCGGTGGACAGGTGTACACCCGCCGCGTCGCCGCCCGGCTGAAGGTGACCATCGGCAACGGCACGAGCTACAACCCGTGGCGCACCGGTTTCACCAACATCCAGCCGGGTTCGTTCTACTTCACGCAGTTCCCGGTCAACTTCCCGGCTGCGGTCACGGTGCTTGGGAACAACACCTTCACGATGGATACGATGGACGTGACGCCTTCTCCGTACAACCAGCCGCCCTACCCGCCTTCTGGCCAGACCTGCCAGAAGGTCAACGTGGTGGTGGCCAATGCTCCCTAACCCGGTTTAGGGACTGACCGGGGGCGCCTCGCGGCTGCCCCCGGTTGATTGACTGCCAAAGGCCCGGAAGATGCTGATTGCAGCTCTTCCGGGCCTTTCTTTATCTGATGGGGTTTCGCGGAGCCGGGTCAGACGGCGGCCGGGACACGGAGTTCAGGATGGGTTGAAGATACCGGTTACCTGCTCACCTCGATGGTCACGCTCTTTGATGCCGTGAACCCGTTGCCGCCGAGCACATGGCAGCCGAGATCGATGGTGCCTTCCCTGGTGGTAAACAGTCGCCAGACACCGGCCTCGTCCTGCTCCACATAGCCCTGACCCGGCCCCCCCACCACCCACTGGACGGCGAGCGGTGCCTCGGTCAGCTGCAGCTCCAGGGGCACCGTGTCGCCGGCCCTGCAGGCCGGAACCGCACCGAGCGAGGTGATGAGGGTCTGTCCGGCCTTTTCGTCGTCCTGCAGCACCGGCTGATCGAGGATCTGCCGGTCCAGTGCGGCGGCGAGGCGGTCCATCTCCGGATGAGGATCGGAACGCGGGTCCAGGCAGGCCACGCGCACGGCAACGTTGCCACGGAGAAACGCGATCCAGGAGATACGCTTTTCCGGGGCACGGCCGACAAAGCCGACGTCGCCGGCGCTGATGTCGAGACTGGCCGCTGTTGGGACTTTGCGGGACGAGCTGATCGAAGCCAGGTACTCCAGCAGCACGGTGCGGGCCTCGGCGGCGGTCTCCCGGACGGAGATTTCCACCAGAAAGCGCTCCACGCCCTGCTGGTCGGCGAACCGGCGGATCACCGGCGCCCCGGGGTTGAAGTCCACCGGACCGCCGGTATAGCCGTCGAACGAGATGTCGATCAGCGGCAGAGCGGCACGGACCGGGCCGGCCGGCCAGGATGCTGACTCATAGCGGACGGCCGCGGCTGCCAGCCGCTGGCCGGCAATCCCGGATGACTGCTGCGCCGCCGGAGCGGCCGCGGTGAACGCGAGAAGGAGAATGATCGACAACCCGGCAACCCGGGCGGTCAGTGAGCGGGCAATTGCTGCATTGATTTTTTGCATGGTGGCCGCCTCATGTTCACTGGATATCGGGAAGCGAGTCCAGACTCAGGGACACATTGTTCGTCGCTGACAGCTCGTTGTAGCCATCCGCCCCCGACCAGGGCCGGTCGGTGTTGTACCCGGGCGTGCCGGGGAGCGAATCGGGATCGCCGTCCTCGTCGAGCCACATGCAGGCATCGGAGACGTGCACGCCCCCATCCCGGGTGACGATGTGGTGATAGCTGAACCCGTGGCTGCCGCCCCAGAGGTTGAGGGTGTAATCGGGGCAACCGATACCCCAGATGGCACGCAGTGACATGTTGCCCAGGTAGACCATCCTCACGTTCTGCACGCCAAGCATGCCCAGCATGACCGAGCTGGAGGAAGAGACGTCGGAACAATTGAGATACACACCGTTGGCGTGATTGTTCAGCAGACGGCTGAGCTGGATATATTCACTGTAGAAACTGTAGTAATGCGTGGCCCCGCCATCGCCGCCCATGGAATAGCAGTCGTAAATCAGCCCTTCGATGGCCGTGTCCAGCGGCCCCTCCTGGCCGAAGTATCCCCTGATAAGGGCTTTGAGCGTCAGGGCTTCGTCCATCGTATTGATCTTCAGAATATCGGCGAAGGTGTTGAGGTAGTCGGCCACCTCCACCCAGGGACCGGCATATTGCGTCCCGCTGGCCCCGGACGGCCAATACGGCTCATTGACGATGGTGTAGAAGCGGTGCTGGGTCGTTATGGAGCCGGGGATGTCGACCCACACACCCTGGCCAAACTGTCGGTACTGCCAGCGCCAGGTGATGGTGCTGTCGGTACGGCAGGCCCTGTCCGGCAGTTCGGGCCCGTCAAAGGCGTAACTGGTGCCCGGCCTGATACTCTCGGCGGTACTCTCCCAGAGTCCGGAAGAATCTTCGGCCAGCCCGCGGATCTGCACCCCTTGAACCGGGTAACCGCACCATCCGGCCGTGCCGTCGGCCATGGTGCAGCTGTCCCCCATGGTTACCTGGAAGCGGGGACGGCTGTTCATCAGGTAGCAGAGCGGGTAGTTGTAGCACTCGGTGTCGTAGTTCGACCCGTCGAGCACCGGTGCGTCGGTGGCCGTGTGCACCGCAACGGCGGGGCGGGGCTCGCCGCTGTTCAGGTCGAGATCCGAGACATCCCCACCCCGGGCGGTGTTGAGATATTCGTGGATCGCTGGAGTGGCGTAGAAGGCGTACTGGCTCCCCTTCCTGAAATAGACCATCTGCCACTCTTCGCCGCTGTTGGAGGGCTGGGCCTCGATCTCAGTGATCCCGAGACGAATGATATCCACAGGATAGTTGATCCGGCATACCGCGCCCAGGCGGTCGGCACTGACCCGGACCGTGTATTCACCCGGAGAAACAAACCGGCCGGCCTGGTCCTTGCCGTCCCACCAGAGTTCCACCGGTTTTCTCGATCCCGGCAGCCTGGTCCTGATGAGCCGCCGCACCAGCCGGATGCCGCTGGTGATGTTCACCGAAACATCGTACTCCAGATCCTTGATGCCCTGGAGCAGAGTGAAGCTGACCGGAATCCCGCCGCCGTCAAGCTTCGGGTCGGCCACCCTGGGGCAGTGCCCGTAACCGAGATATTCGGTCTGGCCGGTGCCTGAACCGGCGCGAATGACCAGCTCCTCGCCGGCGGCATACGGCGCCGCCAGCAGCAGAAACAAACAGGGGATGAGAATGACGCGACCGCTGATTCGGCCGAGTCGTCGAGCTGTAATCATGGAAATCCTCCGGGTGGGGCGATGCCCGCGATTTTCACAAATAGATAAAGCCTTGCGAAAATTGCAGACCCTCCGATTAGAGGCAAGGCGTGTGCTCATTAATATAAGGGCTTTGGGTATAAAAAGCCACCATCCAGTTGACAGGGCCGCCAGCCGATTTTATCTAACTGTCGTGCGACAGATGTAATGATGGCAAGCAACCCTAATATAGGAGGTGGAACCGATGAGTCCAATGACAATGAGCGTTTTTGATGAACTGAACCGGATGCGGAGAGAGATGGACCGGCTCCAGGTCGTTGAACGGTCGCCTCGATGGGGTTTCCCGTTTTCCCGGGTTTCGTTCCTTCCCGGCCGCGCCGCAAGGTCCTACCCGCTGATGAACATCAGCGAGGACGCGGACAACATCCGTGTGGAGGCCTTGGCTCCCGGTATCGACCCGGAGAGCCTGGATATTTCCATTGCCGGCGACCAGCTCACCGTCACCGGTGAGAAGCTGGCCCTGTCGGAAGCGATCGCCCCGGAGATGATACACCGCAACGAACGGGCCAGCGGCCGCTTCCTCCGGTCGGTGACCCTCCCCACGGAAGTGGACAGCAAGAAGATCGAAGCGAGCTACAAGGACGGCTTGCTGAAAGTCACTCTGCCCAAGGCTGAAGCGGCGAAACCGAGGAAAATCAAGGTCAACATCAGCTGACCGAATACTCCGGAAAGCTGAAGGAGGTGCATACAATGGCTGCCGAAAAGACAACCCCCGATGCCAATATCGAAGTGGCCTCGAACATGGGTGAGGACACCACACTGGCCACCAGGGAGGAGACCCAGTTCATGTCTCCCCCGGTGGACATCTTCGAAACAGACGAGGGACTGATGGTCCTGGCCGACCTGCCCGGCGTCACCAACGATGACGTCGATATCCAGGTGGAAGATTACCTGCTGACCATCAAGGGCAAGACCTCATACAGCCCGAATCCCGATCTGATCCACGACGAATTTCGCCTGCTCAACTTTTTCCGGCAGTTCAAGCTGGGCAACGAGGTGGACCAGGAAAGGATCTCGGCCAGAGTGAAGAACGGTGTTTTGACCGTCAACCTGCCCAAGGCGGAAAAGATCAAGCCTCGGCGGATTGCGGTGAACGTAGAATAACCCGCAGGGCAAAATAAACCCGCAGGACTCGGGCACGGTGCCTTGCCGTCGGAAAGGACGGAAGGCACCGTTCTCATGTACCCGTTGCCGGCGAGACTGCCCCGCCAGGATTCACGGCGCCGCAGCCGTCACCGTGAACCGCGATGTGTCCGTGTCGCCGGCCCCGGGATAGGGCGGCTGATTGTACGGCGCCGGTGTCACGTCAAACGCTTGAAGCACGAACTCGTTCTCGCCGAGGAGCGCAGCCGTGGCCGGCAGGGGCTGGAGCCAGCCGGCAGTGAACACGTCGCTGGGCAAGAGGTTCGTGAAACCCTGACGGAAGCCGGTGATCATCGTGCCCCCGCCGAGAATCACGTCCAACCGCCCGGCAACTCGGCGGGGAAACACGGTCAGATTTTGTAAACCGGCACTGACCGACACGGCGAACGGCAATACACCGGAGGCCGGAAACAAGGTCAGGTCGGCAGCCACCAGGCCGTCCTCCACACCGTTGAGCCGGACCAGTTCCAGGTCATACCCGCCGCTGCCGTAGGAGTTGGTGGTCCCGGCCAGGATCAGGCCTCCGTCGCCGGTGACATCGAGCCCGGCGCACCAGTCATAGGCCGCCCCGCCCAGCAGGGTTTCCCATTGAAAGGCGCCGCTGCCGTCCGTCTTCACCACGTAGGACTGGTATTCCCCGCCCTCGGCGTAGCGGTAGCTTGAACCGCCGAGGGCAAATCCGCCGTCAGGGGTGCGGACCACTGCAAGGGCGTAGTCGCTGGCCACGGATCCGAATGTATTGGACCAGAGGAGGTTCCCTCCTGTATCGGTGCGCCAGATGGACATGGCGGCCCCGATTTTCCCGGCCAGCACGAACCCGTCCTCCACCACGATCATGTCGTAGGCCCGGTCGTCGTATCCGGCGTCGAACGGCTTCTCCCACTGCAGAGTCCCTTCGCCATCCAGGCGGGCCAGATAGGCGTCGAACTCGGGGAAGGTGACCCCATCACTGGAATAGCCGGCCACGGCCAGCCCGCCGCCGGCGACTTCGCGAACGGCGTAGCCATAGGGAATGTCGATGCCGAATCCCGTGGAATCCCAGCCCGGGGAGCCGTCCGCAGCCCGCTTGACCACCAGGATCGAGCGTCCTGTGGCGGTGTTGAAGGTGTCGCCGGCCGCCACGATGCCTCCGTCGGCGGTCTCGATCACACTGCGCACCACATCCTCGTCCCCTGAGCGGCCAAAGGTCTGTTGCCAGAGCAGTTCACCCCGGGCATCCACCCTGACGATCCAGGCATCCCAGTTGGGGGCCCCAAGCCCTGTGACCCCGGCCATGGCGAAGCCGCCGTCCGCCGTCTCGGTGACGGCGTAGAAACGGTCCTCGGCCACATTACCGTATGTGCGCTCCCAGAGGACATTGCCCGCGGCATCGGTTTTGACCAGGTATCCGTCCTCGAACCCGGCGCCCATGGACTCGGTGTATCCGGCTATGATAAAGCCACCGTCGCTGGTGGCGGTCACGGCATAGCCCCAGTCCAGTTCCGAGCCGCCGAACGGCTGCATCCAGTCCACGGCCGGCGCCTCGGCCGAGGCCTGAGAAGTCCCGAGGAGGGCAAGTAATGCCGCCATGGCCAGAATCGCCCGGAGGCTCATGTCGCACGTCCATTTCGTTCTGTTCATCTGGTAGAACCTCCAGTGCGGTGGCCCGGAATGTCGTTGCCACCTGGACATGCCGGGTGCGGGGCCTGACATCGGCCGGGCCCCGCACCCGGCTTCACTAATCCGGCTACGGAACGATCCCCAGGACAGCACAGGTATCAATGTCGCTGTCCCCCGAGGCGGGATAGGGCGGCTGATTGTATGGCGCGGCCGTCACGTCCTCGGCGGTGAGTGTGAAAACGTTTGTCCCTTCCAGGGCGAAGAGGGCCGGCAGGTTCTGGACCCAGCTGGTGGTGAAACTCGAGAAGGGGGCCACATTGGTGAACCCGGTGCGGTAATTGGTGATCGAGCCCCCGCTGGCCAGGTCGACCCGTATCCGGCCGGCCACGGTCCGGTTGAAACCCGTGATGTTTGACAGCGCCGCCTGGATGGTGACGTTGAACGGCAGCTCGCCCGACGTGGGCAGACATCCCAGGTTCACCGCAACCGTTTCCGGCGGCAGGGGCGAGGTGTGGATGATCGTGCCGTTGTATCCCACGGCCCAGCCGTTGTCCGCATCCAGGATGAAGAGATTGTAGAGCAGGGGAAATCCGCCGGTATCCTGCACCTCCCAGGTAGATCCACCATTGCTGGTGTGCAGCATCACCGCCTCGAGGCTGGTGCCGCCGCTGGCCCAACCGTTGTCCTGATCCGCGAAGTTGACACCGGTCAGCCACGCCGCGATGGGTGAGGATTGGGGTGTCCAGGTGGCGCCGCCATTGGTGGTGTGCAGGATCACGCCGTAGCGGCCGACGATCCACCCGGTGTACTGGTCGAGGAGGAAGATATCCGTCAGCTCGGTCAGCAGGCCGCCGGCCGACTGCGGTGTCCAGGTAGCGCCCCCGTCGGTGGTGAACAGGATGGTCGAGCCGTAAGCCCCGCCGCCGCCTACCGCACAGCCGATGTTGGCATCGACAAAGTGGATGGCGTTCAGCGGGAAAGTGGCATACCCGGAAGCACCGTGCTGCTGGGTCCAGGTGGCCCCGCCGTCCGATGTGTGCCGAATGAACTGGCTCCCGTTATAGAAACCCGGCGTGATGCCGCCGACGACCCAGGCCTTCATGGCATCCACGGCGTACACGCCATAGATGTAGGCGTTCGTCCCGGATTCCTGGATTTCCCAGGTCTGGCCACCGTCCATGGTGTGGCGAATGCTGCCCGAATATCCCCCGGCCCAACCGTTCTGCGGGTCAGCGAAATGAATTGCGAAAAGGTTGGAGACCGGGTCGAAGGTCTGCTCGCTCCAGGTGTTGCCACCGTTGGCGGTGTGTAGGATCACGGCCCCGTTCCCCACGACCCAGCCGTTATCGGCATCGGCGAAACAGACATCGAACAGCGGTTGGCTGGTACCCGAGCTCTGGGCGTACCAGTTGTCCTGTGCCTGGGCGGTAAAAACGGCCAGGAACAGAACCGTCACGGCCACAATAATCTTCGTCCATCCGGAATTCATGATTGCCTCCAATCGGTTGCGGGGCAATACCCCATATGACTACCTGTAATTGTAGAGATTAACCAGCCACCGATGCGGCTCACCGCTCTGCGGTACTCCCGTCGTTCATATATCTCTATGCAATCACGAAACCGACTGTGACCGGCTTTCAATCAAAAATATGGTGTTCCGGAACTCCGGCACCACCGGGGGGAACGGTCCGGTCGGGGGTAACTCCCGCAGGCTCAGTTTACCTTGTGCCCCAGGTACGCTTCGCTGAATTCATCCAGCAGCTTGCGCAGGTCGTCCACCACCGCCTGGTCGGTGGTCTGCTTGGCCTTCATCGCCTGGATCAGCACCTTGTGCAGCAGGGTCAGCTGTTTCACGTAGGCAGCGGTGGCCTCGCCGTCCGAAGGGTCGGCCGGCTTGATCCGCTGGGTCATGAAATACTGGGTCACGATATGCTGGATCTCGTCCGAATGCTCTTCCTTGTTGTTCACCCAGCGGACCAGCTGGTTGTGGTTCGGCTTCTCCGCGGCCGAGAGCTCGATGACCTGCTTCATCGACTTCTCGATGGTGGTGATGTGTTCGGCGATCATCTGCACCCGCATCTCGTCGCCGTAAATCCCGCAGGGAATCTCGCAGTGGGCCTGGGCAACAACCCCGACGGCCAGGAAAAGGACCAGGCACCCCAACCCGGAAACGATCATCTTTTTCATCTTCCAATGCTCCTTTCATGAATGACGACCCGGTCCGGCCCTTTCCCGGGCCGGCCGAATATCAGTGTCGAGCCCACCCGGCAGTTTTTCGCCGGGAGGAAAATACGATAACACGAACAGGGCTGAATAGATAAACGAGAAGTTGTCACGAGTAGTAGCGTCGGTACATGGCCGCGGCATCCGGACGGCCGAAAAGCCGCCCGAGCAGATAGCCGCTGGTCAGCCGCACCACGAGAAAGGCCTTCCCTGCCGCGCCGCGCCGCCAGGCCCTGGAAGAAACGAGAATGCTCTCCCACAGAAAGACCGTCCGGCCCATAGCCCGCAACCGGAGGCCCAGCTCCACATCCTCCATCAGCGGGATGTCGGGTACGCGGCCCGTCTCCACCATCGGCGCCCGGCGAAAAAACTGCACCTGGTCTCCGTAACTGATGCCGGTGGCAGAGGCGCGGAGATCGTTGGCCGTCTCCAGCAGCCGGTATTTGAGACCGCGGCCGTCAAACCTCGACCCGAGAGCGCCGCCTGCCACGTCCGGGTTGCGGGCCAGCAGCTCCCGGGCACGGGACAGGCTTCCCGGAACGACCAGAGTATCGGCGTGAACCACGGCCACCACGTCTTCCTTCGCCAGCCGGCAACCGGCGGCGATCTGGCCGCCACGCCCCCCGCCAAGCTCCGGCGGTTTGTGGTGCACCAGCACCCGGGCCCCAAGCGACCCGGCCTTTGCGGCGGTATCGTCGGCAGATCCGCCGTCCACCACGATCACCTCCCGCACCACCGGGTCGGCAAAAAGTTTCTCGAGACAGGCGCCGATCTGTTCACCTTCGTCGATGGCGGGGACCACAACGCTCACCCCCCGGGGGTGCGGCCGGCTCATCCCGCCCCGCAGTCGGCGCCAGGCCCGGGGCAGGCCGGCAAGCATCAGCAGCAGGGGCACGGTCCAGACGGCGGCTGCCGCCCAGGGAGGATAACGCCACTCCCCATTGCTGAATTGCAGGCCCGCAGCAACGAAGGTGAACGCCGCGGTTCCGCTGAGCACCACCCAGGAAGCCGACGGCCGAACGGCGATCAGCGGCAGCACCCAGGCTAGGTACCAGAAGTGCACCGTTGGCGAGAGGAGCAGAAACGCGCAGAAGACGAAGAGCCAGCCGTTCAGCGGGTCGGGGCAGCCGGAGCCCGCCCGCCGGGGGTGAAAGCGCCAGTACCCTAACGGCAGGGTGACGGCGAGTAACAGCTGGCAGACGGACGAAGCCGGCACGATACCGCCGGTCAGGTCGCGCAGCGGACCGTGCACCGGCCCGTTGAAGGCAAAGCCCCGGCCAAAGGCGAGAAGGCTGTCGAATATCGCCGGCCCGTCCAGGCCCCAACAGACGGCTACTGGACCAAGGGCGGCAAGAGGTGCAATCCAGGCCTGGCGCAGGTTGTCCCGCCGCAGCAGAAACGGCCAGCCGAGGATGGCCACGTACTTGACCTGGACCGCCAGGCCGGCCAGCAGGAACATCCAGGCCCAGCGTTTGCGGCGGTAGAGCAGGATGGTGCCAAGCACCAGCAGTCCCTGGACAGCATCCAGGTGCCCCTGCCCGGCGAACCCCACCAGCACCACCGGATTGACCGCGTAGAGCAGGGCCAGTCGCTGGCTCAGCCGCCGCTGGTGGAGCAGCAGGAGCAGCAGCACCAGGGTGCCGAGGTCAAAGAGGACAACTACCAGCTTCATTGCCAGAGGCGAGTACCAGGTTGTGGCGATCAGCGCCAGACCTGCAGAAGCGAGCGGCGGGTAGATGGCGGTCATCTCCGGGTGGTTGATCCCGGCCCAGAGCGGGTCACCCGGATCGCGGAAGCGGTCCGCCGCCGGATCGACGGCTGAAACCGGCGGATGGCTGTACGGGCTGAGCCCGGCAGCGAGAATCCGCCCCTCCCAGAGGTAGCGGTTGAGGTCGTCCGAGGGCGGGTGGGGAAGGAGCAGCAGCCGGCAGAACAGGGAGACGGACAGGACCAGTATCGCTCCCTGCCTGCGGCTCAGCCCCCGGGGAAAAAAGAGCAGGGTGGCCAGACCAGAGGCCCAGAGGGCGAGGAAGAGCAGGATCATCCGCCCCGCCGGCAGTTCACCCCAGGGAACAGACAGTGGCCGGAAAAGATCATATCCCCCCCGCCCGCCGACAGCACAGAGGCCGGCCAGGACGGCCCCGGCCAGGAAAAAGGGCATCGCCCTGCCGGGGAATTTGATTTCGGTATTGTCCGGACACTGCTTCATTCAGCCTCGAGCCGCGGCAGCGCGGTCGGAAGGCGCCGGGGAGGTCAGGGACAGGAGCTCTTCCAGCCCGAAGTGCTGGGCCACGGTGAGCAGGCCGATGAAGAGGAAGCCGGCAGCGTACATGGCGAGGAACGGCCCCACCAGGTATTTCCCCTGCAGCAGGTAGACGGCGAGCGATGCCGCACAGTAGACGCCCACCGCCAGCTCTACCAGGGCGGTCCAGGGCAGGCGGACGCGGTAGCGCTTCCGCTCCCGGTCGCCCTTCTTCGGGGTGCGGATGAATCCGCTCTTCCGGCCGATCAGCGCCTCGAACACCGCGCGGGAGTTGGAGACAGCCAGGCCCACCCCCATCACCACCAGCGCCGGGAGGCAGATCACCCGGCGGGGCCAGTCGCGGGGATGTGCCGCCTGCTGGCTCACCAGGTAGAGCGAACTGGGGGCCATCATGGCCAGGGTGAGCACCCCGGCGAGAAAAGTGAAAAGCGCGGCTCCCAGGGTGACCTCCAGGGTCAGCAGCACGGGCAGTGCAAACAGCGCCAGGGTGAGCATCAGCGGGTGGACGAAGTAGTGGGTCATGTGCATCGTGGCCTGCAGTTTCTTGAACAGCGGCTCGCCGGAGCGCCAGATCACCGGCAGCAGCTTGATCGCCGTCTGGGTCGAGCCCTTGGCCCAGCGGAACTGCTGGGTCTTCAGCGCGGTCACAACCTCGGGAATCTCGGCCGGCACCACCAGGTCGGGCAGGTAGACCGCGCCCCAGCCGGCCAGCTGCATGCGGTAGGAAAGGTCCATGTCCTCGGTGAGCGTGTCCCAGCTCCAGCCGCCGGCGGCCTCGATGCCCTCCCGGCGCCAGATGCCGGCAGTGCCGTTGAAATTCATGAACAGACCGTTCCAGGCCCGGGCTGACTGCTCGACCATGAAGTGGCCGTCGATGCCCACCGACTGCGCCCGGGTGAGCAGCGAGCGGCGGGGGTTGAGGTGGCCCCAGCGGGCCTGGACCAGGCCCAGCTTCGCGTCGTCGAGGAAGAATGGCACGGTACGCAGCAGAAAGTCGGTGGGCGGGACAAAGTCTGCGTCAAAGATGGCCAGCAGGTTCCCGGCGGCCTGTCTGGTTCCTTCCTCCAGCGCACCGGCCTTGTATCCCTCACGGTCTTCCCGGCGGATCACTCGTATCCAGTGGCCTTCCTGCTGCAGGCGGTCCGCGGTGCGGTCCACCAACTCCCGCGTCTCATCGGTGGAATCATCGAGCACCTGGATTTCGTGAAGTCCCTCCGGGTACTCCATGGCGCAGGCGGCCTCCATCACCCGTACCGCCACGTTGAATTCATTGAATAACGGGATCTGGGTGGTGACCAGGGGAAGGTCATCCCGCGCCACAAGGTCGCTGTGGCGCTGGTACACATCACGCCGCATCGCCTCCGCCTCGTTCCGCCGGCGGCGGAAGAGGAAGATCAGCACGTAGCAATTGAGCGCGTAGAGCAGCAGCCCCCCGGCGGCGCAGAAGTAGACCACCGTCACAAGCCCGGCCAGCAGGTCGGTCATCTCATTCCTTCCCGTTCAGATTCCAGTCGTAGTCGAGAAACGAGATTTTCAGGCGACTCCCATGCTCCCTGATA
>JAQAZP010000277.1:0-4208 GCA_032127265.1 Acidobacteriota bacterium
GCTTCAATAAACAGCACCCGGAGAGCTTCGGCCTCGTCCCTGGTACGGAATTCGCCGATCTCCACCCGATACACGCCGCTCTTGGCGCTGAATTCGATAACAGACTTTTGATCCTTGAAACGGTCGTCCTTCTCAATTTTCTTTTTCGCTTTCTTGGCCCGGCTCGAGGAAAAACAAGCGGCGACCTGGACGCGATACATCCCCTCTTCACCGGCGGACAGCCGCCCCTTACCCGGCCCCGGGGACACGTCACTGTCGGCCCGAACGACACCGGCCAGCGGCGTGGCCGCCGCCAGCGACAGAACAATCAGGATAACCAGGAACCATCTGTTGCTGATACTGTTCACCATCGCCTCCGTCCCGCTCTCCCGTCACAAGCCAGACGCCCGGCATCGAACCCCGGTCCGGTCAGGGGCCGCGGATTCGCGCCAGCCGCGGTGGCCGGCTTCAACTGTCAAGAACTCCGGTAGATTTCCTGACTCAATAGTACTCTTTCCACGCCGAATTTCAACCCGCAACCATCGCCCTGGAATACAACTACCGGCTGAGGGTGATGGACACGGCGACAAACAGCCGATCGTAATCGCGGGCGAAGTTTGATGACCGGTTGCGGTACATCGCCTCGAACCCCAGCACCATCCCCTCGCGCGGGAGATACCTGAACCCGAGAATCGGGTTGCTGAACCGGTCTTCACGGCTGACGTACAGCGGGTCATCCTCCGTACCGATGTTCACATCCTCCACCGGGTAGTCACTGCGATCCTGGCCATACCCGAGATCGAGCCACCCCGCCCCCCCCATGCGCAGGGAGACACGTCCCTCCAGGCTCCGGCGCAGGTAGAAGAGGTTCGTGGCATAGGTGGAGAACTGCCGGTCTCGTACGGCGGTCACCTTGAAATGCAGCCAGGATTTCATCTGCCAGGTCACCTTGGCCTTGCCGACGAGTCCAGCGAAGTCCTGCTCCGGCGCGAAGTCGGCGGAGAAACTGGAATAGCCCACCTCCAGCTCGCCATTGATGATTCCAGTGGGATCGAATTCCGCACCCGCCAGATAACGTAACTCGGACGACTCTCTGGTGCTCGCGGGATCCTTGAAATCGTAGTCGGTGTGCCTGACCTTGAGCAGGAACGTTGTCCGGGGCAGTGCGGCATAGTGCAACACCAGCCCGTTCTGCCGCTCGGTACGGTCGAGGACCAGGGCGATACTATCCGGGACTCCCGATTCTTCCACGGAGGCGTCATCATAACTGATCTTGTCGCTTTCATGGGTCAGCCCGGCCTCCACCCGCGGTGAAATTTCCAGCAGGAGTTCGCCGCTGAGGAGGTTGTTATCCCGTCTGATCCGGGCGTCGATTTCGTCATTGGGCCGCTGAAGCTTGGTGGTGAACCGTTCACCCAGTGCGAGATGAATTCGTTTGAGGTGGAGATCGTATCCCAGGGCGCCATCATTGTTCAGGTAAATGCCGGGAGGGTTTTTCTCATAGAAGACGAAGTCGAGGTCATCGGTCACCCACAGCATGTTCCGTTTGCCGATGGGCATGAAAAGATCGATTCCGGGGGACAAGGTGGCGGTGAACGATCCCACCTGTTCCTGAACCGTGTTGTAGAGGTTGTTGTCATACCCCGCATCCTTCAGCCTGATGCGGGGTTTCCAGTACAGCGGTCCCCAGTTGGCCAGGCCTTCAATGGTCTCGTCGATTGGAGAGGGGTCCTCCTCCGCCCGGAGCGAAAAGGACCCTGGGATCACCGCCGGAAGGAGGACCAGCAGGATAGCGGCACCGAAAACAATCCGTCCCCCCGCAGCGGTCGGGCGAGGGACATGACGAGCAACGAAATGAATCGATGCGGGAAAGAGATCGAACCAGCGAGCTGGCAAATCGCCTCCACAGGGTGTACAGAAACGGTAGTGTGACCAGGCTGACGGGACAGCAGCCTGGCCAGGGCGCTCTGGCCATCAGGCCGGACCGGCTGGTACTATGGAGCGTAGTCCGGGGGCGGATAGATACCGTCATCGCCCCCGCCCGCCGTCCGGCATCAGTGTCGGTGGTCAAGCTTCATCGCCGGAAGCCGACCTCGAGAACTACGGGTTCGCCGGACTCTCCGGTGCCGGGTCATCTTCCAGCTGCTTGGCCACCACCAGGCCCGTGGCCACCGCAGCCGCGGAAATGACCACGATTCCCACCGGGGACTTCCACCAAACCGCGGTTTTCTTAACAGAAGCGCTTCCCTCATCCTCGGACAGGGCCAGGGAAATAACCTGGGGAACCGTGCTCTTCACCGCCACCTGGTCCGAAGTGAGGAAGTACCCTTTCTCCGTCTCTACGGCCAGGTCGTAGATGCCGAAGGGGACTTCACGTGAAATATACATGCCCAGCTCGTCCGCGGGACTGCTATTGAATATCTCTCCGGTGACCGTGTTTCGGACTAGAACCACCGCTCCCCCATGCACGCCGCCGCCGTCGCCAGTGGTGATCACGCCGAGCAGGGTTCCGGAATCGGATTCCATCGCCCAAACACCTGGAAAGCCGATGCAAGCGGGCACCATCAGTAGGAGAATTGCCGCGACACTCTTCCTCCAACCCATATTGCTCAATCTCATCCGAGTCCCTCCCTGGGAGATAGATACCCCTCAATACGGAATACAATTTCCTCGCGGAGATCCGAGAAGAAAACAACAACTGTAATTATTATCGGAAAAACTTGTAACTATAATACAACACCTTTTTGAACGGAAGTCAAGATAGTCACCTTGTCTTTGACAGGTGAATGTCCGGTTGAATAGACTGCGGAAATACAGGTTGCAAAGGAAGGTACATCATGAACGTCATCGATCTGCTCATTCTCGTCGTCAGCCTTGCCGGAGTCACCCTTGGCGCGATCAAGGGTGTCTCCCGAATCCTGCTTGCCGCATTGGGCCTGGTCTGCGGGATTGTTCTCGCCGCCCGCCTGCACCAACCGGCGGGAAACCTGCTGGAACGACTGGTCAACGGCCCGTCTCTGCGGAAATCCATCGGGTTCGTGCTGGTCTTCATCCTGACCTGGATCATCTTCCTGCTGCTGGGCTACCTGGTCTCCTCGCTGCTGAGAAAGACCGGCCTGCGGTGGCTCGACCGAACAGTGGGCGGTGTCGTGGGCTTTGGTGCCGCGTTGATCTTTCTCTTCTTCATCCTGATCCTGCTTACCGCCCTGTTGCCGGTGAACAGTCCGTTGCTCACTGAATCGCGTCTGAGTCCTTTATTGCTGGGAACGGTCAACCGGGCATCTTTGCTGGTTCCCCACCAGACCCAGGATCGTTTCTCGGACAAGCTGGAAGCCGTTCGCGCGTTCTGGGAGCAAACGTCCGCAGAATAAGGGAATACTGAACTTTTTGGGCCAGCCGCCGTATTGCAAAGGTGACGGGAGGCAAGGGTCTCTCCAGAGTGAACCGAACCAGAGCCGAGATCGACAACCTCACAAGGAGCGCGGTGTGATGCCCCAGCCGGCAAAAGAGACAGAAGCGACCGGAACTCCTCCGGAAATCACTGATGGCCAACTCGTCAAAAAATGCCTTGACGGTGAAGCCCCGGCCTGGGAAGAACTCGTGACCAGATACAGCAGACGTGTCTACAACGTGGCCTACCAGTTCACCGGACGCCACGAGGAGGCTGAAGATCTGACCCAGGAAATCTTCCTCAAGATCTACCGCTCCCTCCGTACATTCGACCTCCAAGCCGCATTTCTCCCCTGGCTGATCAGGGTCTCGAAGAACATGTGTGTCGATCACTACCGCAAGCGGCGCCGGGAACGGCTGCTTGTTCACGGCAACTGGGAGAAGATCACCAACGTGGCCTGCAGCCGGTCCGACCCGTATCAAAAGACTTTCAACAGGGAACGGCGGGCGATCCTGCTTCGCGCCCTGGAGCAGATCCCGCCTGATCTGAAAGCGGTGGTCATCCTGCGAGACTTGCAGGGACTGACCTACCAGGAGATTTCCGAGGCGATGAATCTTGCCGAAGGAACGGTGAAATCCCGCCTCAACCGTGGTCGGCTGGAACTGGCCCAATTCATTCGCGGCGAAGACCGCTCTCTCGAGCGCGTCTCGTCGGTGAGCGGCGGATGGTTCCGCAAGGCCGTCCGCAGACGTGCCGCCACCACGGCCGGTTCCGGGGAAACGATCTGAATAGCGTCGGGGCATCAGCCATGAATTGCAGGAAAGCAACACAACTGTTC
>JAQAZP010000278.1:0-11369 GCA_032127265.1 Acidobacteriota bacterium
GGCGTCCTCAGCTCTCAACCGAATCTCAACGCTCGGTGAGGCATTGTGAACTTAAACTAACACTGAAGGAGAGCCAAAATAAATCTTGCGATTCTCTGCCACTAGTGCGTGGCACGAGTTCTTGCAAAAAAGGATACGTCCCTCTTCGCTATCTTGTCAAATACGCTCTCTTGATGAAATAGCTGTTTTGTTGCGATGGGACAGCTAGCCGGAATGGGGCTCCACACACTGGTCCAGTTTTCATCACTCCAAATCATTGGTATGATGAGATATAAGCTATCACTGGACGCACTCAACCCGCGTTTGATACCAACGACCTCTGGTCATTTGGATCGCCACTTCATCCCGAACATGTACGCTCTGAGCCATTAGCCCGGGGAGCCGGGCCGGACTCGAACCACAAGGCGTTTTTGAGAGAGCCACCGCTTCGCTGCACTCCCAGCACTGAATCCGCAGAAGATGACTGATTGCGAAATACGGGTCAGTCCTCTTTCGAGTCCTGCCCCTTCTTCCCCTCCCCCAACTGGCGCACCTGCCAGTCGAGCTTCTCCAGCAGCTGACGGTTGACCGAGATCAGGTCGGCCAGCAGCCCGACGATGGCCAGCAGGAACCCGCTGCCCATCAGGAACGAGGCGAGGATCAGGGACTGCACCATGCCCGTCCCCTGCCCCTGCGTGAAGGCCCAGAGAAAGCGGAGGCCCAGGACAAGACCGATGGTGAAGGGGATCGAGCCGAGGAAGGCAAAGAAGCGGAAGGGGCGGTAGATGACAAAGACCCTGACGATGATCGAGGCCGAACGGTAGACATAGCCAAAAACGCTCTTCATCAGGCGGGAGGGACGGGGGTCGTCGTTGACCCGCACCGGCACGGAGATGGTGGGTATCCCCTTCTGGCCGGCCTGGATGATCGTCTCCAGGGTGTAGGTGTACTTGTTGAAGACGTTGAGCTTCATTGCCGCCTGGCGGCTGATCGCCCGAAACCCGCTGGGGGCGTCGATGACGCCGGTGTTGCTCACCTTGCGCACCGCCCAGCTGCCCATGCGCTGCAGCAGCTTTTTGCTCCGCGAAAAATGCCGGATCTCCCTGATCGGCCGGTCCCCCACCACCATGTGGGCATCGCCGTCCAGGATCGGCTGCACCAGCTTGATGATGTCGGCGCCGCAGTACTGGTTGTCGGCATCGGTGTTGACGATGATGTCGGCGCCCCGCTCCATACAGGCGTTGAGCCCGGTGAGAAAGGCCTGGGCCAGCCCCTGGCGGCGGAGGTGGCGCACCAGGTGGTGCACGCCCAGCTCTTTTGCGACCTCGGCGGTGCGGTCCCTGCTCCCGTCGTCCACCACCAGATACTCCAGCTGGTCCACACCGGGAAGTGCCGCCGGCAGGTCGGCGATGGTGCGGGGGAGGAACTCCTCCTCGTTGAAGCAGGGAATCTGGATCATCACTTTCATCGTCGGCACCCGAAGCAAAAGGGTCAGAGCAGCCGGAACCAGTAGAACCAGATCCCGCTGGCCAGCAGACCGGCCAACAGCAGCGCCAGGCAGACTCTGACCACCGGCCGGTGCAGGTTGTGGGCAAAGGGGCGGAACGAGAGCATCAGCACACAGGGCATCAACGGGAAATAGTACCGGGCCTGCATCCCGCCGGGATAGCCGCTGGAGAGATGGTAACGGTACACCATGGTGAAATGGAAGACCAGCAGCAGCAGCAGGCTGACCAGGGCCCGGCGGTGCACGGCAAAGAACGGTCTCTTCTCCGTTTGCTCTCGAAGGAAAAAGCCCCAGGCGGCCAGTCCCAGCGGCAGCAGCAGTGGCAGAGCGCTGATCAGCGAGACCCGGAACAGGCTCTTGTGGGAAAGGATGCCGGTCCAGGAGAGGTAGAGGACGCGGAAGAAGCGCCGGATAAAGAGCAGCGGGGAGAGGGCCACCGGGCGCTCGGGCAGCTCGTACCACGTGGCGCCGAACTGGGGCATGAAGGTGTGATAGGCGGCATAGGCCCAGAGGTAGTAGGTTGCCGGGATCAGGCAGAGAAGAATGAACACCGGCAAATGAAACCCGCGGAAGGCCGCAATGGACCGGTCACGGATGACCCTCAGGGTGAGGACCAGGCCGACGAGAACGCACAGTTGAACACCGGCCGTGGCCTTGAGCAGCAGGGCCAGGGAAAGCCCGGCCCCCAGCAGGACCAGCCCCGCGGGCCGGGGTTCGGGTTGCAGGAAGAGGATCGCACCGTACACGGCCAGCCCGCCGGCGATGAGCAGCAGGTTGTCGTTGTTCACCGACCCGGCGAGGTAGGAGACCATCGGCACCGCGCTGAGCGCAACGGCATAGTACAGATGGAAAGCCAGGGGCAGCGGCTCCCGGCAGCCGATCCAGAAAAAGAGCGCCACCCCGCACAGGGCCAGGGCGAGGTTGACCAGGCGCAGGTCGTGGAGCCGCGAGACGATCAGGCGCGGGCCCCGTGGGGCAAAGGGCTTGAGCAGGTCGTAGTAAAACGGCGGATGGGCCAGGTAGTTCAAGTGGTCCAGCTCCGCGCCCTGCTCGGAGTAAAGAAAACGGTTGTGATAGTCGGGGAAGAGCCGGCCGCGCTCCTCGAGGTGAATCAGATACGACACGTGGGCTATCTCGTCCGGGGGGGACCCGTAGGGCACCGTCCGCAGGGCGCTCCAGCCCTGGACGGCGATGAGCAACAGCGCCGCGGCATAAACCAGAAGACGGGCCGGCGGTATGGGTTCTGCGGCCCGGGACAGACCGATAGTCAGCAGAACCAGTGCCGCCCAGAAAAGAAACCATGCCGCTGTTTCGGCGCGAAGAAAGGACACTGACTCGAGACCGGCGAGGTCGATGGAGATCCGCGGGACGCCGGCCGGGGCGGAGAGTCGCCACAGGCCGGGCTTCACCTGCTTCAGGTCGAGTCGATCCGAAGGGGCGAGCCGGGCCGGGTCGATGGACCAGAGCCGGGTGATGAACCCACTGCGGCAGGATATCCGCAGGTCACTGAGAAAGAGCACCACCCCTTCCCGGCCCAGCGGTTCGATGGCCAGGCGGCAGGCGGCCGGGTTGGCCGCCGGCAGTTCCACCACCTGCAGCTGAAACCTGTTGGTCACCGGGTCCAGGGGGAGGGAGGCCTGGCTGGTGAACGGATCATCGCCAGCGGCCCAGGCGATGGTCCCCGGACCGCCATCATCACTACCCCTGGCATTCAGCTCCACCCGCAGCGATGGCCGGCCGAATGGCATCAGCGACGTGACCGCAAAACAGACCGTTGCGGCCAGTACCAGAATAATGATCCGCCTGCGATTCAAGATGAAAACCTCTACGAGTGGCTGAACTGAAAAAAAGTGTAGAGGTTTTCGCGGAACCTGTCAAAAACCGCCGCTCCGGTCCCGAAAGGATCCGGAGCAGCGGCTCGGCTATTACTTCTTGTACACTTTGGGAACGACCGGTGCCCGCAACCGCTGGGTGCTGGGGAAACCGGAGCCGAGCAGGGGCCGCAGGTAGGTGCGGAAGGCCTCGGTGACCCCGTTGCCTTCACGGTTGATGAAATTCGCCGGCATGGTGCGGGTCTTGCCCGCCACCTTCTCCAGGGGCACCAGCTTGTAATCAACCGAGTAACGCCCGGTGCGCCTGATGGTCACCGACCCGTCGAGGTTGTGCCAGATGGCCAGTTGGGCCGCCCGTTCACCCACCTCCCGCGCTTCGCCCTGGTCCACGTCGGAAACCACCCCGGCAAAGGAGCGCTGGAGATACCCCAGGGTGTCGGCGCGCACCCGCTTGATCTTCAGCTTGCTCTTGACCAGGTCGGCCAGCATGTCGCCCAGGGCGCCGCTCCCCGAGAGCTGCACGTTGCCGTGGGCATCCCGCTCCACGTTCTTGACCAGCTTCTGGGCGATGGGCACGTGTTTGGCGTCGCAGATCCCCTCGCTGGCCGCCACCACGCAGCGGCCCAGCCGCTTGATCGTCTTGTCCACATCGTCGAGAAAGCGCCCGGTGTCGAAGGGCCGCTCCGGCAGGTAGACCAGGTGGGGTCCGTCCTCGTCGTGGGTCTGGCCGAGCACCGAAGCCGCGGTGAGAAAGCCGGCGTGACGGCCCATGACGATGCCGATGTAGACGCCGGGGATCGAGCGGTTGTCCAGGTTGGCGCCCATGAAGGCCTGGGCCACGAAACGGGCGGCTGAAGGATAGCCGGGAGTATGGTCGTTGAGCACCAGGTCGTTGTCGATGGTCTTGGGGATGTGGATCGCCCGCAGGTCGTAGCCTTCGGCCTCGGCCTGCTGGTTGACGATGCGCACCGTGTCAGCCGAGTCGTTGCCTCCGATATAGAAGAAGTAGCGGACATCGTGGGCCTTCATCACGCTGAACATCCGGGCACAGAACGCCTCGTCCGGCTTGGTCCGGGTGGAGAGCAGCGCCGAGGAAGAGGTGCCGGCCACCCGTTCCAGGTGGTGCGTGGTCTCCTGGGTCAGGTCGAGAAAGTTCTCGTCGACGATCCCGTCCACCCCGTGTACCGCCCCGTAGACCCTGGTCACCTGGGAAAATTTGCGGGATTCCAGCACCACCCCCACCAGGCTCTGGTTGATTACGGCGGTGGGACCGCCCCCCTGCGCAATCAGCACCTTTCCTTGCAGTACCGACATCGTTCGCCCCCTGGTTACGAAAATAACTCCTGGTAGTGAAACCGCTGCCTGTTCCCGGCAACCACCACACATGGCGGAAAAAACCGTGGATAAAAGAGTAAATCGTTCCTCCTCCAGAGTCAATCGACCGGGGCGATAGCTGGTTTCCTCCGCCCCGAGTTTGCGTCGCCATCGTTCTTCTCCTAAGATGGTGCCCGCGGCATGACCAACCGCTGTTGAAATATGGGAATTAATCAGAAGGACATCTGCGGATGCGGCTGTTCGAGCGACACCGAGCAACGAAATCAGCTGCGGTCCTGACCCTGACGGCCATCGCGGCAACGCTCTGCGTCGTACTGGCCATTGGCTGCTCCAAACCCGCTGACCAGATCAGCCGTCCCGGCTGCAACGTGATCCTCATCTCCATCGACACCCTGCGAGCCGACCGCCTGGGGTGTTATGGTTTCACCAGGGAAACCTCACCGAACATCGACCGCTTCCGGGCGGATGGGGCCCTCTTCTCCCGCACCATTGCCCAGGCGCCCTCAACCATGGCTTCCCATGCCTCCATTTTCACTTCGCTGCTCCCCAGCCATCACGGCGCTTTCATCTCCGGCCCCCGCCCGCTTCCCGACAGCTGCACCACCATGGCCGAGCTGCTCCGTGAGGCCGGGTACGGCACGATCTCCTTCAACGACGGGGGCCAGATCTCGGCCGAATTCGGCTTTGACCAGGGCTTCGACCGCTATGTCTGCCTGCCCAACGATCAACGTGATATCTACAACTTCCGTTACACGGTAAAAATGGCCGGCCGCTGGATGAGCGAAGGTGGACGGCAGCCCTTCTTCCTCTTCCTCCACACCTACCACACACACCACCCCTACACACCGGACAGGAAATATCTCGATGAGCTGGGGGTGACCTATTCCGGAAGTTTGCCCGACCAGATCACACCGCAAATCCATCGGGACATTTACGACGGCCGAATCCAGCTGACCAGTGAGGACGGCGACTATTTTTCCTCGACCTACGACGCCGAAATTCGTCAGATGGACCACGCTTTTGGCAGACTGGTGGAGTTGTTGAAAGAACAGGGGCTCTACCGGGAGGCCCTGATCATCCTCACCTCGGACCACGGGGAAGAGCTGGGCGAACACGGCCGCTGGGGCTGGCACTCCCACACGCTGTTCGAAGAGCTGCTCCGGGTGCCGCTGATCATCAAGTTCCCCGGCAATGAGTTCGCCGGAGCCGTTGTCGAACAGCAGGTCCGCAGCCTGGACATCCTGCCCACCATTCTCGATACCGTTGATGTTGTCGCACCGGAGATCCTCGAAGGGCGCAGCCTGCTGCCCCTGCTTCAGGGACGAGAGGATGGGCCCCGCCCGGCACTGTCCCAGATCGACATGCCCCACGTGCCGGTCTGCCTCAGTTTCGACGGCTGGAAATACTACCCGGCAAACGGCACCTATGCCGGAGCACTGTACCGTATCGAGGACGACCCCCTGGAAGGACGGAACCTCGTCTACCTGAATCCGGAAACGGCGCGGGAGATGAAGCGGCTGCTGGACAGCCTGCTGACCCAGCGGCCCGAGGCTGCGGGAACCGAGGTGCTGTTGTCCGAATCGGTGACCGAGCAGCTGAAGAAGCTCGGCTACCTCGACTAGCCGGGATCAGCACAAGCAGTTCCCGGGAGGTCAGCGGGAGCCCGCGGCCCAGGATACCGGGAAATCGGGGGCCAGCCGCACCACCTCGAAGAGGGTGGCCACATACTCGTTTTCCTCGCCGGCCCGGCGGGGGCCTGGTGCACCACCGGAAGCGGCAGGAACGGGCAATGGCAGGTATAAGTACCACCACAACCTTGAAACGTCAATCCATGCCGCGGATAGTTTCCCCATCCCCGGTTCCGCCCTGCCCCGGGCGTACCCAGCGAGGGCACGGGGAAAGCGATGCCGGCCGCCTCGCTGTCCAACCGCTGAGGAAACCCTAGGCCGGGACCGGGGTCCGGCCCACCTCGATCATCCGGGTCACGGCCCGGCGGGCCCTCCGGATGATCTCCTCGGGCAGTTCGATGCGGTGCTGCAGATGGAGCAGGGCATCCCTGGTCTGTTCGAGGGTGATCTGGTTCATATGCGGACAACGCACACTGCAGAGCCGCAACATTTCCTTCTCCGGGTTCTCGGCGGCCACATTGTCGCCCATGGCGCACTCGGTGAGCAGCAGATACTGCTCGGCCTCCGACTCCTGGATGTGCTCGATCATGGCCTTTGTGCTGCCTGAAAAGTCCGAGGCCTCAACCACCTCGGGACTGCACTCCGGGTGGGAGAGCACCAGCACAGCCGGGAACTGGGCCCTCACGTCCACGATATCCTGCACGGTGAACTGCTCGTGCACTTCGCAGCGGCCTTTCCAACCCACCATGGCATATTCCAGATCCTCATCCTGCCCGGCAGCCGCCCGCGGCCCCTTGTGGGGGAAGATGATCCGGCGGCCCGTTTCCCGCGCCGTGTTTCGCGCCAGGTATTCGTCGGGCAGGAAGATCACCGGGCCGTCGCCCAGCGATTCGATCACCGCGGCGGCATTGCCCGACGTACAGCAGATATTGCTCTCCGCCTTCACTTCGGCGTAGGTGTTGATATAGGTCACCACCGGTACACCGGGATACTGCCGCCGCAGTTCCCGCACATCCTCGGCGGTAATGCTCTCGGCCAGAGAGCAGCCGGCGTCCAGCGAGGGGATAAGCACGGTCTTTTCCGGGCAAAGGATCTTGGCCGTCTCGGCCATGAACACCACGCCGCAAAAAACAATGACCTGCTCCCCGGCCACGGCCGCCATGCGGCTCAGTTCCAAAGAGTCGCCGGTAATGTCGGGAACCGAGTGGAACAGCGCTGGTTCCATGTAATTATGGCCCAGGATCAGCGCGCCGCGCTCCCGTTTCAACTGCTCTATTTCGGCCACCAGTTCGGCCTTGAGCCGCAGTTCCACGTCCGGAACCACCCGTCCAAGCTTGGATTTTAGCTGCCCGTAAGCTTTCTCGATGCTCATCCGGTCCATTGTCTCCCGTTTCCTTATGCCAAGGGCGTCCTCCGTCCGGTCATACGCCCGAGAAACCGCCACTCATCATTCCCGTATGTAGAGACCGTTTCCGAACCGGAACAGTCACCTACTAATTTTATCTATCATATGCCAGGTGACCTCATGACGAAACAATTTTTTTGAGCCTGACCGGTCATCCAGCGTTCTGTATATTGGAGAGCGGCTGAATCAGCGGAATCGCAGGAGGAGGTTTAATTGAACACCGAAGTCCTGCTCGACATTGCGCGGAACACGAAGGAAATCTAAACGTCTCCCCTGCACTGGGAATCGGAGTGGACCACCTTTTCCATCTTTACCGCGGCCACGGCGGGATTCCTGGTATTGGACAGCACCATCCAGCACTACGCCCAGCATGGGAGAACCAGGCTCAAATCCGGTCGCTACGAGATACCATTCGAGGATCGCGTCACGGTATGTCGAACCCCTGGGCAACGCGGCCTGCCACGCCATCCCGCTGGGATCCTTCTATCTCTATGGCCAGCTGTTCCACGACAGCAGGGCCAAACGCGCGGCCCTGCGCAGCGCGGAAAGCCTGCTGCTCTCAAATCTGCTCACGCAGGGGATGAAACACGCATTGAACCGTGAGCGGCCAGGCGATCCAGGGATTGGGGACCAATGGCGCAAGTAAGGACCAGGACAGCCCGGGACGGGCCGGATCAGACTGGATCGACGACAATGCTCACCCGGAAGTTTCCGGTGTTGTCGGTAAGGTTGTCATCATTGATCCCCAGTTCCAGTTCGCTGTCCACCGGGGCCTTGAGATGTTTGTCCGAGCCGACCACGTAAGGCCTTTCGGACAAAGGACGGAACCTGGCGATGAGCATGCCCAGGTTGTTGCCCGGCAACGGTCTTCCCTGACGGTCCGCATGGGGCCGCCCGTCGGGGCCCACCTCCTTGCCCAACGGGTCGGTGCCCCACTTGATGGTGCCGCTGGCGGTGATGTGCACGTGCTGGTCCCTGGTCAGGGTGATCCCGGTGGGCATCCAGCGCGTGTTGCCGGGGACGACGACGGTGTATTCCTTGCCGGCCCGGCCAAGCACGAAGTCCTTTTGACCGGCCTCCTCGTCGAGTCCCTCTTCTACCCTGTTCAAATTCCCGGTGAACAGCACTTCCTGGACCGGGTGCCCCGGGCCGATCTCGTATTTTCCGGCACCCTGCTTGTTCTTCAAGAGAAATATCACCGGTTTCGAGGCCCGGATGAAACCGTCCATACCCTCACCGCCACCCACCCGTTCAAGGTGATACATAGCCACCCGCAGTCTGATCTTGGGCCGTTCAACATGGGTCACTTCCTTGAAGACCAGCCGGTGGATGCGGTCGAACCGCACCTTGACCGGGGGGCCTTCAACCCGCTCCAGTTCGAGGAATTCATCAGGGAATACCGCCGTCCCCATCACCTCGTTGCCGTTGGCCGCCTTCACTTTCACCGGGCCCACGTCCAGCTCGGCGGCGGAACATATACCGGCCGGCAAGCCGGCGCAAAGAACGAGCACCAGCACGGTCCACATCGATTTCCCAGTCATGCCGTCCTCCGTATGCACTAAGTGGTTTCACGGAAATTCAATCTGTATCCATTGCGAAAACGAGTGTACTGTCTGGCCCGGGGAGGGTCAAGATCTTCCGGATCTGATCCAAAACCGGAGACGCGGTACAGCAGAAGGCCCGGCTGCTGCGTTGACAGAGCCGGGCCGGAATGTAGAGGATGAACCGGCGGGAGTTCCCTGAGCCACAGGATTCCGCGCCGCCTCACTTGAATCGGGCCGTGGAAGCGGATCAAGCGGGCCGGTTCAGCAACTGACTCACATCATTCATCTCTTGATCGGAAAGCTCGAAAGCAAATATCCCGACATCATCAATCATGTGCTGCTCTGAACAGGTCCCGCTCAAGGGCACGATGCCTGATTGACTGAGAAATCGGAAAAGCACCTGCGGCTCTGTTTTGTCGTGCTTTTGGGCAATGGAACGAACGGTGCTGCCGGCAAGCAGGTGGGGATTCGCGGTAAGGGTCCAGAAACTCTGATAGGTGACACCGTGTCCGGCGCACCAGCGGCGCAAGTCGCTGTCATACTCCGTCGCCTTATAAAACCGGTTCTGCACTACCGCCGGCTTCACCCGTGCAGCGGCATGGAGCGTCTTCAACACGCCGGAGTCGTAACAGTTGCTGATCCCCAGCTGGCGGGCTCCGCCCGCGTCATGAATGCGTTCCATGGCCGCCCAGGCATTCATCAATTCGGCGTGGGGAGCCAGGGGTGAATGGAGAACCAGGGAATCGAGATACTCCGTCCGCAAATTGATCAGCGAGGTCTCGAACGACTGGGCAACCTGCACCTCGACGGGAGCATTCCTGTCATACGGCACATTCCCCGGGTCCTGACCGGGAAGCGGGGTGAACTTGGTCTGCACGAACAGGGACTCACGATCGGTACCCCGCCCGGCCAATCGCTGCAACGCCTCTCCCACCAGGGACTCGTCGTAGTGTTTGGGCTGGCAGGCGGTGTCAATCCCCCTGAACCCCGCCTGGACGGCGTTCACCACAAGGTCCGCCGTGCATTCCTTTTTCCAGGCCGTGCCGTAGATAATCCCCGGCATCTTCACGCCGGCGGAAGTTGTCAACCACATCGTCTTTCCTCTGATCAAGATGCCGGGAACTAAAAAAAGCATAGCGAATTCCAGCTCCGGCGTCCACAATGTCACTGCGGTTCAAGCCTGGTCCGGGCAATCGCAATGGAGCAGTAGATTGATGCCGCCGAATCAAAAACCTATACTTTGACTCGAACACCAAACAACACCAGGGACACACTGATGGCATCTCTCACATACAAGAACCGCCTTCATGAGCCGGTCACGATCGAACTGAACAATGTTCAGATCAGCATCGGCCGATCAGCGGACAACGACATTGTGCTCAATCATCCTTCGATCTCCCGCCACCACGCCGAGCTGGTGGCTGACCCGTCGGGCAGCTATCAGGTGCTGGACCTGGGCAGCAAGAACGGTGTGCTGGTCAACGGGACGCGCATCGCGGAGCGGGCGGCGCTGACCGACGGGGACCGCGTGCTCCTCGGTGAGAGAGAGCTGGTTTTCTCCTCCGCCGGCCGAAACCGGCCGGTCAAGGAGCTCGGCGGGATGATCGCATCGGGGGACGGCACGGTTGATTCCCCGGGGAATGCAATGCTGGGCACAATGATGGTCCCGGTGGAGGAAATCCTCACCACCCTGGGGGGGTCGGGTGGGCCGGCACTTCCCGGGTCCGAGGTGCTGCCGTCCGATGAAACCGGTGGAGCCATATCGCAATCGAAGCGGCTGGCCCGTCTTTCGGGAGTGATCAATAAAACCGCGCTGGCTCTGATTTCCAACCGGCCGCTTCCGGACATCTTCGAACTGGTGCTGGACCTGGTGTTCGATTCCCTGCCCGTTCAGCGGGGTTGCCTGATGCTGCTGGCGGTTGAGGGCGAGACCGCGGACCAGTGCTGCATCTTCCAGGAGGTGATCTCCCGCCGGCGAGGGGACCATGGCCGTGACACACCGTTCAGTCCGAGCCAAACCATCCTGCGGCAGGTGGTGGAACAACGGGTGTCATTGCTCACCCGGGACGCCGTGGTGGATCAGCGGTTCGATTCCGCACAAAGCGTGATGACCCAGGGGGTCCGCTCGGCGATGTGCGT